>JAABPW010000111.1 GCA_011391785.1 Verrucomicrobiota bacterium
CGAATAGATGTCCTTGCCATCCAGAAGAATGGAACCGCTCACCCGCACGCCGGGGATAAGGTCGTTCATCCGGTTGAGCGTCCGGAGCAGGGTCGACTTGCCGCAGCCCGACGGCCCGATCAGGGCCGTGATATGCCGGGTTTTCACGTTCATCGGCACCTGCTTCAGGGCCTGGAAATCCCCATAGAACAGGTCCAACCCCTTCACGGTGATAACGGTGTCTGTGCTCATCCGAATTTCCCCGTCACATAGTCATTCGTCCGCTTGTCGTCGGGCACGGTGAAAATCTTGCCGGTAGGCCCGTATTCCACCATCTCGCCATTCAGGAAAAAGGCCGTGTCATCCGCCACCCGGGCCGCCTGCTTGGTGTTGTTGGTCACCAGGATGATGGTGTACTTCGCCTTCAGGATCGTCAACGCCTCCTCGATCTTGGCAGTGGAGATCGGGTCCAGTCCGGAGCAGGGCTCGTCCAGCAGGATCACCTCCAGCTCCTCCATGGCCAGCACCCGTGCCAGGCAGAGCCGTTGCTGCTGGCCGCCGGAGAGGCGCAGTCCCGACATCGGGAGCCGGTCCTTGACCTCGTCCCACAGGAACGCCGCCTTCAGGCTCCGCTCGACGATCTCATCCAGGCGTTTCCGGTTCCGGACCCCCGACAGTCTCGGGCCATAGACCACGTTCTCAAAGATGCTCATCGGCAAGGCCACGGGCAGGGCGAACAGCATCCCCACCCGCTTGCGAAGCGCCACCACGTCGAACGAGGGATGATAGATGTCCTGGCCATCCAGCAGGGTCTCACCCTCGACATGGGTGTCCGGCGACAGGTCATTCAGCCGGTTCAGCGCCCGCAGGAAAGTCGTCTTGCCCGCGCCCGCCGGCCCGATGATGCCGAGGATCTGGTTGGCGGGAATCGCGAGGTTCACGCCACGGAGCCCCTCCTCCTTCCCCTGGAAGACCCGGAGTTCACGGACGGAAATCTTGATGGGCTTGCGGGTGGTCATCTGGACCTCCTGGCAATAAACCGGTGCATCATGCTGTAGGCCGCCAGATTCACCAGCAACACAGAAATGACCAGGACCGCCGCCGTGGCATAGGCTTTCTCATTCGAAATGCCTTCCCGCGCCAGGATGTAGAAATGGACTGACATTGTACGGACCGAGTCGAAGGCCGACATGGGCATCCGGAGCGCTGAGCCGGCGGTGAAAATGACCGCCGCCGTCTCGCCGATGGAACGCCCGATGCCCAGCATGACCCCGGTAACAATCCCCGGCAGGGCATTGGGCAGCACCACCTTCAGGACTGTTTCCCACCGCGTTGCTCCCAGCGAGAAACTCACCTCCCGGTAGGAATTCGGCACCGACCGGATGGCCTCCTCGGAGGTCCGGATGATCGTCGGCAACACCATGATCGCCAGCGTCAGGCCGCCGGACAGAAGGCACCACCCCATCTTCAGGGTAATGACAAAGAAGATGAAGCCGAACAGCCCGAAGAGGATGGACGGGATACCGGCAAGGCAGTCGGTGCCGAACCGGAGAATCCTGGTGAACCGGGTTTCCCGGGTATATTCCGTCAGGTATACCGCCGTTCCCACCCCGAGCGGCAGGGCAATGGCGATGGCCATCAGGGGAAGCAGGACCGTGCCCACCAGCGTCGGGAATATCCCGCCCGCCCGCCCCATTTCCTTCGGCGCCGAGAAAAGAAATTCCCAGTCCACCCATGGAAGCCCCTTGCCCAGGACAAAGATGATGATGAACACCAGCACCGCCACCGTCAGGAGTGTGGCCGCCCCCAGCAACGTCACCGCCACCGCCTGGGTTATTTTCGGTGAGATCTTCATTTCTTTCGCACCTTCGTCTTGATCACCGAGAGGGCGATGCCGTTGAGGATCATGATCACCACGAAAAGCACAATCCCGGTGGCGAAGAGCGCCTCACGCGCCATCCCGGTGGCATTGGCCATTTCCAGGGCGATATTGGCCGTCAGCGTCCGGACCGGATCCGTCACCGAATGCGGGATTTTAACCGTGTTGCCGGCCACCATGATCACCGCCATGGTTTCGCCCAGGGCACGCCCCATCGCCAGGATGATGCTGGCAATGATTCCCGACCGGGCCGCCTTGATGGTCACCATGTAGACGCTCTGCCAGCGGGTGGCCCCCAGCGCCAGGGCGCCCTCCCGGTAGGAGTTCGGCACCGCGCCGATGGCATCGGAACTGATGCTGATCACCGTGGGCAAGACCATGATCCCCAGGATGACCGCGGCCGCCAGCACGGAAAGCCCCGGCCCGCCCATGTGGGTGCGAATAAAGGGCGCCAGCACCATCACCCCCAGGAAACCGAACACCACCGAGGGAATGCCCGCCAGAAGCTCGATGGTGGGCTTGACCACCCGCATTACCTGCTTGGGCACGAACTCGTTGAGGAAAATCGCACCCGCCACTCCCAGCGGTGCCCCGATCAGCATCGCCCCGAACGTGACATACAACGAGGCGATGATCATGGGATAAATGCCGTATTTCCCGGCCTGCGGATCCCAGTCCGAAGCCAGCAGGAAGTCCTTCACCCCCACCTTGAGCATGAAGGGGAGCCCTTCCTTGAAAATGAACACGGCAATCAGAAGCAAGCTGGCCAGGGCCGAGAAGGCCACGGTCATCAGGGCATACTTCGCTATCTTTTCGCCATTCAGTTTCATGATTAAAAAGGCAGAAGTCAGTAGGCAGTAGTCAGGAGTCAGGAGTCAGGAGTCAGGAGTCAGGAGTCAGAATATTAGAGTGAATATCTGATCCCCTGGCCAAAGCATTCACAGTCTTCATTCTGTCTACTGACTCCTGTCTACTGACTCTCTCTTACTTCGCCTTGATCAGCCCTTCCTTGTGGATCAATTCCTGCGCTTCGGGCGACAGGATATAGTCCAGGAAATCCTTGCAGGCAGGACTGGCATCCTGCTTTGCCATCAGGAAGATCGGCCGTACCAGCTTATAGCTTCCCGCCATGATTTCCTTTTCGGTGCAGGAATACCCGTCCACCGTCACTGGCTTGATCTTGTCATTGACCAGCCCGTGGGAGAGGTAGCCGATGGCATTGGGGTCATTGGCGACAGTCTCGCGGATCGTCCCGTTCGAATCCTGGATAAGGGCGTCGCCGCTCAACTTGATTCCTCCGAGGACCTGCTCGAACGAGGAGCGTGTCCCGGAGCCGGCTTCACGGGAAATGACGGAAATCGAATGATCCGCCCCGCCCACAACCTTCCAGTTGCTGATCTTGCCGGCAAAGATGTCCCGGACCTGATCCATGGTCAGGGCAGACACCGCATTGGCCGGATTGAGAACGATGGCGATCCCGTCCTGGGCCGCCACAATACTCTTGAGTGCATCCGCCTCGGCC
The DNA here is from genome assembly GCA_011391785.1 of Verrucomicrobiota bacterium. Classification (GTDB taxonomy): domain Bacteria; phylum Verrucomicrobiota; class Kiritimatiellia; order CAIKKV01; family CAITUY01; genus JAABPW01. The sequence continues at coordinate 3,381 of JAABPW010000111.1, forward strand.
GGAAGCTTCACCAGGTCCGCCATCCCGATCTGGGCCGCGCCCGACAGGCACGACTTGATCCCCATCGATGAGCCACCGCCCTGAACCGTGATCGACACCCCGGGATGGGTGGTCATGTACTGATCCGCCAGCTTTTCGGCAAAAGGCTGGAACGCCGTGGATCCCGCCATCGTGACCCCCTCGCGCCCCTTGCCGCATCCCGCCGCCAAAACCAGTCCACCCGCCAACCCCGCCATAAACACCCGCTTGATTACATTGAACATAGAACCCTCCAAGTTCACCTGATTGTACCTCGAAATTGAACTCTCGAGGATTCAACCACAACCGGCAGCGCCCACGCCATTTGTTTTGTGTTAGAATTTGGTTAGGGAGGGCGGCCTTCCAAAGCCTTTCTTTTGGAGGGCGAGGCTCGCCGAGCCGCTGTCAAACTAAGCGCATGACTATCGAACCCATTGCCTTTCAGACCGATTGTTCGCTTCTCATGCTTCCCGATTGATGCGGCTCGGCAAGCCTCGCCCTCCAAAAAATGGAATTTTCGGCACACACCCAAACCCCTTGTCACCCGACTGGGCTCGCAGTAGGATCGGACAACTTTAAGGGAGAATCTCATGACACCGGACACACCTGAAACCATGGCTGACACGGAAGAAGTTGTTTACTTTCAAGGAAGCCCGGCCCTGCGCGGCTCACTGGGAATGATCCTCTTCACCGGATTACTGGGCGTGGCGGCCCTGGTGGCCGGCGTGGCGTTTCATGCCAGGGGAGCATGGATCCTCCCCGCCGGGATCCTCCTCGCGGCCATCCTGCCCGCGATCTCCATTATCCTGATCCGCTGCGTGCGCTACCGGATCTCCAGCTACCGTATCGATTTCGAACGCGGCGTGTTGTCCAAAAGCATCGATACGCTGGAGCTGTGGCATGTGGAGGACATCAAATTCCGCCAGTCACTCCTGGATCGCATCCTGCGCGTGGGCACGATCACCGTGATCTCGCGTGACGAAACGACCCCGTCCCTCCCCCTCCGGGACCTGCCCGACCCCCGCCCCATCTTCGAGACCCTCAAACAGCGCATCATCACCGTCAAGCGCCAGCGCGGCGTCATCAAGCTGGACGCCGGCTGAGTTGCCGGGAGGATAAGGTGCCAGGCTATTTGCCCTCGCAAAAGAGGCGCAACCGCAGACGAACGCGGAAAACGCGGACGAAGAGAATGCCTTATCCGGCGCGGCGCGTAGACACAGCCATGTTCAATCAAAACCTCTTATCCGCGTTTTCCGCGTTCATCTGCGGTTTGCCTTCTTCCTCTTCAATGTG
>JAABPW010000113.1 GCA_011391785.1 Verrucomicrobiota bacterium
GCCCTGTCGCGGCAGTGGGTCACGACAAGCTGGGCCTTGCAGGGAGTGGTAATGCTCTGGCTGGCGGGCAAGATCGACAGTCGGTTCCTGCGCCTGCTGGGATGTGCGGCGTGCCTGCTGTCGGTGGGACGTCTCGCGATCTGGGACATGCACCGCCAGTTCTCCATGTGGTTGCCATCGGATACAACGTGGGTGGCCTACCTGAAGATCCTGGGAGAACGCCTGCTTGCGATCGGTGTGCCGATCGCCTCGCTCGGAGTGGCGTGGAAATTCCTGCGGCGCCCGCCCTCGTCGGGGGCCCTTGTGGTCGCTCCGGAAAATGACCTGACCTCGACCACCTGGCAGGGGGCCGCGGGAGGCCTGATCGCTGCGCTGGCCGGCGGGGTCCTGTTTGTCTATGCCCACTTCGAATTGTACCGGACCTGCGGATTCTTCTGGCCGGCCTTGTCGGTTCCTGCCATGACGCTGGCGTGGTTTGCGCTTGGCTTGTTCCTGCTGGCGTTGTCGCGGCAAGATGGCGCCAAATGGGCAGTGCGGGCGATGGGGCTCCTAGCGCTCGGAATGGTGATCAAGCTGCTCGCGATTGATATGGATGGCTGGAGCTTGAGCCACTCGGTGTGGTGCTATAACGGCGATTATCTCCCCGGGCTGGCCCTGATCCGGTTTGTGGATTTCGGATTATGCATGGGATTGCTTTCCCTGATTTTCTTCCAAACGCGGGGCAATGAGCCGGGGCGTCGAGTTGGCCTTGCCGTCGGTATTGCTGCATTGGTCCTGTTGTTCATCTATCTGTCACTGGAGATGAATACCGTTCTCGCCCGGTTCGTGCCGGGGCTCCGGGCTGGTGGCATCACGCTGCTTTGGGCGGCCTATGCGCTTACGCTGTTGTTCTTTGGGATCGGCCGTTCCGTCAAGGGGCTTCGCTATGCGGGCCTGCTGGGATTCGTGGTGGTAGTCCTGAAGATCTTTTTTTCCGATCTCGCTCACCTCGATGCACTCTATAAGATCGTGGCCTTTATTGTGTTGGGCGTCATGCTGCTGGGCGCGGCGCTTGTGTATCTCAAATATCGGCAACGATTCCAATCCGTGACGGAAGGAGACCCATCATGAAAGCATTCCGGATGTTCCTAATCGCCCTTTTGCCCGGCCTTGCGGCCGGCGCTGTGAAACCTGACCAATTCAAGTTCGACCGGGCACTGGAGGGGGGCGCGCCGGGGCGAACCGTGGTCTCGGCCGCGATGTTCGATGCCGCGCTGCACCAGGCGGCGGCAGACCGGTATACCGATGTCCGGATTGTCGATGACCGCGGCATGGAGATTCCCTGCGCCGTCGAGAAAGTGCTCGTTGACGAGACGCGTGTCGTGCGCCGTCCTGTCGCCTCGCGGGCGACGGCTTTGAAGGAACTGCCCGGCAACCGGATTGAGGCTGAATTCGAGCTGGACCGTTCGGGGTACCGGGCGGATGGCCTTGATGTTGCCACTCCGTTGCGTGATTTCGTCCGGTCGGTCTCGGTATTCGGCAGTTCGGATGGCAAGGTCTGGACGCCACTGGTCCAAAATGCCGACATTTGTGACTATAGCCGCTACCTTGATGTAAGGCGGACGGAGGTTGTGCTGCCGGCGGGATCCGGTCCGAGGTTCCGTGTTGAGATTGGGAATGCGTCAGAGGAGCGGGTGCAGCCGCTGGTCAAGCTGGTAAGCCAGCAGGGCGGGAAGGATGCGGGCGCGGAGATCCGGACCCAGGAGTTGTTGCGTACGCCGTTCCGCATGGATGGTGTCGGGTTCTGGCGGAATGAAACCGTGGTCGAGGCGCGGCGGGAGGCGCGGCGGGAGTGGGATCTGCCGGCTCCTTCGGTGGTGGAAAACGCGAAGGAGAAAACCACGGAGATTACAGTTGATGCCGGGCGGCTTCCCTTGAGCCGGCTCATGCTGGTGAGCGCCTCCCGCAACTTCAGTCGTGCGGCCCGGGTGCAGGTCCAGGTGACCGAGAACGGGGTGGCGCGGTGGCGCAACCTGGCTGAGGCGCGGGTGAGGAATGTGGATCTTCCGGGGTATGTCCGGTCTGAGCTGGAAATCGATTTTCCCGAGCAGCGGGTGATGCAGTTGCGCGTGACGGTCTCGAACGGCGACAATCCGCCGCTGTCGGAGGTGCGGTTGCGCGGGTTTGGACCGGTGTACCGGGTCCTGATGCTGGCGGAACCGGGGCGCACCTATCGCCTGCTGTACGGGAACGAGAACGCGCCGGCGCCGGTGTATGACCTTGAGGCTGTCCTGACTCCGGTTCGGCAGGGGTTGCAGCCCATGGTCCGGACATTGGGTCCAGTTCATGAGAATTCTGCGTATCAGCCAGCCCGCGCCGGGCTGAATGATTGGTTGAATAACAAGGCCTTCCTGACGGGAGTCATTATTCTGGCCGCCCTGGTGCTACTCATCGTGTTGGCCCGCTCGCTCAAGAGCGTGAAGGAAGTGGAGTAAAACAAACCATGATCAAGACAATTTCAAATTCGCGGATTTCCGTATCGGTCAAGAATCTGGGTGCGGAATTGTGCTCCCTTAAGGGTGCATCGGGAACGGAGTATCTGTGGCAAGCGGATCCTGCGGTGTGGGGGCGGCATGCGCCGATCCTTTTTCCCATCGTCGGGAAACTGGCTCACGACCGCTATCTATTCGAGGGGAAGAGCTATGAGTTGCCGCCGCATGGCTTTGCCCGTGATACAGGGTTTGAGCCCGTTGCCGCCACGCAGGACTCCTTGTCCTACCGGCTCCAGGCCACCCCGCAAACATTGAAGCAATATCCCTTCAATTTCACCCTGACGCGGCATTACCGGTTGTGTGAAAATGTGCTGGAGGTTGTTACTGAGGTGACGAATTCCGGAACGACCGAGATGCTCTTCTCGATTGGCGAGCATCCCGCCTTCGGGCTGAACTGGGGGGCAGGGGACAAGGTTGAGGACTATGCCCTGCAGTTTGAAAAGGCGGAACGGCTGGACACGGTGCTGCTTGATCCCGAGCACTTGTTGACGGCCAAGACCGAACGGGTCTTGTCGAATGAAAGGGTGCTGCCGCTGCGGAACGACCTGTTTGACCGGGATGCGCTGGTGTTCGTCAAGATCAGGTCCCGATCAGTCAACCTGTGTTCCCGGCGACATTCCCGCCGGTTGACGGTCGAATTTCCAGAATACCCCTGTCTGGGGATCTGGGCCAAGCCCGGCGCTCCGTTCGTGTGTATCGAGCCGTGGTATGGTCATGCCGATCCCGTTGACCATGATGGTCAACTGGTGCACAAGCCCGGCATTATCAAGCTCCAGCCAGGTCTGGTTTTTTCCTGTGTCTGGCGCGTGGTGGTTTCGGAATAACAGGGGGTGCCCCCCGCATCACCTCTGGAATTCGCGGGGATCCAGGGGGATGATCGTGAAGTCGGGTTTCCAGTTCGGGGACTGGCTGTAAAACGACATGGCATTGCCGAAGGTCAGTCGTTCGATGTCCTTGTTGGCGAAACCATCCTGCTGTAACCGGGTGACGACCTTGATCAGGCTGAGGGGGTCGGAAACGCCCCAGTCGGCGGACCCGTTGACGATCATGCGCTCGCTACCGTATTCCCGGATAATAGCCGACACCCGCTCGGGGTTCAGCTTGGAGATGGGGTAGACCGTCATGCCGCAATAGCACCCGCTTTCGCGTGACAGCTTGATGGTATCTTCCGTGTTATGGTCGATCACGACGAGGTCGGGGTTGATGCCCTCCTGTCTCACGATATCGAGGGTGCGATGTGTGCCGCGGAGTTTATCCAGATGCGGCAGGTGGACAATGACAGGCATTTTGCGTTCGTGGGCGATATGGAGCTGCCGCACGAAGGCCTTCTCCTCGTTGGGGGTGATGGCGTTGAATCCAATCTCGCCGAGCGCCACGCAGCGGGGGTGGTCCAGATAGGGGGTGAGCCCGTCAATAACCTCGTTGGCGAGCACGGTGTCTTCCGCTTCCTTCGGGTTGAGGGAGACGGCGCAGTAGTGATCGATGCCGAACCGGCGAGCCCTGACCGTTTCGAATTGGAGGATAAGATTGAAATAATCGAAAAACGTGCCGGCATACCGGCGGTTGCAGCCCATCCAGAAGGAAGGTTCAACGCACGCCCTGATTCCCGCCTTGTACATGGCGACATAGTCGTCGGTCGTGCGGGAATACATGTGAATATGGGGTTCAATGATCATGTTTTTGCCCTCTTGAACACGGTGGCGCCGGTTTTAACGCCCAGCTCTGCGGAAACAATATCGCACTTGGCCTTCAGAAGAAAATAATAATTACCGCGCCGCCCGACACAGGTCTCGAAATTGCCATGACCCTTGGCCAGGATGATGTCGGATTGACGGATATGCCGGCGGAAAACGGGGGAGACATTGGCCCAGCCCACGCCGATGTCGTCGGATCCGGTCTCAATGACGGGGCAGAGGGCGGTGATTCCAGCGTAATCCGCGTCCTCGCGGGTGGCATCGTTGATGATGGGGCCGGACTTTACAACGAACGTCACCTTGATCCCGCGGGCCAGGAGTTGTTCCACCAGAACGCGGTCGAAAACGATTTCCCCGCAGTTGTCGCCAAGATAAAGGAGTTTTCGTCCGGGCTTAAGTTCCTTGAGGAACGCCACATAGTGGTCGATCGTGAACGCCTGCTTCATGATCCGGACGATGTCTTTTTTGAGGTCAAACGCGTGGCCAATGCCCAAGTCGATGATATTTCCGGCGGCGGCGAGGTGGATAGCCATTTTCAAGGGGTCTTTTGACCGCCGGATGGTTGCTTCAAGGCCGGGGAGCAGTTCCATGGCGGCCTGGTTGGTTTCGCGCTTGTGCCGGGCGTAGGGATCGCGGATACCCGTGATTTTGTAAACGGTGTCGTAGATGGGTTTTGACAGTGTTGCCGGGGCGAGGTTCATGTCCATGGCGGGCAGGAGGCGGGCCAGTTCCTTCATGATTCTGGTATGAGTTTGCGGGTTCGAGCTGGCAGCCCGCGCCGTATTCAGCGCCTGTCGAAACATGCAGGCAAGACATTCAGGTTGTGACTTCATGATGACTTATTCCCCAATATGAGTGGGCATTGATATCACGGATCAGGAGCGGATTGAAGTAAAAGGAACACCTGCGGTTTGCCATTGGCGGGTCATGGTGGCATAATATAGAGCTTTTTGGCGGGTGGAGAATGACTGAGGCGTACAAAAAACAAGACGACATGACGGAGGAGCCGGGGCGGCGCATGGTGCTGCGGCAGATTCTGATTGCCTGGATTTTCGGGGCGTCATGGCAGTCTATTACAACCGGGGCGACACTGACCCGGTATGCAAAATCACTGCATGTCACCGAGTTTGGATTCGGGTTGCTTGCCGCGATTCCCTTCTTTGCGGCTTTCATCCAGCTTCCGGCTTCATTCCTGGTGGAGCGGTACGGGCATCGGAAATGGATTTTCCTGTCGGCGAACCTGGTCCATCGATTCCTGTGGCTGGTGATAGCCCTGATTCCCTGGATTTTTCCTGACGGGCAGCGCCCGACCGGGCTCATCACCCTGATGCTGGTTTCGGCGGTGGCCAACCACACGACAGCGCCTGCTTGGTACTCATGGCTTTCGGATATCGTCCCCTCCCGGATCCGGGGTCGTTACCTTTCGCGCCGGACCCAGGCGGGTCAGATTGTCAGCCTGATCCTGACGATCACGGTGGGCGTGGCGCTCGACTGGGCGGAAGGTGTCAGCGGGGTGGCGTTGAGCCGGGTGTTGAGCCTATTGCTGGCAGTTGCTGCTGTTTGCGGGTTGGTGGACATTCTGGCTTTTGTCCGCATCCCTGATCAGGGAGGGCATGAGACGAAACGGCAATACGGGTTGAAAGAGTTGTTCGTGGAGCCGCTTCGGAACCGGTCTTTCCGTTTCTATCTCGGGTTTACGGCACTACTGACGTTTTCAATCGGGTATGTGGGGCAGTTTTCATGGCTGTACATGTTCGATGTGGCGGGGATGTCAAACATGCAGGCCAATCTTCTCCTGCTCACCATTCCGGGAGGGGTGGCCCTGCTGTCTTTGCCGTTCTGGGGCAGGATGATCGACCGGATCGGGTGCAAGCCGGTGGCGATGATTGCCACGGCCTGTGTGATCCATGGCGGGGTGATCTGGATTGTTATCCGGCAAGGCAGTATCATGCCAGCTTATCTGGCGGTGCTGGTGGCGGCCTTTGCGTGGCCGGGCGTGGAGTTGGCATCCTACAACATTATGTTGGGCTTGGTGCGACAGCGGCGGGGCAGTGAGCGGAACACGGCGTATGTGGCGTTGAACAGTGTGGTGGTGGCCGCGGCAGGGACGGCGAGCGGACTGTTTGGCGGACTTCTTGCGAAAGGGATGAAGGACTGGCATGGCGAGTTCCTGGGGCTCCCGATGACCTACCACTGCTTGCTGTTCCTGATGTCCATGTTTTTCCGGATATTCGCCCTGATGAGCCTGAGAGGAATCGAGGATCCCCGCGCCTTCACCGCACGGCAGGCGATTCAGTATATCGCTGCCGACATGTACTCAAACGTCCAGAATGCCCTGATGGTTCCGGTGCGATTGGCCGGGCGATGGAGTTACAAGATGAAAAATAACATCTCGTGAAGCGTGGCGTCGCGGCGGGCAGGGGGGCGGGTTTCTGCCCGGTTCCTGCCTTTTTTGTTCTTATCCGCCAGGATAAAAGGATCCTCCTTTTCCAGGCGATCGCCGAGAGCCGCTTCAATGGTGTCGGGGGCTTCGCCTGCTTCCAGGCGTTTTAGTGCTTCCTGCATGCCGGCGCCGAGTTCCATGCCGGTCATGTTGGAGAACTTGCGCATCAGGTTGGCGGCCTGGCGGGGGTCCTCCTCGGTGAGGCTGTCGGCTTCCCGGGCGAGGGCGTCCATAGCCCGTTCCATTTTGGACTCATCGATGGGAAGGTCAGGCGAGCCGTCCGCCGCCCCCTCCTTGGCGGTTCCTGTGTGGGCGAACAAGGAGACCTGCCTGTCCAGTTTTACCCGCTTACACTGGGGGCAGTTGGGTCGCTTGTCGGGTTGGATGGAGCGGGACAGAAAGTTGTAAATCGTGTTGCACTTCCGGCAATAGAATTCATAGATCGGCATGGGAAACCTTTCTCATCTCTCAGGTAAAATAGGCCGAGTGCACTCCGATGTCAATCAGGGCGGCCGCGCTTGTCTTTCAGGCTCTTTGTTCTTGATTACTGCCGAGTGGCAGAGGGCGTTGCCTGGTTCAGCCTAGGGTTACAACCAGCTCAGCTGTAGGCCGCGATTACTGATGTTACGCAAAATCTTAAAATATTTACGCGTTTACACTATGGGCATGTAAAGAAGGAAAAGCTATAAAGGTCAATGGCTGGATACGGAAAGTGCGCCCATCAACGCATATGGATTTTGAGTCCTGTTGCCGCCACACTGGCAGGATGTGAAAACTATTGAGAAAGAGCTGATAATGATAGGGGTGAAATTGCAATGATTACTGTCCAACCGGAAGAGTCCCGTCCACTTCAGAAAAGGTCTTTCTCGGTCGATCTTGCTGTTATCGGCGGGGGTCTGGCGGGAATATGCGCTGCCATTACAGCGGCACGTGAGGGAATCAAGGTTGTTCTCGTCCAGGATCGGCCGGTGCTTGGAGGAAACGCCTCATCCGAGGTGAGGTTGTGGACGCTGGGGGCAACCTCGCACATGGGCAACAACAACCGCTGGGCCAGGGAAGGCGGTGTCATAGGTGAGATCCTGGTTGAGAATACCTACCGGAATCCGGAAGGAAATGCGCATCTGTTTGATGCGCTACTGCTGGAGAAGGTGATTTCCGAGCCTAACATTACGTTACTGCTGAATGCGGCTGTATTCGAGGTCGCAAAAGATGGCGGCGACACGATCCGTTCGGTGTGTGCCTACTGTAGCCAGAATGAAACATTTTATGATGTCCAGGCGGCGTATTTCTGCGATGCGTCCGGAGATGGGGTTGCAGGGTTTCTGGCAGGTGCCGCGTTCCGGATGGGGGCGGAGCCTGCGACTGAGTGGAGCGAGGGGTTTGCCCCGTGCCCTGAATACGGCGAGAAGCTCGGGCATTCGATTTTCCTGCATACCCGTGATGCCGGGAGGCCGGTGACGTTTGTTCCGCCCAGTTATGCGCTTCAGGATATCAGTGTCATTCCACGTCACTTGAACATCACTGCGAACGAGGCCGGTTGCCAGTTCTGGTGGCTGGAGTACGGCGGGCGGTTGGACACCATTCACGAGACCGAGACGATCAAGTGGGAGCTTTGGAAAGTGGTGTACGGGGTTTGGAATTACATCAAGAACTCAGGCAGGTTCCCGGAAGCGGAAAATCTCACGCTGGACTGGGTGGGTTCGATTCCCGGGAAGCGTGAAAGCCGCCGTTTCGAGGGTGATTACATGATCACGCAACGGGACTTGATCGAGCAGCGGCATCATGAGGATGCCGTGTCGTATGGCGGGTGGGCGATCGACCTGCATCCGGCGGATGGAGTCTATAGTGGCCAGCCGGGGTGCACCCAGTGGCACAGTAAGGGCGTTTACCAGGTTCCCTACCGCTGCCTCTACAGCCGCAATATCCGGAACCTATTCCTGGCGGGGCGTATCATCAGTGCCAGTCATGTGGCGTTCGGCTCCACCCGCGTCATGGGCACGTGTGCCCATGCCGCCCAGGCCGTGGGGATGGCTGTGGGCATGTGCCTTAAGGACAAGGTGATGCCGTGTGACCTGATGACCTCTGGCCGCATCCGGCTTCTCCAGCAGCGGTTGCTGGCCATGGGGCAGTACATTCCCGGACAGGCCCTGTCGGACCCTGATGACCTGGCTCGTAAGGCGTTGATTCAGGCCTCCAGCAGCTACGAGCTGGCATCGTTGCCGGCGGGTGACCGTGCCCTTCCGCTGGATATGGCGCGTGCCATGTTGGTGCCGGTGGCAAAAGGGAAAATGCCGAGCGTCACGTTCAGACTAAACGGAGAGAAAGACGGCGAGGTTGAGTTCCAGCTACGTACTTCACGGCGCGATGGGAACTTTACGCCGGATGTCACCTTGGCAAGTCGCAAGGTAGGTATTGCCGCCGGAATGGACCGCGGGGTAACCATTGACTTTGGTGTTGAAATTGACAGGGCGCGGTATGTGTTCATCTGCCTGATGCCATGTGCGGGTGTTTCCGTGCGGTTGAGCGAGGCGCGGGTGACAGGTGTTCTTTCGCTGGTACATGGGGCAAACAAAAAGGTGGCGAAGCAAGCGGTGCAGTCACCCCCGGCGGGAATTGGGGTGGACACGTTTGAGTTCTGGATCCCTATCCGAAGACCGGATGGTCAGAACATGGCTGTGGCGTTTGATCCGCCAATCCGACTCTTTGGTCCTGAAAATGTGGTAAACGGTGTCGCCCGGCCGGTGAGCCAGCCGAATGCCTGGGTGGCGGCGGCGGACGACAAACGGCCGACGCTGACGCTCAAGTGGGAGGAACCGAGAACCCTGTCCCGGATTGAGCTGTCGTTTGATACCGATTTTGACCATGCGATGGAGACGGTGCAGTGGGGGCATCCGGAGCGGGTGATGCCGTTTTGCGTGAAGCATTACCGAATCAGGGATGTGCAAGGCAGGGTGCTTGCTGAATGCCGGGACAATCACCAGACACGGAATACGGTTCGGTTCGAGCCGCCGGTGATCACCGATCGCCTGGACATTGAATGTTGGGAGACACAGGGAGGTGTGCCGGCCGCCTTGTTTGAAGTTCGCTGTTACACGGCCTGCTGATCCGTTTGCAGAAAGACTGCAGGTCGTGATTCCGATCATTTGGCACCTACAGGTTGGGGAATTGAGGGGCGGCGCTTGTCTTGACTTTTCGGGATTAAAAGTGTCTACTATAAAACAATTTCCTAAGTGCAATGCGCGCGATGGCCTTTCTCTTCCACACATCCGGAGGCGAGAACTGATAGAAGCCGGATGAATGAGAGAGAGATATGCCCAATACAAAACTGCCCACATCCCATGAACCACACCACCATCGGCCGGTGCATGTACCCCACGCGAAGCCCGTGCCGGAGATTCCCGCGGAATGTGTCTTCTCCACCTTGATTGCCCCGTTGCAGCGGGCGGTGGCGGAGGAAGGATATCTGACGCCTACCCCCATTCAGCAGGCGGCCTTGCCGCATGTCCTGGCGGGGCGCGACTTGTTCGGGGTGGCCCAGACTGGAACAGGCAAGACAGCGGCCTTTACGCTGCCCTTGTTGCAGCATTTGTCCAAGCATCAGCATCGAGCCACCCGTAGTCGGCCGCGAGCCCTGATCCTGGCGCCGACACGCGAATTGGCGGCCCAGATCGGTGATAGCATTCGCACCTACGGGCGATATGTCCAGGTGACCTATACGGTGATTTTTGGCGGAGTGGGCCAGTCGCCCCAGGTTGCGGCGATCAGCCGTGGCGTTGACATTGTGGTTGCGACACCCGGTCGATTGCTTGACCTGATGCGACAGGGACATGTCCATTTCGACCAGTTGGAAGTGCTTATCCTGGACGAGGCCGACCGGATGCTTGATATGGGATTCATCCGCGACATCCGGGCCATTCTTGCTGCACTGCCCAAGAAGCGTCATTCCCTGTTTTTCTCCGCCACCATGGCTCCCGAGGTGGTCGAGCTGGCCCGCGCCATGGTGCACGATCCCGTGCATGTGACCATCAAACCCGAGCAGCCGACTGTGGAAAAGATCGTGCAGAAAGTCATGTATGTGGACCGGGCACAGAAGGATGTCCTCCTGGCCCAGTTGCTGAAGGATCCCTCCATCAATCGTGTGATTGCGTTTGTGCAAATGAAGCATGCGGCCGACAAGGTTGTGCGAAAGCTTTTGGATGCAGGGATTTCCGCCGTCGCCATCCATGGCAACAAAAGCCAGGGAGCCCGGACCCAGGCCCTGGCCGGATTCAAGAGCGGCAAGATCCGGGTGCTGGTGGCAACGGATATCGCGGCCCGCGGGCTGGATGTGGATGACATCACGCATGTGATCAACTATGACCTGCCTCACGAGCCCGAGACCTACGTGCACCGGATTGGCCGGACGGCCCGGGCGGGGGCGTCAGGTGATGCCGTATCGTTCTGCTGTGCCGAGGAGCGCGATTTCCTGCGGGACATTGAGCGTCTGATCCGGAAGGCCGTGCCGGTTGATCTGGACCATGCGTTTCATTGTGAAGCCGCAAAGAATGCAACCGGTGCTGCCGCACGGCCGCCACCGCGAAACCACAATAAGGGTGGGCAGCGCGGGCACGGAGGGGGGCGTCCTTCCGGTGGCCGCGGTGGTGGTGGACGCAGAAGTCATCGATAGGAACCGGCAGGTAGCGAGCCGGGCGAGAAACGGGGGGCCGGTTTCCGGTCCGCGATGCTTTTCAGCGTCGCTTTCCCCGGCGGGCGGTAGGATAGCGAGTATCCTTGAGTTCTTTTTTCGAGGGTGTTTCGCCGGGCACGCCGGCTGCTAATCTGAGCTCCTTGATCTGGTCGCGCAACATGGCCGCGCGTTCGAATTCCAGGGACTCGGCAGCATCCAGCATTTCGGCCTCCATCTCCCGCAGGGTGGCGTGGACATCGTAGTCTACGCCGCTTTCCTTTGCCACCAAAGCCTCGATTCTCTGCCCTTCCGCTTCAATAACCAGGCTTTCCTGGATGCTTTTTTCAATACCCTTGGGCGTGATGTGGTGGACCCGGTTGTAATCCAATTGTTTTGTGCGACGCGCTTCAGTGACGGTCATCATACGCTTCATGGAGTCGGTGATCTTGTCCGCATAGAGGATGACCTTGCCGTCCAAATGGCGGGCGGCCCGGCCCGCTGTCTGGATGAGCGAGGTTTCGGATCTCAGGAATCCCTCCTTGTCGGCATCGAGTACGGCCACCAACGAGACCTCCGGCAGATCCAGCCCTTCGCGGAGGAGGTTGATGCCGATGAGGCAGTCGAATTCGGCCTTGCGCAGGCTGCGCAGGATTTCCACGCGCTCGATGGCATCAATATCCGAGTGCAGGTAACGGACCTTGAGTCCGACCGATTTCAGGTATTCCGACAGATCCTCGGAGGTGCGTTTGGTGAGGGTGGTGACCAGGACGCGCTCCCCTTTCGCGGCGTGAGCCCGGATTTCCTCCATGACATCGTCGATCTGGCCGGTGAGAGGCCGGACAATGACCGGCGGATCCACCAGGCCGGTAGGGCGGATGAGCTGGGGAATCACGCGGGGCGCGAGTTGTCGTTCAAGCGGTCCCGGTGTGGCTGAGGTAAAAATTACCGGTCCGACGGATTTCATGAACTCGTCGTAGTTCATGGGGCGGTTATCCTTGGCTGAAGGGAGCCGGAACCCGTGCTCCACGAGAACCCCCTTGCGGGCCTGGTCGCCGTTGAACATCCCCTTGATCTGGGGCAGGCTCGCGTGGGATTCGTCGATGATGGTGAGGAATTCGCCCTGGAAATAGTCCAGGAGCGTGGCCGGTTTATCGCCGGCCTTTCGCCCGCTGAGATGCCGTGAATAATTCTCGATACCGGAACAGAATCCGATTTCCTTGAGCATTTCCATGTCGTAGAGGGTCCGCATCTTGATCCGCTGCGCCTCCAGCAATTTGCCATTGGTCTCGAACCAGCGCACCCGCTCCTCCATCTCATCAATGATGGCGGCGATGGAGCCTTCGATCTTTTCGTAGGGCATCACGAAATGAGTAGCGGGGGAGATGACCACATGATTGAGCATTCCCGTGGAATGGCCGCTGACAACATCGAATGTCTGGGCCCGCTCCAGTTGGTCGCCGAAGAAATCCAGTCGCACGCCGTGGGTGGAGTAGGAGGGAAAAATGTCCACCGTGTCGCCTCGCACCCGGAAGGTGCCCGGTTCCGGGGAGTAATCGTTGCGGTTGTACTGGATATCCACCAGTTTCTTGAGGAGTTCATCCCGGTCGACGGTGTCGCCGATGCGGACGTCCACGATCATCTGCCGGTAGTCGTCGGGAGAGCCGAGGCCGTAGATGCAGGAGACTGAGGCGACGATGATAACGTCATCGCGGGAGAGCAGGGAGTTGGTGGCCGAGAGACGGAGGCGCTCAATCTCCTTGTTGATGGAGGCGTCCTTCTCGATGAAGGTGTCGGTCTGGGGAATATAGGCTTCGGGCTGGTAGTAGTCGTAATAGCTGACGAAATATTCAACAGCGTTGTCTGGGAAAAAGCTCTTGAGCTCGCTGTAGAGCTGGGCCGCCAGGGTCTTGTTATGGGAGACCACGAGGGCCGGTTTGCCAAAGCGGGCGATGACATTCGCCATGGTGAAGGTCTTTCCCGATCCTGTGACACCCTCCAGGATCTGGAATCTTTCGCCGCTCTTTGCGTCCAGTCCGCGGCACAGTGCCTCAATCGCCTCCGGCTGATCGCCGGTGGGCTTGTAGGGTGACTTGAGTATGAAGTTGGCTGAGTTTTCCATTTACAGTGCCAGCATTCGTTCCAAACAGAGGCGTGCATCCGGTATCAGGAGGGACGGCACGCGGATGCAATTTCGATCCGGCCAATCCCTGAGGATCCGGACTAGGTTTTGCTCATTGGTCTTGGCCATGTTCGGGCAGAATGACCCCTTCAGCATCTTGATGGTCAGGCGTCCCTTGTGCTCTTCCGCCAGGCGCTTGACCAGCTGTGATTCAGTACCGATGACGATGGTAGAGCCGGCTGGGGCGGCCTGGACATACTTGATAATCTGGGCCGTCGAGCCGTGGGCATCCACCATCCGGACGATCTCCTTGGGGGTCTCCGGGTGCACGATGATCCTGGCCTCCGGCCAGCTGGCGCGTGCGGCCTGAACATCGGCGACCGTGAAGTTCACGTGGATGGGGCAGTAGCCGCCCCAAACGAGTACACGGACGTTCTTCAGGGCCTCGGGGGTGAGACCGCCATTTGGCTTCTGATAATCGTAGATGGCGGTATGTTCATCGGGGATGCCCAGGTCATGGGCGCTGTTGATGCCGAGATGGATGTCCGGAAGGAAGAATATCTTCTTTTTCTGATCGAGTGCCCACTGGAACACCTTGGGCGCATTGCTGGACGTGCAGGCGCTGCCTCCGGCCCGGCCGCAGAAAGCCTTGATGCGGGCGGTGCTGTTCACGTAGACAATGGGAAGCCAGGCGTCGCCCTGCTGGTTCAGGAAGGTCCAGGCCTTTTCCACCTGGGTATCGTCCGCCATGGAGGCCATCGGGCACCCGGCGCCGGGTTCGGGCATATAGACGCTTTGGGCAGGGGTGGTCAGGATATCCGCAGATTCGGCCATGAAGTGGACGCCGCAGAAAAGGATCCGCTCGGCGTTGCTGGCGGCGGCCTTGCGGGCAAGTTCAAGCGAATCCCCGATTACATCGGCGTGACGGAGCACGTCGGGACTCTGGTAATGGTGGCCCAGGATCAGAAGGCGGTCCCTCCATTCCCGGCGAATGTTTTCAATGTCCAGGTTGTTGTCGCTCATTCTCTTGCTTCTCCTTGCGGGGACGAATCATATCATCAAAGCGGACGTGGATGGATGAAAAAATGAGACAGGGTTGTTTTGCTTTCTTGCCCCCAGATTTGCTATTATCTAAAGCTTATTACAGGAGGCATGCTTATGAAGTGTAATATTTATATGATTGCGATGGCATGGGGGTGTCTGGGGGTGTTTCCGGGGGGCTGGAGCATTGCCCACGGGCAGCTTCTTGATGCCGTTCTGGAAGGAATTAAAAATTCAACAGAATCATCCGAGAGGGACAATTCCAGCAATTTGAGGCATAAAGACAAATGGTCAGAGTCTGATGACGGTGAACGACATAGGGGACGGGACGGTGAGACTCGTCGAAATAGGCATTCAAGGGAGGCGAATGATCCCGATGTGATTGTCAAACGGGCCTATGAGGATGTCCTCAACCGGGAGCCGGACAAGGAAGGGTTGCGGGTTTACCGGAGCCATATCATTGATGATAATTGGACTGAACAGGATGTGCGCAAGTCTTTGCGCGACAGCGCGGAATACAAGGGGCGAACCCCTGAAGCTGCTGCGGTGATTATCCGGCGGGCCTATCAGGATGTTCTGGGCCGGGAGCCGGACCAGGCGGGGCTGGCGACTTACCGGGACAAGCTTGTCAACGAAGGCTGGACAGAGCGCGATGTGCGTTCCGATCTGAAAAAAAGCTCAGAACGTCGTGAGACCGGAGGGATATCGGGCGAGCAGGCCCAGAAGATGGTGAAACGGGCTTATCAGAGTGTCCTCGGGCGTGATCCGGATTCTTCGGGGATGGCCTTGTATGTCCAGAAAATCAGGCAAAATCGCTGGAGCGAAGCCGATGTAGCCAAGGATTTACGGAACAGTTCCGAATATCGAAAGAAGCACAATAAAAAATGACAGACTTCTTTCAGGCGGGCAGGACTTACCGAAAATGACGGACTGCATCCGATGATCAGGCTGATTCTTGCGCCGATCCGCGGGGTTACCGACGTTGTTTACCGCAATGCCTTTGCGGTTTGTTTTGGTGGGTTTGAGAGCGCCGTGGCACCCTTCTTGCAGCTTAGGCAGGGACATTCCCTGCGTCCGGCTGAATTGCGACAGGTTGCTCATGAAAACAATCTATCCCTGCGTGTCATCCCCCAGGTATTGACCCATCATGCGCCTACGTTTCTGGCGGCGTTGCGGGAGCTGAAATCGGCCGGACATGAAGAGGTGAATTGGAATTTGGGATGTCCTTATCCCACTGTGGCGGGACGTGGCCGCGGGGCGGGCCTGCTACCCGATGCCAAACGTATCGATGGCATTCTGGCGGATGTCACGCGGGAGTCTCCGGTTCAGATTTCCGTTAAAATCCGCCTTGGATATCATGATCCCGATGAATTTCAGGCGGTCATGGAGGTGTTCAACCGTTACTCCCTGAAGGAGGTCATCCTGCATGCCCGCACGGCTGACCAGATGTATGATGGCGAGGTGGATATTACCCGGGCTGCGCAGGCGCTGGGCATGTGCCGGCATCCGTTTGTCTATAACGGGGACATCGCAGGCACGGAAAGTTTTCTGGACATGAAGCGACAGCTTCCGGGTGTTGCCGCCTGGATGATCGGCCGGGGCGCCTTGATGAATCCATTCCTTCCGGAACTGATTCAAGGCGGGCCTCTGCTGCAGCCGGATGTTCGGCGAGAACGACTGGTCAAGTTTCATGGACTGCTTTTTGACGGCTATGGCCGGTGGTTGAGTGGAGAGCAACACAGGATGGACAAGATGAAGGAGCAGTGGGGGTATTTGGCGCATGCCTTTTCAGATCCCCAAGCCGTATTCAGTCGCATTCGCCGCAGTCATCCTGGAAATTATCAGTCAGTTGTTGAAGAAGTTTATCGGGTGAGCCTGGCGGATAATGGCAGGAAAACCGAGCAAAAATGAGGCTTTTCGCTTGAAGACGTGGTGTCCGTGGGTGTGGACCGGGAGTATTGTGCTCAGACGCCTGTCTGGCGACGGTGGGAATTGCAGGGCCACGAGCCACAAAAAATATTCACAAATTATTTGACAAGAAAGTCGATTGTGCTACTTTCTGCGGTCTGATTTTGGCGAATTGAGCCCGATTCAGGGGTATAAAACTTAGGCAGAGAGCGCAATTTTCTGTCGCCGGATTTGATGAAGGCGGCAGGAATTTGTCGTTTTCTGTTTGTTTGTGGCGAAGATCGAATACGAGGCCCCCGTAGCTCAGTTGGTAGAGCACGTCCTTGGTAAGGACGAGGTCAGCGGTTCGATCCCGCTCGTGGGCTCCAGATTTGAGGGATGTCCGGGTTGTCCGGATCAAGGTGAAACGACTGAAATAGGGAAAAAGTAAGGAGCAAGACTATGGCAAAAGAAGCGTTTAACAGAACAAAGCCGCATGTGAATGTGGGTACAATCGGCCACGTTGACCATGGTAAGACCACCTTGACGGCGGCCATTACCTATGTGCAGTCGTTGCGCGGGTTGAGCACCTATATCAAGTATGACCAGGTTGCCAAGGCATCCGAGTCGCAGGGTCGCCGTGATCCGACCAAGATCCTGACCATTGCCACCTCGCACGTGGAATACAGCTCCGAGAAGCGCCACTATGCGCACGTTGACTGCCCCGGTCATGCGGACTACGTCAAGAACATGATCACTGGTGCGGCCCAGATGGACGGCGCGATCCTGGTGGTCAGCGCGTCCGACGGACCGATGCCCCAGACCCGTGAGCACATCTTGCTCGCCCGTCAGGTCGGTGTGCCGAAAATCGTTGTTTTCCTGAACAAGGTTGACACCGTGGATGATCCCGAGCTGTTGGATCTCGTTGAGCTCGAAATCCGTGAATTGCTTAGCAAATATGACTATGCTGGCGACACGACCCCGGTGATCCGTGGCAGCGCGTTGGCGGCCATTCAGGCCACGACTCCTGATGAGCCCGGCACGAAGTGCATCAAGGAATTGATGGATGCCCTTGACAACTTCATTCCGGAGCCGGTTCGTATCATTGACCAGGCGTTCCTGCTGTCGATCGAAGATGTGTTCTCGATCGAAGGCCGTGGCACCGTGGTGACTGGCCGTATCGAGCGCGGTATCATCAAGGTTGGCGAAGAAGTTGAGATCGTCGGCCTTCGTCCGACCGTCAAGACGACGGTCACGGGCGTGGAAATGTTCCGCAAGCTGTTGGATCAGGGCCAGGCGGGTGATAACGTTGGCTGTCTGCTGCGCAGCACCAAGAAGGAAGACGTCGAACGCGGCCAGGTGCTGGCGAAGCCCGGCTCGATCACGCCCCACACCACGTTCAAGTGCGAAGTGTATGTCCTGAGCAAGGATGAGGGTGGACGTCATACCCCGTTCTTCAAGGGGTACCGCCCGCAGTTCTATTTCCGCACCACTGATGTGACCGGCGACGTGACGTTGCCTGATGGCGTCGAGATGGTGATGCCGGGTGACAATATTGCGATGACCGTGACGCTGATTGCGCCGATCGCCATGGAGAAGTCCATGCGGTTCGCCATTCGCGAGGGTGGTCGCACGGTGGGCGCCGGCACGGTGTCCGAGATTCTGCAATAACTTATCATCCGGCCGCAGGTCGGATAAGTGTGTGCGGGCGGTGTGCCGCAGGGGCGCCGCCCGTTCGCTGAAGGACGGATTGACATGCCAAGGGAACTGGTGACACTGGCTTGCACCGAATGCAAGCGGCGTAATTATACGACGACGAAGAACAAGCGTCTGACTCCTGATCGGATGGAGATCAAGAAGTATTGTCGGGCAGAGAAAAAGCATACGGTTCACAAGGAGACCCGATAACGGGCGACCTGAAACAGGCCAGTAGCTCAATTGGCAGAGCGCCGGTCTCCAAAACCGGAGGTTGGGGGTTCGATGCCCTCCTGGCCTGCCAAACGAGCGTGGAGTAATACGTGAGCAAAATTGGTGAGTTTTTCAACAAGGTGAAGTTCTTTCTGGGCGATGTCCGGAACGAGCTTTACAAGTCCACCTGGCCGACGCGGGGGGAATTGATCGAATCCACCGTTGTGGTCATTGTCTCTGTTGTTCTGTTTGCAGTATTCGTGGGACTTTGTGATACCGTCCTGCGCCATGTGATTGAGATCATTTTGCGTCGTTAATGTGACTTCGGGACCGGGGTTTTCATGAGTGAAAAACAGTGGTTTGTGCTTCATACGCTGACGGGCCAGGAGGGCAAGGTCAAGGAAAGCATCGAACGCCGCCTGGACAAGGAGGAAATGGCTGACTATGTCGGTCAGGTCCTTATTCCGACGGAGAAGGTGTCCGAGACCAAAAAAGGGGTCAAGAGCGTTATTACGCGAAAGTTCTTCCCTGGTTACGTCCTGGTGAGCATGTCGCTCTACGGGGATGACAAGAAGGTCATCGAAAAAGTGTGGTATTTCATCCGCGAGACGCCTGGTGTGATTGGGTTCGTGGGTGGGGAACGGCCGGCGCCTCTCCGGCCTGATGAAGTGGAACGGCTCCTGTTTCAGGTGGAGGAGAAGAAAGAGAAGGTCAAGCCAAAGGTGATCTATGATACCGGTGAAACGGTCAAGATCACGGATGGACCCTTCATGAACTTCACCGGCACCGTGGACGAAGTGGATGCGGAACGCGGCAAGCTGAAGGTGTCGGTGGCTATTTTCGGCCGCTCGGCGCCCGTGGAACTGGAGTACTGGCAGGTGGAACGGCAGTAAACCTTCCCGGTGGCGGCAAGACCGCGAACCGGAAGGTTGGGGAGCGATATGGCAAAGAAAGTAACAGGAAAAATAAAGTTGCAGATTCCCGCCGGGCAGGCGAATCCGGCACCCCCCGTGGGTCCGGCGCTGGGCCAGCACGGTGTGAACATCATGCAGTTCTGTAAGGATTTTAACGCGGCCACGCAAAAAATGGCCGGTCTCGTGATTCCCGTGGTCATCACGGTGTATCAGGACCGTTCGTTCACTTTCATCACCAAGAGTCCGCCCGCCTCCTCGCTGTTGAAGCGTGCGGCCGGTCTTGCCAAGGGATCCGCCCAGCCGAACCGCGACAAGGTCGGCAAGGTAACCCCCCAGCAGGTGCTGGAGATTGCACGGACAAAAATGAATGACTTGAACGCAACAGATGAAAACCACGCCGCCCGAATGGTCGAGGGGACGGCACGCAGCATGGGAATCGAGGTAATCCGCTAACCATGGCGACACACGGCAAAAAATATAACAAGGTGAAGGCGGCTACCGAAGCCAAGGTCTATGATCTGGTGGAGGCCATCCGGTTCCTGAAGGCGAATAAAGTCGCCAAATTTGACGAGACCGCTGAGTTGGCCATCCGGCTCGGGGTGGATACCAAGAAGACCGATCAGACCGTTCGCGGTACAGTCGGGCTTCCCCATGGATCCGGCAAAGTGGTGCGCGTCGCGGTGTTCGCCGCGGGCGCCGCTGCTGATGCAGCCCGGGCTGCGGGTGCGGATATCGTCGGTAATGATGACCTGATCGAGAAGGTCAAGGGCGGCTGGTGCGATTTTGACGTGGCCATCGCCACGCCGGACGCCATGAAGGAAGTCCGCAAACTCGGTAAGGTGCTGGGTCCCCGCGGCCTGATGCCGAACCCGAAAACCGGCACGGTCACGGATGATACCGCTTCCGCGGTGCGTGACAGCAAGGCCGGCCGAGTGGAATACCGCATGGATCGGAACGGAAACGTTCAGGTGCCTTTCGGTAAACTCTCATTCGACGAGACCAAGCTTCAGGAGAATGTCAACGCCGTGATCGCGGCAATTCGGGCGGCGCGCCCGGCTGCGGCCAAGGGCATATTCATTAAACGCTGCACGTTCAGCTCCACGATGGGGGTTGGCCTCCGTGTGGATGTGCGAGATTAACGAAAAGGCTGTGCCATGAGACCGGAAAAGAAAGCAATTTTTGAGGAAATCAGCGGCCATGTGAAGGATTCGTCCTTCGTGCTGGTGGCGGATTACCGCGGTATGAAGGTGGAGCAGTTCTCGGATCTGCGCCGTCAACTCCGAAAATCGGGTGCCCGGATGCAGGTTGTCAAAAACCGTTTCCTTCGCCTGATCACGCGTGACAAAACGTGGACCGGGCTGGATGCCTCCCTCAAGGGGCAATCTGCCATCGTGACCGGGACCGATGTCGTCCAGGCCGCCAAGACCCTCAAGCAGTTCAGCAGTACCGGCGGGTTGCCCGTTGTGAAGGCGGGAGTCATGGGTGACATGATTCTCTCCGCTGCTCAGGTGAATGAGCTGGCAGAGCTGCCTCCCCGCGAGGTGTTGTTGGGCCAGGTGGTTGGCACTGTGGCGGCGCCGCTTTCGCGTCTGGTAGGCGTGTTGAAGCAGAAGGTGTCCACCATTGTGTATGTATTGAAGGCAGGCGAGGACAAGAAGAACGCAACGAAGTGATGTTTGTTTGAGTGTTTGATTCAAGAAAAGGGAGAATACCATGTCTGAGGAAATCAAGTTGGAAGGTAAGTTGGAAGAAATTGTCAAGTCGATCGAGAGCATGACCGTGCTGGAACTCTCGCAGCTGGTCAAGGGCTTGGAGCAGCGCCTGGGTGTTTCGGCGTCGGCTCCGATGGCCATGATGGCGGCGGGTCCTGCGGCGGCTCCTGCAGCTGCGGCGGTTGAGAAGACGGAATTCACCGTGGTTCTTGCCGGTGCGGGTGGTAACAAGATCGGCGTCATCAAGGAAATCCGTGGCATTACCGGTCTGGGTCTCAAGGAATCAAAGGACCTGGTTGAAGGCGCCCCGAAGACTGTCAAGGAAGGCGTTACCAAGGACGAAGCCGCCAAGATCAAGGAAGTCTTGGAGAAGGCTGGCGCGACCGTCGAGATCAAGTAAGCTCTGGTTCCCCTGGTGGGGAAGGGCGGTGTGGTGCGACGGGCGGCTCTATGGCCGCGGTGTTGGTGTCCTGGAAAACCCGGTGATACAGGTGACGGAATGGTTGAGCGTACGAACTTCGGAAAACTGGTCGAGGTTATCGAGCCGCCGAATCTGATTGAAATTCAGACGGCGTCTTACAAGGATTTCCTCCAACTCGATATCGCTCCTGGCGGTCGCAAGAATGTGGGCCTTCAGGCGGTATTCAAGGAGGTTTTCCCCATTGAGAGCTATGACGGGCGTTATGTGCTGGACTTCGTGAAGTACGAATTCTCGCTCCCCAAGGCGGATCCCTTCGAGGTTCTCCGTGAGGGGCAGACTTTTGCTGGCACATTGCATGTGACGTTCCGGTTGAAGGATGGGGAAGAGGTTCGCGAGGAAACTGTCTACATGGGCGAAATTCCGCTCATGACTGCGCAGGGCTCGTTCGTCATCAATGGCGCCGAGCGGGTGATTGTCAGTCAGTTGCACCGGTCCCCGGGCATCTGCTTTGAGCAGTCCGTTCATTCCAGCGGTAATATGCTGTACTCCTTCCGGATCATCCCTGATCGGGGATCGTGGGTTGAAGTACAGTTTGACGCGTCCGACCTGCTCTGGATTTACATGGATCGCCGCCATCGCCGCCGGAAATTTCTGGCGACAACGTTCCTGCGTGCCCTTGGCTACGGGAGCGACAGCGACTTGCTGGGATTGTTCTATACGTTCCGCAAGTTGAAAATGTCCGAAACCATCTCTGCTGAGAAGTTGGCGACCCTTGTATTCCGGGACGACGTCATTGACGTGGATTCCCAGACAGTGCTCGCCCGCCGGTATGAGCCCCTGTCGGAAAATGTCCTGTCGCAGATGAAGGCGGCCGGGTTCAAGGACGTCGAGATTGTCGATGTTTCCTGGGATTCCGGCATTATGCTGAAGAGTATCAAGGAAGATCCGACCCACTCAATGGATGACGCCCTGAAGGACATCTATATGAGGCTGCGGCCGGGTGATCCCGCCACCGTTTCAAATGCCCGCCAGCTCCTGAAGCGCCTGTTTTTTGATGTGCGACGTTATGATCTGGGACGCGTCGGGCGCTACAAGATCAATCAGAAGCTTGACACCGAGATTCATGATGCGGAAGGTTTGATCAAGACCATCCTCGACCGGAAGGAAGCCAAGGAACGCGAGGCTTTCATCACGGTGACCGAGGAGGAGCGACTTCGCACCCTGAGCCCTGATGGCAGTGACCTGATTGCCGCCATCCGCTACCTGATCAGCATCCGTAACGGTCAGGGCATGGTGGATGATATCGATCATCTCGGCAGTCGCCGCCTGCGTACCATTGGCGAGCTGATCGAGAACCAGTGTCGTGTCGGACTGGCCCGTGCTGAGCGACTGGTTCGCGAACGCATGACCCTGTTTGATCCGAACACCGGGACCCTGACCCCGCAACGGTTGGTGAACCCCAAGACCTTGTCCGCCGTGGTCAAGGATTTCTTCGGGCGCAGCCAGCTGAGCCAGTTCATGGACCAGACCAATCCGCTTTCCGAGTTGGCGCACAAGCGGCGTCTCAGCGCATTGGGCCCGGGCGGGTTGAGCCGCGAACGTGCCGGTTTCGAAGTCCGTGACGTTCATAGTAGCCATTATGGACGTATCTGCCCGATCGAGACACCGGAAGGTCCGAACATCGGATTGATTTCATCGCTCGGCATCTATGCCCGAATCAACGAGTACGGGTTCATTGAGACCCCGTACCGGAAGGTGAACAACGGAACGGTGACCGACAATGTCGAGTATCTCAGCGCAGACCGCGAGGAGAAGTTCATCATTGCGCAGGCCAACACTCCGTTGGATGCCCGCGGACGCATGTCCCGTGAAGTCATTGCGGTTCGAAACCGCGGCGAGTTCCTGGAAGTGCCGAAGGAGAAGGTCGACTACATGGACGTGTCACCCAAGCAGGTGGTGTCCGTGGCGGCCGGGTTGATCCCATTCCTTGAACATGATGACGCCAATCGCGCCCTGATGGGCTCGAACATGATGCGTCAAGCCGTCCCCTTGCTGGAGACCGAGCGTCCGTTTGTGGCCACCGGCCTCGAAGGGCGTATTGCCCGCGATTCCGGCGTCTTGATGCTGGCTGTGGAGCCTGGTGTCGTTACCTATGTGTCCGCCAATAAGGTCATTGTCACGAACGACAAGGCCCCGGGAAAGAAAAAGGACAACGAGCGGACATATCTCCTGAATAAGTTCATGCGCTCGAACGCCGGCACCTGTGTAAACCAGAAGCCGTCGGTCAAAGTGGGGCAGAAAATCAAAATCGGAGACGTCCTGGCCGATGGTCCAGCAACCGCCGCTGGCGAACTGTCCATCGGGCGTAATGTGCTTGTGGCCTTCATGCCCTGGTGTGGATGCAACTTCGAGGACGCCATTCTGATCAGCGAGCGCGTGGTGCGTGACGATGTGTTCACCTCCGTGCATATTCAGGAATTTGAAGTTGGCGCCCGCGATACCAAACTTGGCCCCGAGGAAATCACCCGTGATATTCCCAACGTTGGCGAGGAAGCTCTTCGCAATCTTGGCACCGACGGAGTGATTCGCGTTGGGGCAGAAGTCAAGCCGGACGATATTCTCGTCGGCAAGATCACTCCCAAGAGTGAAACGGAACTGGCTCCCGAGGAGCGCCTGCTAAGGGCCATCTTTGGCGAGAAGGCTGCCGATGTTCGTGACACTTCGCTGACCGTCCCGAGCGGAACATATGGCATCGTCATGGATGTCAAGGTCTCGGCTCATAAGGACATTGCCCGTGAGAAGATGACGCCGGCCGAGCGGAAACGCCAGGCTAAGAATGTGGCCTCTGAGCAGCAGTCCAAGAAGCAGGAGCTTGTGGATCAGCTGACTGAGGCGTTAAGCAACATCCTCCTGGGTGAGAAAATTCCCCTGGATGTCGTTAACATCGATTCCGGCGAGATTATCATTCCGGCGAATCGTAAGATCACGAAAACGTTGCTTCGCAAGCTGGCCACCGAGAGTGCTCATATTGCGATTGAAAGCAGCCCGATTCAGATCAAGATTCAGGAGATCATCGGCGAGTACCAGCAGAAGTTCGTTGAACTTGAGCACGAGTACGAGAACGCGATGGATCGGCTGGAGAGCGGCGATGAAGTCGATCAGGGCATCATTAAGCAAGTGCGCGTCTATATCGCCAGCAAGAAGAAACTGTCGGTGGGTGACAAGATGGCCGGACGCCACGGAAACAAGGGCGTTGTTGCCCGTATCCTTCCTGAGGCGGATATGCCTTTCCTCCCTGACGGGACACCGGTTGATATCGTTCTGAATCCGCTGGGTGTGCCGTCGCGTATGAACGTCGGTCAGGTGCTTGAGACCCATCTGGGTTGGGCCTGCAAGATCCTGGGACTGTATGCCAGCACGCCGGTGTTCGACGGTATTTCAGAGAAGCGCATCCATGACCTCATGAAGGACGCCAAACTTCCTGCTGATGGAAAAACGCAGCTGTTTGATGGGCGTACCGGGGAGTCATTCGACCAGCGGGTCGTGGTGGGCTACATCTACATGCTTAAGCTCCATCACCTGGTCAGCGATAAGATTCATGCCCGCGCCGTGGGGCCGTATTCGCTCGTCACCCAGCAACCGCTGGGCGGCAAGGCGCAGTATGGTGGACAGCGCCTGGGTGAAATGGAAGTCTGGGCCCTCGAGGCCTACGGCGCGGCTTATGCGTTGCAGGAACTTCTGACGGTCAAGAGCGATGACACAAATGGTCGCACACGGATCTATGAGTCCATCGTAAAGGGTGAGAACGTGCTGGAGGCGGATCGCCCCGAGTCGTTCAACGTCCTGATCAACGAGTTGCGTGCCATTGGGTTGGACGTGCGGGCTGAATCGAAGGAAAAGCGAGTTTAACGGAGGCGGCGGCAACGCCGAGTCACCTATGTCTGAACGTACCTTGACAAATTCTGCCGCCCGCGAGCGGCTTGGAATGCCCCTGATGGAGGGGTTTGATTCCGTAAACATCACCTTGGCTTCACCGGAAACGATCCGGGGTTGGAGCCACGGCGAGGTGAAGAATCCTGAAACGATCAATTACCGCACCTATAAGCCTGAAAAGGGCGGCTTGTTTTGCGAACGCATTTTTGGTCCCACTCGGGATTGGGAGTGCAGTTGCGGAAAATACAAGCGCATTAAGCACAAGGGTGTGATTTGCGACCGTTGCGGTGTCGAGATCACGCAGTCCCGCGTTCGCCGTGAGCGTATGGGGCACATTGACCTGGCGGTGCCGGTTTCCCATATTTGGTTTTTCAAGTGCACCCCGAGTCGTCTGGGTCTCGTGCTCGATATGACGGCTCGCTCTCTTGAGCGCATCCTCTACTACGAAGATTACGTGGTGGTAGAGCCTGGTGACACGGCGCTTCAGGAAAAACAGCTTCTGAGTGAGATGGAATACCGGGAAGCCCAGGAGAAGTACGGTGATAGCTTCACGGCACGCATTGGCGCCGAGGCCGTTCGTGACCTGATGAAGAAAATTGATCTGGAGAAGACTCTGGTCGAGCTGGATGCGGCGATGGAGACTACTCGCAGCAAGCAGAATCGCAAGAAAATCTCCAAGCGCATGAAGGTGCTTGAGGGCTTCCTGACAAGCAATACTCGTCCTGAATGGATGATCATGGAAGTCATGCCGGTGATTCCGCCGGATCTTCGCCCCCTTGTTCCGCTGGAGGGAGGGCGTTTTGCGACATCGGACCTGAATGACCTTTACCGCCGGGTCATCAACCGCAACAACCGCCTGAAGAACCTGTTGCAGCTCAAGACTCCCGATGTCATCATCCGGAACGAGAAGCGCATGTTGCAGGAAGCGGTGGATGCCGTTATCGACAATGGGCGTCATGGACGTGCCGTTGCCGGTGCGGGCAATCGTCCGCTCAAGTCACTGAGTGACATGCTCAAGGGCAAGGGTGGACGCTTCCGCCAGAACCTTCTTGGAAAACGTGTGGACTATTCCGGGCGGTCTGTAATTGTCATCGGACCCGAACTGAAACTGCACCAGTGCGGCCTTCCCAAGAAAATGGCCCTTGTTCTGTTCGAGCCGTTCATCATTCGTCGCCTCAAGGAGATGGGTGTGGCGCACACGGTGCGGAGCGCGAAGAAGCTGATCGACAAGCAGTCTGATGAGGTTTGGGCGATTCTTGAGGAAATCACTCGCGACAAGACGGTGATGCTGAACCGCGCGCCTACGTTGCACCGCTTGAGCATCCAGTCCTTTGAGCCCACCTTGGTGGAAGGCGAGGCCATTCAGGTTCATCCGCTCGTGTGTACGGCCTACAACGCCGACTTCGACGGTGACCAGATGGCGGTCCATGTGCCGCTGTCCATCGAGGCGCAGATGGAATCCCGCTTGCTGATGCTTTCAACGAACAACGTCTTTTCTCCGTCCAGCGGCAAGCCAGTGATGACGCCCACGCAGGACATCGCGCTGGGAATTTACTATTTGACCTCCGCAGCCCAGAAGGACCGGATCAAGGAAGCTCGACGCAAGGCCTCCGGACAAGGGCAGGAGCAGGAGCGCCTCCCGATCTTTGACGAGGCGGCCCAGGTTCGTCTGGCGTATGACGACGGCGCCCTCAAGATTCATAGCCGGGTGCGTTTCAAGAATCCTGACTTCGGTCGTAAGACCGTGTTTGGTGATACCGCCTCAAAGATGCTGGTGACCACGGTTGGACGGATATTCTTTAATGAAATCCTGCCCGACACCCTTGGTTTCATCAACCGTTGTTGCGACAAGTCATTCCTCGGGAAGCTGATTTGGCAGTGTTATCGTGTCAGCGGCCACATCGAAACCGTTCGTGTGCTGGATAGCCTTAAGAACATTGGCTTCGAGCATGCGACCTTGGCGGGAATCTCGATTGGGCTGTCGGATATGATTATTCCGGCCGAGAAGGAAGATATCATCGCCAAGGCTCACAAGTCCGTTGGCGAGGTGGAAAGCCAGTATCGGCGCGGTATCATCACCGATGGCGAGCGCTACAATAAGATTGTTGATATCTGGACCCAGGCGACAGAAGAAACATCCAATGCGATGTACCGTGCCATTGAGGAAAATGAGGGTAGCAACGAGGCGAACCCGATTTTTATGATGGTGGACTCCAAGGCCCGTGGTAGCCGGCAGCAGATTCGTCAGCTGGCAGGCATGCGTGGTTTGATGGCCAAACCTTCCGGTGAAATTATTGAACGGCCGATTGTGTCGAATTTCCGGGAGGGACTGAGCGTTCTGGAATACTTCATCAGTACGCACGGTGCCCGTAAGGGATTGGCTGATACCGCATTGAAGACCGCCGATGCCGGATACTTGACCCGCAAGCTTGTGGATGTGGCGCAGGATGTCCGTATTATCGAGCAGGATTGCAATACCCTTAACGGCATCGAGGTTAAGGGTATTGGCGAAGGTGATGAGAACTTGGTCTCACTGGCCGACCGGATCAAAGGAAGGACGGCTCTGAACGACATTGTCAATCCCGTCACGGGTGAAATGATTGTCCCTGCTTCTGGACTCATTGATGAGGCCAAGGCCGAGGCGGTCATGAATGCTGACATTGAGAAGGTTCGTATCCGTAGTGTTCTGACGTGCGAGACTCGTCGCGGAATTTGCGCCAAATGTTATGGTCGCGACTTATCTAACGGTCGGGCGGTTGAAATGGGCGCGGCGGTTGGGATCATAGCCGCCCAGTCCATCGGCGAGCCTGGCACCCAGCTGACGATGCGTACTTTCCATATTGGTGGTACCGCGAGCTCCGTCTTCAAGCAACCGCATGTGATTTCCAAGCATGACGGTGTCATCCAGTACGCCAGCATGCGTACCGTGGTGAACGACCAGGGGAATTTTGTTGTCCTGAACAAGAACGGTTCAGTAGCGGTATTTGATGATTCCGGCCGTGAGGTGGAACGCCATTCAATCGCGATCGGTGCCATCATTTCGGTTGCGGA
>JAABPW010000114.1 GCA_011391785.1 Verrucomicrobiota bacterium
CATCGAGTGGGATCCCTATAGTGTGCCGATTCTGGCGGAGAAGCCCGGTTCGGTCCGGTTCCAGGGGTTCATCGAGAATGTGACCGTCAAGAAGGAAGTGGATCAGTCCACCGGCCTGATGGGTACCGTGGTTCTGGAGCACAAGGAAGATCTTCATCCTCAGATCCTGGTTACGTTCGGCAGCGGTGAGTCGCCGATGATTTACAATATTCCGGCTGGCGCCCATGTCATGGTGAAGGACGGCAAGAAGGTCGCCGCTGGCGAGGTTCTTGCCAAGACGCCCCGCAAGGAGTCCAAGACCAAGGACATCACCGGTGGTCTGCCTCGTGTGGCGGAATTGTTTGAGGCGCGTCGTCCGAAGGATGCGGCTGAAATTGCCAAGATTGACGGCGTGGTGGACTTCGGTGCGAACCAGCGCGGTCGACGTTGTCTCCTGATCCGCGACTCCGTAACGGGTGACGAGGAGCAACATTTGATCCCGATGGGCAAGCACATCGTTGTGTACAAGGGTGACTATGTTTCCAAGGGACAGCAGCTCACGGAAGGCCCGATCGTGCCTCAGGAAATTCTCGAGATCTGCGGACCGCAGGAGCTTCAGGAATACCTGGTAAACCAAGTGCAGGAAGTTTACCGCCTGCAGGGTGTGGAGATTAACGATAAGCATATCGAGATCATTGTCCGCCAGATGCTGCGAAAGGTTCGCATCACCGATGCGGGCGACACCGATTTCCTTTGGGGTGAGCAGGTCGAGAAGCAGTCTTTCCAGGAAGTTAACTTGAAGGCGCAGGCTGAAGGCAAGCGACCCGCTGAGGCTTCTCCGGCCTTGCTGGGTATCACCAAGGCGGCACTTGAGACCGAGAGCTTCATCTCGGCGGCGTCCTTCCAGGATACGACGCGTGTGTTGACCGAGGCGGCGACTCTGGGGCGTGTGGATACACTCTACGGGTTCAAGGAAAATGTTATCATGGGTCACTTGATCCCGGGTGGGACGGGTTTCCCGATGTTCCGGAACATCAAGCTGGTGCCTTTGGCGGAGCCTATTCCCGAGGAGGAATTCCGTCAGGAGAGCGAAGCGACGAAGCGTGCTCAGGAGTTACTGGGATAAAGACTTGACAAGGACACAGGCGTTCTGGCAAGTTGTCACGCTTTGCGTTTGAAAAGGGAAGAATTATGCCAACGATCAACCAACTGGTTAAAAACGGGCGCAAGCAGGTCCGTTATAAGAGCAAGTCGCCGGCGCTGAAGAATTGTCCTCAGCGGCGCGGCGTGTGTCTGTCGGTTAAGACGCAGACACCGAAAAAGCCGAACTCTGCGCTCCGCAAGGTTGCGCGTGTCCGGTTAACGAATGGCGAGGAAGTGACCGCCTATATTCCGGGCGAAGGGCACAATCTTCAGGAGCACAGTGTTGTGCTTGTGCGTGGCGGTCGCGTGAAGGACTTGCCTGGTGTTCGCTACCACATCGTGCGTGGGACGCTGGACACCTTGGGCGTGGAGGGGCGGCACCGGGGCCGTTCCAAGTATGGCGTCAAAACACCGAAGCAGGCGTAGGACGGCGCAAGATCATGGGACGAAGACGAAGAGCAGTACGGCGGGCGGTCCAGTCGGATCCGAAATATAATAGCGAACTGGTCGGCCGGCTTGTGAACCACCTGATGAAGGTGGGAAAAAAATCGGTATCAGTAAACATTGTTTACGATGCCCTGAAGGTGATTCAGGAAAAGCATCCTGAGGGCGATCCTCTCGAGGTGATTCTCCGGGCAATTGACAACGTGAAGCCGAAAGTTGAGGTGAAATCGCGCCGGGTTGGCGGTGCCACCTATCAGGTTCCGGTGGAAGTGTCCCCCGAGCGTCAGGGAGCCCTGGCGATGCGGTGGCTGATTCAGTATGCGAAGACCCGGAAGGGTGTGCCGATGCGACGTGCGCTGGCCCAGGAAATCCTGGATGCCTACGCCGAGCAGGGCAATGCCATCAAGAAGCGTGATGATACGCACAAGATGGCGCAGGCGAACAAGGCGTTCGCGCATTATCGGTGGTAAAAAAGAGGCTTTTCAGCCAATTTCCCGTCGTCCGACTGGGCGACGGGAGTTGTTTGTTTGTGGATTAAAATGGAAACGGTCTTGGAACAGAACAAAAAAGGCAGTGACTCGGGACAGGCGCGGCAGCGTGAAGCTGCAGATCGCGTCCGTCCCCTGGCTGCTGTACGCAACATCG
Organism: Verrucomicrobiota bacterium; assembly: GCA_011391785.1. Lineage (GTDB taxonomy): Bacteria > Verrucomicrobiota > Kiritimatiellia > CAIKKV01 > CAITUY01 > JAABPW01. The sequence continues at coordinate 2,212 of JAABPW010000114.1, forward strand.
GCATTATTGCCCACATTGACGCGGGCAAGACGACGACGAGCGAAAGGATTCTGTTCTATGCGGGTCGCGTGCATCGAATGGGCGAAGTCCATGAGGGTACAGCCACGATGGATTGGATGCCCCAGGAGAAAGAGCGCGGGATTACCATTACGAGCGCTGCAACGACCTGTTTCTGGCGCGACCACCAGATTAATCTTATTGATACCCCGGGGCATGTTGACTTCACCGTCGAGGTGGAGCGTTCCCTGCGAGTTCTGGATGGAGCCGTCGTGGTGTTTTGCGGGGTTGGCGGGGTTCAGCCGCAGTCCGAGACAGTATGGCATCAGGCCGATCGGTATCATGTCCCTCGGGTCGCCTTTGTGAACAAGATGGACCGCATCGGCGCTAATTTCAATGTTGTGGTTGATCAGATCCGAACTCGACTTGGCGCCGTTCCTGTGCCGATCCAGATTCCCTGGGGTGCGGAGGAAAATTTCAAGGGAATTGTCGACCTGCTGACCATGGAGACCTTTGTTTATGATGAGTCCTCCATGGGTTCTGAAGTCCGATCGGTGCCTATTCCCGGTGAACTTCGAATTGAAGCCGAGAAAGCGCGTGCAGCGCTGATTGAAGTGTTGTCCGAACGGGACGAGAAGATTCTTGAGTCCTACTTGGAGAATCCCGATATTCCTGCGGACGTTTTGCGTGCAGGGCTTCGACGCGCCACGGTTGCCCAGACGATTACTCCGGTGCTGTGCGGTTCGTCGTTGCGCAATAAGGGTGTTCAACAGTTGCTTGACGCCGTGGTGGATTTCCTGCCTTCCCCCTTGGATGTGCCGCCGGTTCAGGGTGAGCATCCGAAGACCCGCGAGGTGATCACCCGCGAAGCAGATGATTTTGCGGCCCAGAGCGCCCTTGTTTTCAAGCTGATGAACGATCCCTATATGGGGCGTCTTGCCTTCATCCGCGTATACTCCGGACAAGTCAAGAAGGGGCAGAATCTTTTCAACACCCGCACCCGCAAGCGTGACCGGGTTATGAAGCTGGTACTCCTGCACGCGGATGACAGGCAGGAAGTCGATGTTCTCCATGCCGGCGAGATTGGCGCCGTTTTAGGGCTCAAGCAGGTGACCACCGGCGATACCCTCTGTGCCGAGAACATGCCGGTTGAGCTCGAGCGAATTCGCTTCCCTGAACCGGTAATCTCGATGGCCGTTGAGCCAAAGTCGCAGGCGGATCGTGAAAAACTTGTAGAAGCTCTGGCTGCCCTGTCAGCCGAGGATCCCACCTGTATCGTGTCCATTGATGCTGACACTGGTCAGACGCTCTTGAGCGGGATGGGCGAGCTTCACCTGGAGATTTTGAAGGATCGCATGTTTCGTGAGTTCAAGGTCCAGGCTAATGCCGGACGCCCGATGGTGGCCTATCGTGAGACGGTGACGGCGGCAGGTCGTGGTAAATCCTGTTTTGACCGCGAGATTGCCGGTCAACGCCAGTATGCTGAAGTTGAACTGCAAATGGAGCCGGCCGCTCGTGGTGCTGGGATCCATATTGAATTTGATGTGCCTGCGTCACGTATTCCCTCGGAGTTTAGGGAGTCGATTGAGGATGGAATCCGTGACGGGTTGATGACGGGAATCCTGGCGAATTATCCCATGGTGGATGTCCGGGTCCGTGTGGCAGGCGGTTCTTTCCGCGAGCAGGAATCCACTGAAGTGGCATTCCGGACGGCGGGAGTGATGGCATTGCGGGAGGCGGCGAAAGCGGCCAAACCGGCAATCCTGGAGCCCATTATGTCGCTGGAGATCATTCTTCCAGCGGAACATCTGGGTGATGTGCTGAATGATGTGAATGCCCGGCGCGGCCATGTTCAGGACATGGTAGCGAAGGAAACCGTGCAGGTAATCCATGCTCGGGTTCCACTGGCGGAACTATTCGGGTACTCAACCGCCATCCGGTCTCTGACTCGGGGGCGGGCGAGCTACACGATGGAACCGGCCTGTTTTGACGTGGTGCCGGAGGCGATACAACAGCAACTTCTGGAACGGTGAGTGAACGATGGAAAAGCAACGCATACGTATACGTTTGAAGGCCTACGACTATCGGGTGTTGGACCAGTCTGTGTCTGACATTGTGGAGACGGCAAAAAGGACGGGAGCCCGCGTGGTGGGCCCTATCCCGATGCCCACGCGCATTGAAAGTTACAGTGTTAACCGAAGTGTGCATGCCGACAAGAAGTCGATGGAACAGTTCGAGGTCCGGACTCATAAGCGGATTTTGGACATTGTGGAACCGACGGCAAGGACCGTGGATGAGCTGAAGAAGCTCAACATGCCGGCCGGTGTGGATATAACGATCAAGATTTAAGCAGGTCACCATGCAAGGGATACTTGGAAGAAAAATTGGAATGACCCGTGTCTTTGGCGCCGAAGGTCGCCAGACGCCGGTCACAGTAATTGAAGTCGGGCCATGCGTGGTCGTTCAGCGAAAAACGAAGAGCCAGGATGGCTATGATGCGTTGAAGCTGGGCTTCGTGGAGGTGAAAGCCTCCCGCGCAAGCAAGCCTCACGCAGGTCAGTTCAAGGCGGCTAACACGACCCCGAAACGGTTTCTCCGCGAATTTGCGGTGGGTGCCGATGAGGCGTTGAAGACCGGGGATGCCGTGACGGCATCGGTCTTGGACGGTGTTGAATATGTGGACGTGATTGGCGTCACCAAGGGTCAGGGATTCGCAGGTGTTGTACGGCGCTTCCGTATGGCGGGTGGTCCGATGACGCACGGCGGCCATTCAAAACGCCGTATCGGATCCATTGGTTGCCGTTCATATCCCGGGCGTGTTCACAAGGGGAAGCACATGCCGGGACATATGGGTAACGTTCAAGTAACGACCCAGAATTTGAAGGTTGTGCAGCTCCGCGCCGATGAGAATTTGCTCCTGGTAAACGGGGCGGTTCCGGGACCGGCGGGTGCGCTGGTTGAAATACGCAAGGCATTAAAGAAGACGAAGGCGGGGCAGGGTAAATGAGCAAGCTTTCTGTCTATGACATGAAGGGCACCTCGTTGGCGAAAGTTGACTTTCCCGATGAGTTGATGACAAGCAGGGGCCAGCAGGCAGTCCAGGACGTGATCGTGGCCTACCAGGCAGGTATTCGCGCAGGCACGGCATCCACCCTCGGCAAGGGGGCGGTCGCCGGCAGCAACAAGAAGCCGTGGAAGCAGAAGGGTACTGGGCGCGCTCGCGCCGGTTTCCGGCAGTCTCCTGTGTGGCGTGGCGGTGGTGTGGCTCATGGTCCGCATCCGCGCAGCTATGCGAAGGGCGTCAACGCAAAGGTTGCCCGTCTGGCGTTTCGCCGGGCTTTTAGCGACCTGATTCGCGAGGATCGTCTCCGTGTTCTTGATCAACTTGCGGTGTCAGAACCGAAAACCAAGGCGGCGGCGGCTCTTCTCAAGGCGTTGGGTCTTGCCAAGGGTGCCCTGATCGTGGTTGACAAGCTCGACAAGAATGTGCTCTGTGCGTTCCGCAACCTGCCCAATGTCGAGGCGGTCGCGGCCCACGACGTCAGCACCTTCCAGCTGGTTCGTTATCCGGTGACGGTGGTAACACGCCCGGCGATGGATCTGTTGAAGGCGCGGATTGAGGGCGAGACGGGGAGAAAATCATGAAGACTGGACTTTCAGCGGTTCGCGGACTGCACATCACCGAAAAAGGAACGCTTCTGGCAGGCCAGAACAAGTACCTGTTTAAGGTGGATCCCACCGCCAACAAGCTAGAGATCAAGAAGGCAATCGAAGAGTTCTTCAAGGTCAAGGTGGTTAAGGTCAACACCATGAATTATGACGGCAAGAAGCGCCGTCAGCGCACGGCCCATTCCGGCAAGACGCCCGACTGGAAACGTGCCGTGGTGACGTTGAAGGATGGCGACAAGATAGATTTCGAATAGGATACAAGACATGGCGCTTAAAACCTACAAACCCACGACGCCAAGCCTGCGACATACGCAGTTGTCGTCGTTCGATGAGATTACACGGAGCAAGCCCGAGCGCTCGCTCACGAAGTCACAAAAAACGAAAGCCGGCCGGAATTCAGCGGGACGTATTACCATACGTCACCGGGGCGGTGGCCACCGGCATCATTACCGGATCATTGATTTCAAGCGGAACAAGGTAGGGATTCCCGCCAAGGTTCAGGCGATTGAGTATGATCCGAACCGTTCGGCGCGAATCGCATTATTAGCTTATAAGGATGGTGAGAAGCGTTATATCCTTGCGCCGGTTGGCTTGGTGGTTGGCGCGATAGTGATGTCGGGTCCCGAGGCTGAGCCGGTTACCGGGAATGCGATGCCGCTGGCCAGGATCCCGCTTGGACTTCCGATTCATGCCATTGAGATGACAGCGGGTTGCGGTGCGCAGATGGTTCGGAGCGCGGGGCAGACGGCCCAATTGATGTCACGCGAAGGACTATACGCCAATGTCAAGTTGCCTTCGGGTGAAATTCGTCGTTTCAGCGTCAATTGCCAGGCGACCATCGGTCAGGTGGGAAATCTGGAGCACGACAGCATCAAGCTGGGCAAGGCTGGACGCAAGCGTTGGAAGGGGATTCGTCCCACCGTTAGAGGTGTGGCGATGAACCCGGTTGACCACCCGATGGGTGGCGGTGAAGGTCGCACGTCCGGCGGTGGTCATCCTGTGACTCCGTGGGGTCAGTTGACAAAGGGCAAGAAGACCCGTGCGGGACGGAAGACCTCGAGCAAATTTATCGTTAGTCGGAGAAAATAAGCCATGGGCCGTTCACTAAAAAAAGGGCCGTATGTTGATGAGAAGTTGCTGGATCGCGTGGAGAAGATGAACCGCGCCGGCGAGAAACGCGTTGTCAAGACGTGGTCGCGCCGATCCATGATTGTGCCTGAATTTGTCGGGCATACTCTGGCCGTGCATAACGGCAAGCAACATGTTCCAGTGTATATCACGGAGCATATGGTGAGTCACCGGTTGGGTGAATTTGCGCCGACGCGCATTTTCCGAAAACACGGCACGCATACCGACAAAACGGTGGCGTTGAAGTAATCGCATGCGGGCAAGTCTGTGCAGCCTGGTCGTGGCGGGAGGAGTCCTGCTGGTGGCTGGTTGGGCAGTAGCAGCGGAGGGGGATGACCTTGAGCTTCTACGGAGGCAGGTTCGTTACCTGACAGAAGCACTGGCCCGGACGAAGGCGGAAGTGGATGGATTGAAAGCCCGGCTTGATAGTCGGGCGAATGATGCGGCAGGCGGGGGCGGCGAAATGCTCTCTGTGACCGAGTTGTTGAGGGATAAAAAGTACAAGATTTTAGATGTAAACAAAGAGCTGGGCATGGTGGTGCTCAATGGTGGACGGCGGGAAGGCATAATGCCGGGTTTGCAGTTCGCCGTGATTCAAGGAGACCGGGCCATGGCAACGGTACGTGTGGTGGAAGTGCGTATGGCAGTTGCTGGAGCTGTGCTCCAGGACGGTGGTCGGGCATTTCCCAGAGTCGGGGACCGGGCGATTGTGGTGACCGGCTACAGGAAGTAGGAGCGAGGCAATGGAAGTCAAAGCAGTGACTAAATATGTGCGCCTGTCGCCGCGGAAAGCGCGGGATATGGCTAGGGCCATTCAGGGCCTGCCGGTGGCCGATGCGATCAAAAAGGTTGAATTCAGCGAGCGCAAAGCGGCGCGGCAGCTGGAGAAGACCATTCGGTCTGCGGTGGCGAATGCGGAAAACAACGCGAAGCTCTCGGCGGATGACTTGAGGGTCAAAGAGGCGACGATCGGCGAAGGGCCGGCGATGAAGCGCTTTTGGGCGCGGTCGCGCGGCATGGTGAGCAGGATCCGGAAGCGGACCAGCCATATCACGATCATTTTGTCAGACGGGAAGTGACCGGCGGAAGCCGGGATGACGCGAAAGGAGAATTGTTTTGGGACAAAAAATCAATCCGATTGGACTGAGGATTGCGGTCAGCAAAGCTTGGAAGTCCCGCTGGTTTGCCGATAAAAGGACCTGCGGCACCTTGCTGATGGAGGATCTGAAGATCCGTGATCTCATCAAGAAGCGCTTGGATGCGGCGGCGGTGGCGGATATCATCATCGAGCGGTATGCGAACAGGGTGCGTTGCACGATTTGCACGGCTCGACCGGGGATCGTGATCGGCCGCAAGGGGCAGGATCTTGATCGTATTCGCGAGGAAATCGCCAAGCTGACGGGCAAGGAAATCTACCTGGAGATCAGGGAGATCCGGAGCCCTGACACCAATGCGCAGTTGGTGGCTGAGAGCGTGGCGCTTCAGATGGAGCGGCGGGTTTCATTCCGCCGTGCCATGAAGCGCGCGATCAAGATGGGCATGGAGCTGGGGGTCAAGGGTATCCGCATCAAGTGTGCGGGGCGACTTGGTGGTTCCGAGCTGGCCCGGGTGGAGTGGTATAAGGAGGGAACGATCCCCCTGCACACGCTTCGCGCGAACATTGACTACGGCTTCGCGGAAGCGAAGACCACCGCCGGCAAGATCGGCGTCAAAGTCTGGATTTGCAAGGAAAAGGAAGAGCCGGAAAAGGCAGTAAGGGGACGATCCAATGCCGCTTATGCCTAAACGAGTGAAGCACCGTTCGGTGCATCGCGGGTCCCGGAGTGGAGATGCTCAGACTGGGAATACGCTGGCCTTTGGTGAGTACGGTTTGAAGGCCCTGGAACGCGCATGGGTCAAGGCAACCCAGATCGAGGCGTGCCGTGTTGCGATGAATCGCAATATGAAACGGCGCGGCAAGGTATGGCTGCGGATTTTCCCAGACAGGCCGATCAGTAAGAAGCCGCTTGAAACGCGGTCCGGTAAGGGTAAGGGGCCGCTGGACTGCTGGGTAGCGGTAATTCGGCCCGGGGCGATGCTGTTCGAGGTGGACGGCGTTACCGAGCAGCTGGCACGGGAGTCATTTCGTCTGGCGGCGGCGAAGTTGCCGATCAGGACGATGTTTGTGAAACGGCACCAGTAACAGGTGCCAAAAGGACAGGGGTGCGGACGCCATGAAGGCCGCTAAACTGAGAGAGCTTAACAAAGAGGAACTTGTGCAGCAGAACTCCGACATGGAGAAAGAGTTGCGCACGTTGAACATTCGTAAATCGGCGAGCCAGATCGAGCAGCCGTCACGGATTCGCAGTTTGCGGCGGGATATTGCCCGCGCACAGACGGTGATGTCCGAGCGGCGTCGCCAGCAAGGTTGAGAATTATGGCAGACACTGAAACCAAGCGGGGACTTCGCAAGGAACGTACAGGCGTGGTCGTGAGTGCCGCGATGCAGAAGACCATCGTGGTGCGGGTTGAGCGCAAAACGCGTCATCCTCTGTACGGCAAGGAAATCCGTCAGTTAAAAAAATACTACGCGCATGACGAGGATGGCAGAGCCAAGGTTGGCGATCGCGTAAAGATCGTCGAATCGCGTCCGCTGAGCAAGCTCAAGCGGTGGCGTCTGGTTGAGGTCTTGGAAACGGCGAAACGCCAGTAATCGGGAATATCGACCATGATTCAGGAAGAAACAAATCTTGATGTGGCGGACAACACCGGAGCGCGCAGCGTACGATGTTTCCGCCTGATCGGGCAGCGCAAGACGTATGCCCATATTGGCGACCTCATCCGCGTAGCGGTAAAGGAAGCCCAGCCTACGGGAATGGTGAAAAAAGGTCAGGTGTGCCGCGCGATCATTGTGCGCACCAAGCAACCGATTCACCGCCCCGACGGTTCGGCCGTCCGGTTTGACACGAACGCGGTGGTGCTCGTGGATGAGAAGCTCAACCCGCTCGGGACGCGAATCTTCGGCCCAGTGGCCCGTGAGCTTCGGGACAAGAACTACATGAAAATCGTCTCGTTGGCCCCAGAGGTCCTGTAGGAAAAGGAAAGTATGAATATCCGGCGAAACGATATCGTGGTGGCCGTTCGCGGCCGTGACAAAGGCAAGCAGGGCAAAGTGCTTCAAGTGATCGTGGAGAAGCGCCGTGCCGTGGTGGAAGGCCTCAATCTGGTGACGAAGCATCTTCGGAAGTCTCAGGACAACCCGAAGGGCGGCATCATCAAGAAGGAATCTTCCATTGCGATGGCGAACCTCATGCTCTACTGCCCGCAGTGCAAGAAAGCGGTCCGTGTGAAGCGCGTGACCGAGGGTGACAAGCGCGTTCGCAAATGTAAAAAATGCGGACATGCCTTCGAGGCGTAAGGTGAGTTATGGCACTTAAGGAAAAATATAAAGCAGAGATCGTCCCGGCATTGATGAAATCGCTGGGGTGCAAGAACGTCATGGACGTTCCACGTCTCCTGAAGGTCACCCTCAACATGGGGTTTAATTCCTCCATGGACAAGGACCAGATCAAACAGATCTCGGAAGACCTGGGACGGATCACGGGGCAGAAGGCTGTGATCACCAAGGCCCGCAAGAGTATTTCGAATTTCAAGTTGCGCCAGGGTATGCCCGTTGGCGCGAAGGTGACCCTTCGCGGCGAGCGGATGTACGATTTCCTGGAGCGCCTGATTCACGCCGCCCTGCCTCGCATCCGCGATTTCCGCGGATTGCCGGTTAGGGGATTTGACGGGCGGGGGAGTTACACCTTCGGTCTGCAGGAGCAGACCATTTTTCCGGAAATTGATCCGGATAGCGTCAAGAAGGTGCAGGGAATGAACGTGACAATTGTCACATCGGCGTCAACGGACGCGCGGGCGCGTGAACTGCTCGCGATGGTCGGTATTCCGTTTGCGAAGCCGAATAAGTAAAACACGGCAGGGAGGACGTTCTTTTGGCTAAAATATCACAGGAAGTCAAGGCGAGCCGCACGCCGAAATTTAGTACACGCCGCTATAACCGCTGCAAACGTTGCGGTCGGCGCCATGCGTATATGCGCAAGTTCTCGGTATGCCGTATCTGCTTCCGGGAACTGGCCTCCGTCGGGTTGATCCCCGGCGTCACGAAGGCAAGCTGGTAAAAGGGAGAGCCTATGAGTTTGTCGGATCCAATTAGTGACATGTTGAACCGTATCAGGAACGCTTCAGATGCGGGTTTGAAAACAACAGACATCGGCCATTCTAGGATGAAGAGCGAGATCGCCGTCATCCTCAAGAAGGAAGGCTACATTCGTGAAGTGTCCGTCGAGGGCGAGGGCACGATGAAGATTTTGCGCGTGGCATTGAAGTACGATGGCAGCCGGAAGCCGACGATCCGAGGGTTGCGCCGGATCAGTAAGCCGGGGCTGAGGCGCTATGTGGGGTTCGACAAGATCCCGCTGGTGCTGGGCGGCATGGGGATCTCGATTTTGAGTACTCCGGCCGGTCTCATGACGGATACTGAAGCGCGAAAGAACCGCGTTGGAGGAGAGTTGCTCTGCCAGGTCTGGTAAATCCAGGACCGTTTCGGTGGACAGAGCGATCCCATGGCCCGGAAGGGCAAGGGTAAACAGGTTTAAACAGGGGAACAGAATGTCAAGAATCGGTAAGAAACCAATAACCATCCCGAAGGGTGTGACCGTTCAAGCGGGCGCAACCACGGTGTCGGCCAAGGGTCCCAAGGGGGAACTGGCGCTGACGCTGCCCCCAACCATCAAGGCGGAAGTCAAGGACGGGGAGGTGTTGATCACCTGTTCCGAAGACACGGCAACGGGACGCAGCCGGCACGGCTTGACCCGTAGCCTCATTGCCAATATGGTGACGGGTCTGGACAAGGGATATTCGATTGAGTTGGAATTGCAGGGTGTCGGTTTTCGCGCTGCGGTTCAGGGATCCAAGCTGACGATGAACCTCGGCTATTCCAGTCCGGTGTTGTTTGAGGCGCCCAAGGGGATTGCGATCGCAGTCAAGGATACCTTTATCACGGTGAGTGGATCGGACAAGCAGATGGTTGGCGATGTTGCCGCCAGGATCCGGTCCTACTATCCGCCGGAGCCCTATAAGGGCAAGGGCGTCCGCTACAAGGGCGAGCACGTCAAGCGTAAAGCCGGAAAGACGGTGGCCTAACCTATGAAAACAGTGGACAGAAAAGAGAATCGCACGCGGAGGCATGCGCGGATCCGGAAGCAGATTTCCGGGTCGGCGGAACGCGTCCGACTGTGTGTGATGGTTTCGAACAAACACATTTATGCTCAGCTTGTGGATGACGACAAGGCGGCGACGCTGGCGTCGGTATCCTCCTCCGGCAAGGACGGCGTTGGCCGAAAGAATGCCGAAGGCGCCAAGTTGATTGGCCAGAAACTGGCTGAGATCGCGAAGGAAATCGGCGTAAAGAATATCGTGTTTGACCGGGGCGGATACAAGTATCACGGCCGGGTCAAGGCGATAGCCGAGGCCGTGCGTGAAGCAGGGTTTAAATTCTAGGCCCGACAGCTATGAAAGAGCAGAACGTGACTAAAGAACGATCAATGGCGGATAGAGATTCGGCATCCACTTCGGATGTCGAGGAGCGGGTTGTGTTCGTCAACCGCTGCGCGAAAGTTGTGAAGGGCGGACGCCGTTTCAGCTTCAGCGCGATTGTGGTGGTAGGCAACCGCAACGGCATGGTGGGCTACGGCTTTGGAAAAGCCAATGAGGTGGCTGATGCCATCCGCAAGGGTGGCGATATCGCCCGGCGGAATATGTTCCCTGTAACCTTGAAGGACCGGACGATTCCCCATGAGGTGACCGGTCAATGCGACGGTGGTTATGTGCTCCTCAAGCCGGCATCGCCCGGTACCGGCGTTATTGCCGGCGGAGGAATGCGCGCCGTGCTTGAACTTTCAGGAGTGCATGACATTCTCGGGAAATCCCTGGGTAGCGGAAACAAGGTCAATGTGGTCAAGGCCACCATTGATGCCTTGGAGAATCTGCGGTCCCGTGAGGAGATTATGGCTGGACGCCAGGCCTGATCGCTAACCAGTTGATGACGGAAGTGGAAGAAATACGATGAAACTGCATTCGCTTAAAAATACGGTTGGCGCGCGCAAAACGCGCAAGCGTCTGGGACGGGGAACCGGTTCCGGGCTGGGTAAAACCTCAGGTCGCGGGCATAAGGGGCAATACGCCCGTTCCGGCCATAAGCATAAGCCAGGGTTCGAGGGAGGCCAGATGCGCCTTATCCGCCGAATTCCGAAGCGCGGCTTTAAGAATATTTCACGCAAGGAATTCCAGGCGGTTAATGTCGGTCAGCTCAACGTGTTTGCCGCAGGTAGTGTGGTGACCCCGGATGTGCTGAAGCAGAACGGTTTAGCCAATGGTGTGTCAGACGGCATTAAGATCCTTGCCAAGGGAACTGTTGATCGAAAGCTTACGGTACGCGCCAACGCTTTTAGCGAGGGGGCTAAAGCCAAGATTGAAGCCGCGGGCGGGACGTGCGAAACCTTGTAGTCTGGTAAGAGTGAAATAGGAAAAAGTTCATGCTGTCCGCCTTCACAAACTGTTTTAAAATCCCGGAATTGCGGGCCCGAATTCTTTTCACAATGGGCCTGATTTTCGTCTGTCGTCTTGTGGCCAACGTGCCGATTCCCGGTGTGGACGCTGTGGCCCTTCAGGCGATGGTTGCAGAAGCCCAGAAGAGCTCTGGCGGCGGCATGCTGGGATTGCTGGATATGTTTAGTGGCGGGGCGCTCAGCCAGTGCGCGGTAGGAGCCTTGGGCATTATGCCCTATATCAGCGCCTCGATCATTCTCCAGCTTCTCACGGCCGTGATCCCAACACTTGGTCGCCTTGCCCGAGAAGGGGACACGGGCCGCCAGAAGATCACCCAGTATTCACGCATATTGACGGTGATCCTGTGTGTCATACAAGGATGGTTTCTTGCGGTGACGCTGGAGAATCCCGGTTCAATCCTCGGTGGGGGCGATGCCAGGCTTGTCCTGCATCCCGGCATAGGATTTAAACTGATGACGATCATTTCCGTGACGGCTGGATCCGTGTTTATCATGTGGCTTGGAGAGCAGATCACGCAGCGAGGTATTGGCAACGGGATATCCCTGATCATTACAGAAGGTATTGTGAGTCGTCTGCCGAGCGCCGTGGCGCAATCCATTGCGATGTTCACCGCAGTGGAGGGTGGGCGTCAGTTTAATCCCGTATTTAGCGTGGTCCTGGTGCTTATGCTATTAGGCGTTGTGGCGGGAACCATCCTTTTGACCCAAGGTCAGCGCAAGATCCCTGTGCAATATGCGAAACGGGTCGTGGGGCGCAAGGTTTACGGAGGGCAGAGTACGTATATGCCGTTGCGGGTGAACTACTCCGGCGTAATGCCCATCATCTTCGCTCAATCAATCTTGATGTTTCCGGCGATTATCCTGAACCGTTTCCCTGAGTCTTGGACTTGGGCGCACACGTTGGCTAATCAATTGGGTCCTGATGCCCTGCTACACATGGTTTTTTATGGACTCATGATCCTCTTCTTCTCCTATTTCTGGGTGGCCACGCAGTTTAACCCGGTTCAGATTGCGGATGACTTGAAGAAGTATGGTGGTTATGTGCCGGGAACGCGTCCGGGACGTCCGACGGCGGAGTACTTGGATTCAACGATGACCAAGATCACCTTAGCTGGCGCACTGTTCCTGACAATCATTGCGGTTATCCCCTCGGTCCTGAACCGGCAATTCGGGGTTCCGTATCTGGTGGCGTCGTTTTTCGGGGGAACCAGCCTGTTGATTACAGTGGGCGTGATGCTGGATACCATGCGCCAGGTGGAATCACACCTGCTGATGCGGCATTATGATGGATTTCTGCGACGCGGCAAACTACGTGGACGGGTTTCAGGTTAAAGACAATCATGAAAACTATCATACTACTAGGAGCGCCGGGTGCGGGCAAAGGGACAATCGCGGAAGGGATTCGTGGAGCGAGTCCATTCCTTCATGTTTCAACCGGCGACATGCTTCGTGCTGCGGTCAAGAACGGTACCGCAGTGGGGTTGAAGGCTGATGGGTACATGAAGCGAGGCGAACTGGTTCCCGATGAGGTGATTTTGGGAATTGTTGAGGAAAGACTGGCTCAGGGAGCCAAGGATGCCGCCTATATGTTTGACGGGTTTCCCCGGACGCTTGAGCAGGCACGTCTGCTTGATGAGATAATGCAGCGGCATGCTTCCCGTGTGGATAAGGTTTTTTTGCTGGATGTGTCGCGTGAGGTGCTGATCAGCCGGTTGACGGGGCGACGTGTCTGCCGTAAATGCGGTCAAGGGTATCATGTCATTAATATCCCGCCGAAGCAGGCAGGGGTCTGCGACCTGTGCGGCGGCGAGCTCTATCAGCGGGCTGACGACTGCGAGGCGACTATTTTGAACCGGCTTGAGGTATACACGACACAGACGGAGAGCCTGATCGCTTACTACGAGAAGAAGGGCGTATTGGTCCGTGTGGATGCTTCGAGGCAACGGCAGGATACGGTGGCCGAGATTCTTCATGCGGTGAAGCCGCTGATCGGCTCATGATCATTCTCAAGAATCGCGACGAAATCCGAAAGATGCGCGAGAGCGGACGGATAGCGGCGCAAGTACGTGATGAGATTGCGAGGCGGGTGTCTCCCGGTGTCACCACCGGTGAACTGGATGCGGCGGCGGCATCACTGATGGCCTCGATGGGGGCGACGAGTGCTTTTTTAGGATATCATGGATATCCTGGGAATATTTGTATTTCGATTGATTCGGAAGTGGTGCATGGTATCCCGGGCGGGCGACGAATCGAGCTGGGACAGATCGTCAGTCTGGATATCGGTGTGGTGTTCGATGGTTTCGTCGGTGATACGGCAACGACGGTGATGGTTGGCGTGACGGATCCAGAGGTGATCCGGTTGGTTCGAGCTACGGAGATGGCGCTGGCTGCGGGTGTGGATAAAGCTCGGGCTGGAAACCGGCTGGGTGACTTATCGCATGCCGTTGAGGAACGGGTTGTGAATGCCGGTTTCTCGGTGGTTCGTGATTTTGTCGGACACGGAATTGGGCGGAAGATGCACGAGGATCCGCAGATTCCGAATTACGGGACTCCGGGAAGAGGTCCCAAGTTAAAAGTAGGGATGACACTGGCGATTGAGCCCATGGTAAACATGGGGGAAGCGGCAGTGGAAGTGTTGGCGGACGGGTGGACGGTCCGGACGATGGATCGGAAACCCTCGGCTCATTTTGAGCATACCGTAGCAATCGGTGAGGACGGGCCGGAAATTCTGACGGTGCCCTAGTGGCTGTCAGGTGAAATTTTGATATGGACATTGAGTGTGGCCATTGATAGTTTGGTCGGCTCATTTTGGAATGGAGACAGCGGATGAAGGTCAGAAGTTCAGTCAAGCGAATCTGTGAGCGCTGCAAAGTAGTGCGCCGCCGGGGTGTGGTACGGGTGATTTGCACCAATTCGCGCCATAAGCAGAGGCAAGGTTAAGGAGAATCGGGCATGCCCAGAATACTAGGTGTTGATATTCCCGGGAAGAAATGTATTGAATATTCCCTGAGGTACCTTTACGGAATCGGGCCGACAACGGCTCATGAAGTGATCGAGAAGGCCAAGATCAATCCTGCGACAAAAGCCGACGACCTCACGGACGAGGAATTGGCGCGGATCATCAACGTCATTCAGAATACTTACCGCATTGAAGGCGATCTTCGGCGCGAAGTGGCGCAAAATATTCGCCGGTTGATCAGTATTGGCAGCTACCGGGGCGTCCGCCATAAACGCGGTTTACCGGTTCGCGGCCAGCGTACGAGCACCAATGCCCGTACCCGCAAAGGTCCGCGGCGCACGGTGGGTGCGGTTCGCGGGAAAGAGGCGCGGTCGGCCGCGAAACAGGCGTAAGGAACAGCAATTCTAAAAGAGGGTCGGGTTCGCAATGGCAGAGGCTAAAGACAAGGGTGAGGAACAAGCCGGCGGCAAGCCGGAAGGGGCGGCTAATGCTCCTGAGGGAGCGGCTGGCGCCGAGGGGGCGGCTCGTCCGACCCGTCAGCCCCGGGTTCGCGCAGGACGTGTGATCCCATTCGGGATCGTCCATATCCGGGCGACCTTCAACAATACGATTATTTCGATATCGGACGCCAAGGGCGGAGTGGTTGCATGGAGCACCTCCGGACGTGCGGGCTTCAAGGGATCGCGCAAGAGTACGGCGTTCGCTGCGAGCGTGGTGGCGCAGGAAGCGGCGCGCCAGGCGGTTTCACGAGGTATGCAGGAAGTGGAAGTCCGGGTACAGGGACCTGGAGCCGGCCGTGAGTCGGCCATCCGTGCCCTCCAGTCGGCCGGACTGAACATCAGCATGATCAAGGATGTGACGCCGATGCCGCATAACGGTTGCCGGCCTCGCAAGCGCCGTCGCGTTTAATAGGATTTGAGAGAACAGGAGAATTCGAATGGGTAGATATACAGGGCCAGCGTGCAAGCTTTGCCGCCGTGAAGGCATGAAGCTTTTTCTCAAGGGGGATCGTTGCCGGATGTCCAAATGTCCCATTGATACGGGACGCCCGGCACCGGGCATGCATGGGGCGCGGCCGTCCAAGAAGTCGGACTACGGCGTCCAGTTGAGGGAAAAACAGCGCCTGCGCCGGTTCTACGGCTTGCAGGAAGGCCAATTCAAGCTTTTCTTCCAGCGCGCGTTGCGTAAGCGCGGCGTCACGGGCGAGATGTTGCTTCAGCTGCTCGAGATGCGGCTGGATAATCTGGTGTACCGTCTTGGTTTTGCGGCTTCAAGAAGGAATGCCCGGCAGTTGGTTTTGCACGGGCATGTCACCGTCAACGGGCGGCGTTCCGATGTGCCTTCGATGACGCTCAAGGCGGGTGACCGCATTGAAGTCAAGGGGCGCAAGCAGAGCACGGATGCAGTGAAGCGCGTGCTGGATGCCCAGAGCCGCGAGTTGTCGTCCTGGTTGTCGTTGGATAAGGACGCGCTCAAGGCGGAAGTGCTCCGCGTTCCGTCACGTGATGATATCCAGCCGTTTGTCAATGAACAGTTGATCGTTGAGTTGTATTCCAAGTAAAAGTATTCGAACCGGGTGAAGATGATGTACCCGGGGAAGGATTGAGCTATGCCAATCAGACTGAGCAAATTCGAGATGCCCAAGCGGTTGTTGAAGGACGATGCCACGGCCACGCCGACATTCGCACGTTTTGTTGCGGAGCCATTGGAAGTGGGTTATGGGCGAACCATAGGAAATTCGCTGCGACGCGTGTTGTTGTCGTCCCTGGAAGGGGCGGCCATTGCGTCAGTCCGCATCGAGGGAGCTCCTCATGAGTTCTGCTCCTTGCCTGGTGTTGTGGAGGATGTCACCGACATCATCCTGAACCTTAAGAAGGTGTTGTTGAAGCCGCAGAGCCGCGACAACCGTACGCTTCACCTCAAGGTGAAGGGGGCGCGTGAGGTCAAGGCGAGCGACATCCAGACGGATGGTACCATTGAGGTGCTCAATCCCAATCAGCATATTGCCACGCTTTCGAGCGATGGTGTGCTGGATATGACTCTGGAGATTCGCGTGGGGCGAGGGTTCTGCCCGGCGGACCTCAATAAGAAGGAAGGTCAGGATATCGGGCGCATCCCGATTGACTCGATTTTCTCGCCGGTCAAGCGCGTGAACTTCTTCGTGGAGAACTGTCGCGTGGGTCAGCGAACGGACTATGACCGTCTGGTGCTGGAAGTTACTACGGATGGGCGGATTGCTCCTGATGATGCCGTGACAGTGGCTTCGGCTGTGTTGCGCCATCATCTTGACGTATTCGTAAACTACGACAAGAATGTTGTTGAATTCGAGGATGTTGAGGCGAAGGTTGACGTTGAGCGCGAGCAGTTGCTCAAGACACTGAACATGAGCGTCAACGAAATTGAACTGAGCGTGCGCGCGGCCAACTGCCTGAACAATGCCAATATCACGACGGTAGGCCAGCTCGCCCAGAAGAGCGAAGCCGAGATGCTCAAGTACCGCAACTTCGGAAAGAAGTCGCTGAACGAGATCAAGGCGAAGCTGTTGGAGCTGGGCTTGGGTCTTGGCTTGAAGTTTGACGAGGAAGTGTTAAAGGCCCTGAGGGGTCATGAAGAGGCGCGGGAGAAGGCTTAACCCCCCCCGTTGCGGATTGAAGTAAAATGCTGCGGACCGGCTTGGATCGGGGCGGCTTGAGGATGTCGGGAGTCATCAATGCGACACAAAAAGAACATGGTTAAATTAGGCCGGACGGCCGAGGAGCGCAAGGCGTTGCTCAGCTCGATGGTGGCAAATTTGATTGAAGAGCAACGGATCACAACGACGCTTGCCAAGGCGAAGCAGACCCGCATGCTGGCGGAAAAGACGTTGACGATGGCCAAAAAGGCTTTGGCTGCCGGAACGCCCGTGGCCCTGATGCAGGGAAAGCGGAACGTTTTGGCGGTAGTTCGTCACCGGAAACACATGGACAAACTTTTCGAGGCGATTGCCCCGCAGTTCAAGGACCGTGCCGGCGGTTATACGCGCATCACGAAGCTGGGACGTCGTGGCAGTGACAGTTCGGAGATGGCCATTTTGGAGTGGGTGGGGCTGGCTCCTGTCAGCAAGCGGCGCAAGCCTGCGGTTGAGGCTGCCGTAACTCCGGATGCTGAGCCGAAGAAGGATGCCTGATCAGGGATGCCGTAGTAAGGCACCCATCCCGGGTAAATGATGACGCCGATAGCAATATCGGCGTCTTTTTTTTAGATTATGAACTTTGCCGATATCGATTGGGATGCATGGCGGCCACGGGAAAGGGCAACGCTGATGTTGATCATCCGTAAAGGCCGAATCCTGTTGATTCACAAGAAGCGGGGACTGGGTGCCGGTTTGTTAAACGGGCCTGGTGGACGTATCGAGCCCGGTGAAACTCCGCGTCAAGCAGCGATCCGTGAGGTGCGGGAGGAGATTTGCGTGACACCGATCGGTGTTCGCCCGGCGGGCGAGCTGTGGTTTCAGTTTACCTCTGGCCATTCCATTCATGGCTATGTGTTCACGGCTTCGGGGTTTCACGGTGATCCCGGCGAGACCGATGAGGCGATTCCTTTGTGGTATCCGCTGACTGCCATTCCCTATCACGCTATGTGGGCTGATGACAGAATCTGGGTTCCCCTGGTTTTAGCGGGAAAATCTTTCACTGGAAAATTCCTATTTGATGGTGAGCAGATGCTGGGATGCGAGATTATCCTGCCAGAGCGGAAGAAAAGACGTGGCGCACGCTGAACATTCAACATTGAAAATTGATCGTTGAATGAGGAAGATCAGGCATGATTTCTGAATTGAAAGACGAAGGAATAGCTCGATGGCATGTCCTGCACGTCAAGCCGCGTTGCGAAAAGAAACTGGCGGACTTTTGCGCGGCCCATAAGGTGACGGCGGAGTTGCCGCTCCGTGAGGAGACCAAGATATATCAGCGGCGGCGGGTCACGGTTCGTAAACCAGTATTTCCCGGTTACCTTTTCCTGCGATTTCTGCCAGAGGAGAAGGAGACTGTTCTCAAGAGTCGGTTGGTCGTGCGGGTCCTGACAGTGGAGGATCAAGGTCGGTTGGTGCGGGAATTGGATCAAGTCAAATTGGCTTTGTCGGTGGATCCCACATTGGATGCCTGTGCGGCTTTTCAGGCGGGAAAACGGGTGATGATACGCTCGGGTCCGTTCCAAGGAGTTGAAGGTGTCGTACAAACGGTTAAGGGCAAAACCAAGGTATTACTAAATGTGGAAATGATTGGTCAGGCTCTGGCGCTGGAAGTGGGTGTTGAGATGCTCGAGCCGGCGTAGGGATGGAAGAGCGGCGCAGGATTCAGGACGAGAAAGGTTGGGGGAAGGAAAAACCTTTTTCTAAACCTGCTGAACAAAGAGATGAGGGATTGATGGATATCAGTAATTTGGAGACTCCTTGCTACGTGGTGGACGAGGGAAGGCTGGAGGCGAACCTTGAGAGGCTGGATGCCGTCCAAACGCGGACAGGATGCAAAATCCTCCTTGCGCTGAAAGGTTTTTCCATGTTCAGCACATTTCCCCAGATCCGGAAGGTGTTGTACGGAGCGGCCGCAAGCTCACTTAATGAGGCCCGGCTTGCTTTCGAAGAATTCAGCCGGGAGGTTCATGTCTACATGCCGGCTTACCGCCCGGATGAGTTCAATGAGTTGCTGGGCTATGCCAATCATATGGTATTTAACTCCTTCGCCCAGTGGCAGCGCTATAAGCCCGTTGTTGCGGCGTCGCAAAAGCCCATTCGTTGTGGCATCCGGGTCAATCCGCAGCATTCCGAGGTAAAAGTGCCGATTTATGATCCTTGCGCACCGGGATCCCGGCTGGGTGTTACGCTGGATCAGTTTAAGGGGCAGGATCTTGCCGGCCTCTCAGGGTTGCATTTCCATACGTTGTGTGAGCTCAATTCCGATGCCTTGGAACGCACCCTGCCGGTGGTTGAGGAGAAATTTGGACGCTATTTCAGCGGACTTGAGTGGATTAATTTTGGGGGTGGACACCACATCACCCGGGCGGATTATGACGTGGATCGCCTATGTCGGGTGATCGAGGGATTCCGGCGGCGGCATCCTCACCTTGGGGTCTACCTTGAGCCTGGCGAGGCGATTGCGCTGAATACGGGTGTGCTGGTGGCCTCGGTGCTGGATGTCGTTCACAATGCCATGGATATTGCCATTCTGGATACGTCGGCGGCGGCCCATATGCCGGACGTCCTGGAGATGCCTTATCGTCCTCAGATTGCGGGCGCGGGAAAACCGGGTGAACATCCCCATGTCTACCGGCTGGGCGGAATGACCTGCCTGGCGGGTGATGTGATAGGGGATTATTCTTTTCCGGAGCCTTTGAAGGTTGGGGATAAGCTGGTTTTCCTGGACATGGCGCACTACACGATGGTTAAGAACAATACGTTTAACGGGGTGGGTCTTCCTTCCATCGCCCTTTACCACCCGCAGACCCGGGGGATCGAGGTGGTTCGTCGTTTTGGTTATGAGGATTACCGGAACCGACTCTCGTAAGGAGAGTATCCGGATCCTCATCCAGAAGACTTAAAAACGCTGCTGGCTCAATACCCGGAGATGTTCCGTGACGGAAGCCGCAAGAGCGGGGAGATCATAGCCACCTTCCAGGACAGAGACGAGGCGGCCCTGACTGTGTTCGTTCGCCATGTCCATGACCAAGCCCGTCAGATCTCCAAATCCATGCTCTGTGAGAACCGTGCCGGCGAGAGGATCATTGTTGTGTGCGTCGAATCCGGCTGATATCAGAATGAATTCCGGCTTGAATTTCGCCAAGGCCGGCTTGAGCGATTCCATGAATTCACGGCGGTAGTCGTTATCGGTGGCGCCGACACCCACGGGAACGTTCATTGTGAACCCTGTTCCCGCCCCTATTCCTGTTTCGTTGGCAAGTCCACTCCCGGGGTAGAGCGGGACCTGGTGGATACTGAAATAGAAGACAGAAGGATCATCCTCAAAGGCGTGCTGTGTGCCATTTCCATGATGAACATCCCAATCCACGATGGCGATGCGGCGGATTCCGTGTCGATGTTGCAGGTGGCGTGCGGCGATGGCTACATTGTTGAAGAAACAGAACCCCATAGCTCGATCTTTTTCGGCATGGTGCCCCGGGGGGCGGACGGCACAGAAGGCGTTCGATATCCTGCCATCCATTACGGCATCGGTGGCAGTCAAGACTGCTCCGGCGGCCATGAGGGCGGCCTCATAAGTTCCCGGTGAACCAAGGGTTACATCATCGGGTTCAAACAACCCACCCTCCTCGCAGGCAAGCCGGATTTTCTCGATATACAGAAGGTCATGGATGGCGGCAATATTTTGCACGGTAGCAGGATGCGGAGTGAGGTGAAACAGTTTCTCCCAGAGGCCGGCCTGCTTGAGTCCTGCAGCAATCGCCGTCATTCGCTTTTGCTGTTCCGGATGGGCCCAGCCTGTCTGGTGCTTCCGGAATACCGGGTCAGTGAGAAATGCCGTCCGATGTTGGGTTTCTGGTAACATGCGCAGGATCAATAACACATTACTTGGCTGTTTTCCATCCTTCCCGGTAGTTGCGGGGTGAAATGCCGTTTTCCTGCCGAAACAGGGTGGAAAAATGTTTAGGGTCGAGCAGGCCAACCTGCCGGGCAATGGCGGCAATAGTGTCATGACCATCACGGAGGAGGGTTCTCGCCTTTTCCATTCTAATCCTGAGAAGGGTTTGGTATGGGCTGCACCCCATGTTTTTCTGGAATGCTTTTTCCAGGCCACGCCGCGAAACCGAGCAGGTGTTGATCACATCGGACACATTAATGCCTGAAGCATGGTGTTCTTTCATGAATCGTATCGCTTGGGTCACCAGCGGGGCATCCGTGGCGAAGGTGTCGGTGCTGCCCCGTTCCGCAATGTCACGGGGGGGAATCAACTGGTTGCGCGGTTCGGGCTGTTCCCCATTCATCAGGCGATCCAGCAGAGCGGCACCAAGGGTTCCCACCTGTTGAATATCGGTGCGGATGCTGGAGAGGCGGACAGCCGCGCAATCGCACACCAGTTCCTCGTTGTCCATGCCCATTACGGCGATGTCTTCAGGAATATGCCAGCCCAGGCTGTGCGCCATATCCACGAATCGGGCCCCGGCATAGTCGGTCCAGCAGAAAACGGCAAGTGGTTTGGGTTGAGACCTGAGCCAGCGCCGGGTAGCCGTCAACTCTTCCTTCCAGGTAATGGCGTTTTCATAAAGATGACTGCATTCAAAACCGTGGGCTTTCACCACGCTGATGAAATCCTGTCCACGGAAGGAGTGCGCATCCCCGTAGAATGCGAAATTCGAAAATCCCTTACCTCGAAAATACCGGAAGGCCAACTCGGCGGCCTGCCGTGTATCGCTGAGAACCCGGGGATAGGATGTGGTTAGGAGGCGCCCCTCCAGGTTCACGGTGGGTTTGTTGCATTTCCGCAGGAACTTTAGCAGGAGGGTCTCATCGCGGATGAGCATGGTCAGGATGCCGTCGCCATCCCAGCCCCAGGGGATATTCGCGGGGTTTAGCAGCATCTCCAGGGACAAGTGCCAGTTATGGATTCGCGCATATTCCGCAATCCCTTCAAACAAAGGCCCCCGGTAGAACTCCAATGCAACCAGCACATTTTTCATCTTTCCGCTCATGGTCAGAACAAGTCTGATACACTAGTTCGCATTTGTAAACTATTATGCGTTTATTTCATGTTGTCGAATGGAAAGGGGAAGCCTATGTTATGCTTTTTAAAATGAATAAGAGGAGGACGCAGTGATGAGTGCAGCGACAGCAGACATTGCCATGATCGGGTTAGCCGTCATGGGTGAAAACCTGGTCTTGAACATGGAAAGCCACGGGTTCACCGTGGCGGTGTATAACCGCACCATTGACAAAATGGAGGCTTTCACTGCCGGCCGCGGCAAGGGGAAAAAAATCGTAGGATGTCGTACGATTGAGGATCTCTGTGCCTCGCTCAAGAGTCCGAGGAAAGTGATGATGCTGGTCAAGGCTGGGAAAGCGGTTGACGAGTGCATTGAACAGTTGCTGCCGCATCTGTCCGCCGGTGACATCATAATCGACGGTGGGAATAGCCATTATCCCGACACCATTCGCCGCACCAAGTATGTTGAATCGAAGGGGTTTCTGTTCATTGGGACTGGGGTGTCCGGAGGCGAAGAGGGGGCTCTCAAGGGACCCTCGATCATGCCCGGTGGATCCGCCGCCGCCTGGCCCCACGTCAAGCCGATCTTTCAGGCCGTCTCTGCCAAGGTTGAGGGCGGCGTACCCTGCTGCGACTGGGTCGGTTCCGATGGTGCCGGTCATTTCGTCAAGATGGTGCACAATGGCATCGAGTACGGTGATATGCAGATGATTTGTGAGGCCTATTCCCTGCTCAAGGGCGTGGCGGGCCTTACTAATGAGGAATTGCAGCAGGTCTTTGCGACATGGAACGAGGGAGAGCTGGATTCTTACCTCATCCAGATCACAAGGGACATTCTGGGCGAAAAGGACCCGGAGACCGGGAAGCATGTGGTCGATGTGATCCTCGATACCGCCGGTCAGAAGGGGACCGGCAAGTGGACCAGCGTGGCGGCCCTGGATTACGGGGTGGCAGCGCCAACGGTGTCGGAGGCAGTCTTTGCCCGTTGCATGTCCGCCATGAAGGAGGAACGCGTTTCGGCCAGCACGATTCTGGCTGGCCCCAAGGCTAAGTTTAAGGGCGATAAGGAGTCCTTTATCGAGGATGTGCGTCAGGCCCTTTATGCATCGAAGATTTGTTCCTATGCGCAGGGTTTTCAACTGTTGCGTGCTGCCGCGGCCGAACAGAACTGGACCCTGGATTACGGATCGATCGCGCTGATGTGGCGCGGCGGATGCATTATCCGTGCCCGGTTTCTTGGTGACATCAAGGCGGCGTTTGATCGCAAGCCCGCTCTGGCCAACCTGCTGCTCGACAAGTATTTCAAGAAGGCGATCCGGAAAAGTCAATTGGCGTGGCGCAGGGCTATGGCTCGTGCCATCAAGCATGGTGTTCCTGTTCCGGCATTTGGCTCGGCGCTGTCCTATTACGATGGCTATCGGACGGCGACGCTTCCGGCGAACCTGCTCCAGGCGCAACGGGACTATTTTGGTGCCCACACCTACGAGCGGATTGATCAGCCGCGTGGTCAGTTCTTCCATACCGACTGGTGCAAGCTGGGTGGATCGACCACGTCCTCGACATATGTCGTCTAGCGATCGTGGCAGCAATCGAACGCTAAATGTGCGGGATTTGCTATATTCTTTATGAAGGCAAATATCATACAGGCTGGCGAGCGGCTCGACATCGGGCATGAGGATCTGGAGCGGCTGGTCGCGGCTACCCTGGAACAGTTCGGCGGGAAATCACTTCGCCGGGTGTTGCTACTGCCTCCTGACCACACACGGCTTAACTCCATGGCGGGTCCCATCACAGCCATTGTATACCGTTTGTTCGCCGCATGGGGGGCGCAGACGGATGTCATGCCAGCCTTGGGAACGCATGCGCCGATGGGGCCCGCGGAACTCAAGATGATGTTTGGCGATACCATCCCTGCCGACAAATTCCTGCCACACGACTGGCGGAACGATGTGGTGTCCCGCGGGATTATTCCCGGGGAAACACTCAGCGAGTGGTCGGGCGGACTGGTGGATTATAGTGTCAATGTCGAGGTCAACCGCCGTCTGTTTGATGGTTATGACCTGATTCTTTCCATCGGCCAGGTTGTTCCTCACGAGGTGGTTGGCATGGCCAATTACACAAAAAACATAATGGTAGGGGTCGGCGGTGCCGACACCATTAACAAGTCGCACTTCCTTGGTGCGGTGTGCAATATGGAAAAGGCTCTGGGTCGGGCCGATACACCCGTGCGCCGTCTTTTCAATCACGGGGTCAGCACCTTCCTGGGTGAACTGCCGATCCGTTACATCCTGACCGTGATGGAACGTGATGCCGCTGCCAACCGAATGGTGATGCGGGGGTTCTACGGTGGCACCGGCGATGCCCTGTTCGAAGAAGCCTGCCAATTGTGCCGCAGGGTTAATATCATCACTCTCGACCAACCCTTGAAGAAGGTGGTGGTCTGGCTGGATCCCGAGGAGTTCCGTTCCACCTGGCTTGGCAACAAGGCCATCTACCGCACCCGCATGGCTTTGGCTGACGAAGGGGAGCTGGTAATCCTGGCTCCGGGCGTGAAGGAATTTGGCGAGGATCGCGAGATTGACCGGCTGATCCGGCGTTATGGGTACAAGGGCACATCGAACACCTTGGAGTGCGTAACGCGCTTTGACGAACTACGGAACAACCTGTCTGCCGCTGCCCATCTGATCCACGGCTCCAGCGAGGGCCGGTTCTCGATTACCTATTGTCCCGGCCACCTCAGTCAGGCTGAGGTTGAGTCAGTGGGGTACCGTAACGGGGACCTCAAGACCTTGATGACCCGGTACAATCCCGAAACCCTCACGGAGGGATTCAATGATGTGGCGGGCGAGCAGGTATTCTTTATCCGTAATCCGGCGTTGGGCTTGTGGTCGGTAAGGGAGCGATTATGACAAATTTCATCCATAAGGATTTCCTGTTGGGAACCCCGCAGGCGCGGGAACTGTATCACGGGCATGCTGCCCATCTGCCCATTATTGATTATCATTGCCACCTGAATCCGGCCGAGATTGCACAGGATAAGCGATGGGATAATATTGCCCAGATCTGGCTGGGAGGCGACCATTACAAGTGGCGCCAGATGCGGACGGCCGGGATCGCGGAGCGGTATTGCACGGGAGATGCCACGGATCGCGAGAAGTTCGACAAGTATGCCGGACTGATGCCCAAGGCGCTTCGGAATCCGCTTTATCACTGGTCGCATTTGGAGTTGAAGAACTGCTTCGGAATTGCCGACCGTTTGCTCTCGCCGGAAACCGCGGATTCGATCTGGAATGACTCCTCAAAAGTCATGCGCGAACCCTGGTTCTCGGCCCGCGGGCTCATGAACAAGGCCAAGGTCGAGGTCGTATGCACCACCGATGATCCTGTCGATTCGCTGGAACATCATCAGGCAATCAGGCGGGAGCAGTATCCGGTTCAGGTCAGGCCGACCTGGCGGCCGGACAAGTGCTGGGTCGTGGCGGATCTTGCGGTATTCAACGGGTGGACAGATAAGCTGGAGGTGGCGACAGGAACCTCGATCCGGACTCTGGATGCTTTTCTTGCAGCCCTGCGCCAGCGGCATGATTTCTTCCACGCCCAAGGGTGTCGGCTTTCAGACCGTGGCCTGTCTTTTGTTCCGGACGCCGATTGTTCGGCCTCCGGTGCTGCCTCAATTTTCGAGAAGGCCCGTGCGGGAAAGCCGGTGACTTCGGAAGCGGCGCTTCAGTTCCAGGCGTTCATGCTGCATGAGCTGGCTGTGATGGATGCCGAGCGTGGTTGGACGATGCAGATGCACTACGGGGTGCTCCGTAGCAATAATAGCCGCATGGCGGCCGCCGTAGGACCCGATACCGGATTCGACTCCATTGGTGATTGGGCCACGGGCACGGGAATGGCAAAGCACTTCGACCGGCTTGACCGCATCGGGAAGCTACCGAAAACCATCATCTATAACATCAATCCCCGCGACAATGAGCTGGTGGCCACGATGTGTGGAAACTTTCAGGATGGTGTAACGGCCGGGAAGATGCAGTTCGGAAGTGGATGGTGGTTCCTGGACCAGCTTGACGGAATGACGAGACACATCGAGGCGTTGTCTCAGTTGGGGCTTCTTAGCCAATTCGTTGGCATGCTTACGGATAGCCGGTCATTCCTGTCATACGCCCGCCATGAGTATTTCCGCAGGATGTTGTGTGATATCCTTGGCGACGACATGGCGCGCGGACGGATCCCGGCAGACATGAAGTTGGTGGGGCCCATGGTCGAGGATATCTGTTATAACAACGCGAAACGGTATTTCGGGTTTTGGGATTGATCATTGACCTGAACTCGGCAGGACATGTCAGAAAAATCGGAGGAAGCGTGAAACGTCTGGAAAACAAAGTGGCGGTGGTGACGGGGGCGGCGGGAGTACTTTGCTCGGTAATGTCGGAGTCACTTTTGCGTGAGGGGGCGAAGGTCGTGCTCGCCGATTTGAATGAGGATGGAGCGAAAGGCCTCCAGAACATGTTTGCTGAGAAAGGTTTGACGGAGACCATGACCGTGGCCGCCAATGTGCTGGAGCGTGCATCGCTGGAGGCGGCCCGCGACAAGATTCTGGCGCAGTGGGGCCGGATTGACATCCTGGTCAACGGCGCAGGCGGCAACCACCCCAAGGGAACCTGTCCGGCCGAGCAGTTCACGGAGGGCACCAAGCTTGAGGATTCCTTCTTTGGTTTGGATCTGGCAGGGTTTGAGTTTGTCAACAAACTCAACTTTATCGGCAGTTTGCTGCCGAGTCAGGTGTTCTGCCAGGCAATGTTGAAACATGGAGGAAGTGTGATCAATATTTCCTCGATGTCGGCCACACAACCGCTTACCAAGGTGGCGGCGTACTCGGCGGCCAAGGCCGCCATTGATAATTTCACCCGCTGGCTGTCGGTGCATCTTGCGCCAATGAATATTAGGGTGAATGCGATTGCTCCCGGATTCTTCATCACCAACCAGAATCGTTTCCTGATGCTGGAACAAGATGGCAAGACGTTGACTCCGCGGGGACAGAAGGTTATCAGCAAGACGCCGATGCACCGCTTCGGCGATCCGAAAGACCTCTGTGGTGCCCTCAATTATCTGGTTTCTGATGAGGCTTCGTTCGTCACGGGTGTTGTGATTCCCGTGGATGGCGGTTTTCTCGCGTATTCGGGAGTTTAGGGAAAATAGGGAAAGGACGGCTTAGATGTTCAAGGGAAATTATCGTTGGGTGGTCTGTGGTCTCCTTTTTTTCGCGACGACGGTCAACTATATCGACCGGCAGATCCTGTCGCTGGTGAAGGAGTTCCTGGATGTGCAATTCGGATGGAGCAAGGCTGATTTCGGTCTTGTCAATTCCCTGTTTCAGCTTGCCTATGGCGCAGGACTTCTGTTCTTCGGCTGGTTTGTGGACCGGTTTGGGGTCAAGCTGGGATATGCGGTTTCGATGGTGGGATGGAGTTTGGCGGCGATGGCGCACGCCGTGGTGCAGTGGCTGCCTGGTTCCGCCAGTGTCCAGATCGGTGGCCGGGTGTTCGGGGCGGCTGCGCTGGCGGTCGCCGCATTTGGGTTGTGCCGGGTGCTGCTTGGACTCGCAGAAGCGGGCAATTTTCCTGCTGCCGTCAAGAGTACCGCGCAGTGGTTCCCGAAGCGGGAGCGCGCTTTTGCCACAAGCCTCTTCAATGCCGGAACAAATATGGGAGCGTTGCTGGCTCCGGCGGTGGTGCCGCTGCTGGCTATCAAGTTTGGCTGGGGGATGCCCTTCATTGCCGCCGGCCTGATCGGGTTCATCTGGCTTGGGTTCTGGATCCGGATGTATGATGTGCCGGAAAAGCATCCCAGCGTGGATAAGGCAGAGCTTGAGCATATTCTCAGTGACAGGGAAGACACCTCAGTGGAGAAGCTGCGGTGGATTGACCTGCTTCGCTACAAGCAGGTGTGGTCGTTCATCATGGCCAAATTCCTGACTGATCCGGTTTGGTGGTTTTTCCTGATCTGGCTCCCGGACTATTTCAAGACCACGCGCAACCTTGACATCAAGCACAGTTGGCCCCTGCTGGTGACCATTTATGGGATCATTACCGTGCTGAGCATCTTTGGCGGCTGGATCACAGGGCATTTGGCCCGGTCTGGCTGGAGTGTCACGCGGGCCCGGAAGACCTGCATGTTCATATTTGCGCTTTGTGTGCTACCGATTTTCTTTGTGACCGAGGTGGGGGATTGGCCGGCGGTGCTTCTGATCGGGTTGGCAGGCGCTGCGCATCAGGCGTGGTCGGCTAATCTGTACACGACCGTTTCCGACATGTTCCCGAAGCGGGCGGTAGCCTCGATCATCGGGTTGGGCGGTATGGCTGGATCGATGGGGGGGTTCTTCTTCCCGATCGTGACAGGCAAGATGCTGGATCATTACCGGTTGGCGGGCAATGAGACGGCGGGGTATTCCCTCCTGTTTGCCATCTGCGCCTTCGCCTATGTCGTTGCCTTCGCGGTTCACCACTTCCTTGCGCCTAAGTTTGAATCGGCGATGAAGGAGTAGATTGCATTAGGGGCCCTGGATGTTTTATTCTCGAGCCCATGAATGTCAGGCACGCACCGTTCCGTATTTGGGCGGTCATTCTGGGATTGATTATCCCCCAGGCTGGGCGGGGGGACCCATCCCAGCCTTGGGCTGAGCCCTTGTCGGCGGGACGGATCAACCTCGGCGCCCATTTCGGGGATCAGCAGGCGGAAAGTTTCGGGGATGTTCTGGCTCCCGTGCTCGCTACACAGGATAGTCTTGTCTTTGTCAATCCGCGTGGCTCATGGAATGACGATGACGGGCAGGAATTCAACTTCGGTGCCGGGTATCGCAGACTTTTCCCGGATCGGGGCTTCATCGTTGGGGGCACCCTCTTCTATGACCTGCGAAATACCTCGCTTGATAACACGTGTAATCAACTTGGATTCGGGATGGAATTCCTGAGCCAGTGGATAGATCTGCGTGTGAACGCCTATCTGCCCCTGGACGGGAAGCAAACCACGGACAGGTTTGTGACGGGATCAGGACGTGCCCAGGAGCACAACAGCTACTGGTATGCGCCAACAGGGCGAGGAAATGATATAACCCAGTACGGTTATGACGTCACCACAACCTATGACGTCAAAACCTTGCAACACTATCAGATAACCGAACAGGCCATGGAGGGGGTTGATGGCGAAATCGGGTCCCTGATTCCTTTGCCTGTTGTGAAGGATTATGCCGACATTAAGGTGTTTGTCGGGTACTACGAGTATAATGCCCACTACGGCAACGACATTTCCGGGATCAAGGGGCGCTTGGAAATAAAGCCTGTTCCTGCGTTGTGTCTTGATGTCGCATGGTTCGAGGATAAAGCCCTTATCGGGTCCCGCTATTCCGCCGGGGTCCGGGTATCGGTACCGTTTGATCTGGCGAATCTAAGCCGGGGAAAGAACCCGTTTTCAGGAGCCTGGGATGGATTCAAGTCCGGCGGTGGCAGGGCGTCAGTGGCTTCTCGCATGACAGAGATGGTCATGCGTGACCTGCATATCCGTACGGATTTTTCCGAGCCGGTGGAGCTGGTTTCGGATCGGCGCGAGTTGAGTCGAACGGTAGCCTCCATGGATCGTCAGGATTACAATCTGGTTCTGGTCTCCGGGGTGACGTTTGTGGATGATGACAACCGGAGCGGGCTGGAGAACGGGACGTGGGAAAACCCGTTTAGGCAGATCAATACGGGCATTCAGAACGCTGTTGGCACGATGGTTTATGTGAGGGATGCGGCGCAGCAGTATCAGGAGCAGGTTGTGATGCGCTCAGGTATGACGCTTTGGGGTAGTGGTGCCCCGATTTACGGACAGGGCAACCGCGTCATGGGCGGGGTATATCCGGTGGTAAACGGGATGGGGCGTGGCCCGGCGATCACCCTGGCGAGCCATGTGACGGTGGCCGGCGTTGAAGTTGTTCAGCATGGTTCGGCCCTGGAGACGAATCCCTATCCCTGGCCCTGGAATAATGTCGGCATCTTTGGAGACGGCGTGACCGATGTGTCGGTTCGGCAGAACTTCATTCATGGTGGCGGGCAGATGGATGCAGGGATTTTTCTCCGCGCGTGGTCGATGGCTTCTTTTGAGGCGGATATTTCGGGGAACCAGATTGATGATGTGAGCGGGCATGGGATTGCCTGTGATATTTCCGGCGTCAATGATGTGAATGTGATTTTAGGTGAGAACATCGTGACGCGATGCGACAGATCTGGCGTTGTTTTGTCCGCCTCAGGGGCTGACCGCTTAAAGGCTCGTGTATCCGGAGACTATTCCCGGAATGGTGAGAGCGGAATCCTTGCGGATTTCTCGGCGAATGACTTGATTGACGCCTCGTTCACGAATGTCCGGGCAGACGGCAATCAAAACGGTTTGAGGGTTGGGGCGGATTGCCTTTTCGGTGACATTGATATCGATATCGGCCATGTCATGGCAACCGGGAACCACGGTGCTGGTATCGGTATTGAGCTGGAAGGATCCTCCCGCATCAGCGCCACGGTTCATGACAACATGGCCAGCGGGAATGACGGCAGTGGAATCCGTGTGGCGGCTACCAGTTACAATGGGGATGTCTTCTTGTTGCTGAAGGACAATGAGGCAGGCGGGAATGGAATCAACGGCCTTGTGGCAAGCCTCGCGGCGGCCTGGGATATCAGGGCGGATGCCATTGCCAATACGGGAAATGGGAATGGGGGCGACGGGCTGAATTTGCAGGCATCAGCTGGCGGATGCCTGCAGTTGTTCGGCGAACGCAATGTAACTCGAAACAACTCGAATGATGGAATTTATGTGCAGACCTCCGCTGATGCGGGGGCCGTCAACCGACAATATGATTTCGGGGGTGGAGTGCTGGGTAGCGCGGGTAATAACGTCATGACGGGCAACGGAGGCTATGCGCTGGAGCGGTCCGGCGCTGGCGCGTTCTCGGCCCGTTTCAATTACTGGGCTGGAGTGGTTCCCCCGGTGTCTGGCTCGGAATTCTCGGGAATCGGCCTTGATGTGAGTGACGCCCTCTCAACGGATCCGGCATTCCCTTGAGATTCGCTACTGGGCGAGCAGGGTGGCGGCAAGGAGTTCGGCGGCATCACTGGCTGGGCAGTGAATCTTCAGTGTGACATCTTTTCCGTCCTGCGTAATTGTTCCCAGCTTAGCCAGATTGGCGAAGGGTGTGGATTCCTCGGATAAGCTCGAGACAAACATAATTCCCTTCAGGGTCTGGTGGATAAATATTGCGGCATCGGCTGAGATGGCCTCGATGATGAGTGATCCGTCCACGAGACCGGCTTGTTCACTGATTTGAATGGTTGCCAGTTCGGTGTATTTCAGTACCTGTGCGATCACGGGAGACGGGCTGGCTCCCGCATAGCCGCGTGTCACGGCTGTGAAAAAGGATCCCTTCCGCGCGGGGGGAATGGGGAGTACGGGAGCTTTCCCGTTGGAAAGCGTCGGGCTGTCTCCACTCACGGCTGTGTCGGCCTTCAGCAGGGAGGGTTCGTCGGAGGCGAGGAGCAATTGACGCGATGTGTGGAATGCGGCCCACAGCGGGCGTCCGGTGGATTTGTCCTGCCAGGCGTGTAGTGTTAATTTTCCGGAGTTCTTTGTGCGGTACTGGGGATACGTGCTGAACTGCCTCGTGATAGACCGGTTGTTTAGTGACCCATTTATCAAGGCTACGCCGCGGCTTCCAGTCATCTCGTTGCCGTACACCGTTAAACCCGTTAGATCCTTGAGGGGATCCACGCCTAGCAGGGTTCGATAGCGGTTTAGCAGGACTTGAAAGTTTTTAGCGTCAGTCTGTTTGCTGGTACTGAGTATCCGGCAGGTTTTGGAAGGGCTGAACTGATCCATATCCAAGTGGATGATCCACTTAGCCCCTGATGAAACCTGTGATTTTGGAAGAGGGCCGGCTATGACGGGTGCGGCCTCCATCATCAGGATGCCGGTTACAGCGATAAGGAGAAAAGGGTAGCGAGTTGTCATGACATCACTACAGTGCCGGGTTCATGAGTGGAAAACTTCCCATATCCTGATTTTTTGCAGGGGGCACGAGCGCCTTGAAGGGGGGCGCGTCGCGAAGGGGGGCGAAACGGGGATCGTTGCGAAGCAGGCCGCGAGCAACCTCCCCACCCACCTCTACAGCCTTCCGCAGGGAGTTGAAAGCATCTTGGGGCTTGTTCAAAATCAACTGGGTGTAGGCCAGATCGATCCAACTCTTAAATGCGGTGGGATCGCGGGTCAGGTACTTCTGGAGGGCGTAGACCTGGAGATCCCAGCGCTTGCCTGATTCGAAGAACCGGGCAACCGCCAGGCAGGCCTCGGGGGGCAGGGTCGGGCTGTCCACGAGGCCTCGGGTTAGGCCCTGAAACTGGCCTTCCATGCCCAGTCGCTGATATACGGAAGCCAGCTCCATGGCGCGGCCGAAATCCAGTTTCCCCTTGGCCATTTCCGCCTCGAGTTCCTTGCGATGGGCGTCATCCTTGGATGCATTCTGGATCGATTGGAGGAAATTCTTGGCGTTTTGATTATAGGGATCCAGCGCGATGTAGCCTTCCATGACCTTTTTCGCATCATCATAGCGCTGTTGGCGCATGTAGAGGTCGGAGAGCCGGAAGCAGGCTTCCGGGCTTTCCGGGCAGAGTTCGCGGGACTGTTTGAAGGCATACTCGGCCTCCCCGATCAGGCCGCGTGCGGCGTAGAGTCCGGCGATGGCGGACCGCATTTTTGAAAATGATTTCTTAGCATCGGAGTTGCGCCTGAAATCCTCGCGTGCGAGGAATTCCTGGCTCAATTTGTTCCAATAGGTCCTGTCGCGCGCCACGATATCGGTCCAGACCTTGGGGTTTTCCTGCGGCGAGGGAACAGGATCCTTTTCGATTTTCATAATCACGCCAAACGGGGTCAGGAAGGAATACATCCAAGGGATGACGTAGCTCTCCTCGATGTAGAAGGAGTGCTTGTCCTTGTTTTTGTCGAAGATCCACCGGGCAAGGATGCCGTTAATGGTC
This sequence comes from Verrucomicrobiota bacterium, assembly GCA_011391785.1. Lineage (GTDB taxonomy): Bacteria > Verrucomicrobiota > Kiritimatiellia > CAIKKV01 > CAITUY01 > JAABPW01. The sequence continues at coordinate 35,312 of JAABPW010000114.1, forward strand.
ATGACGCCGCCGACACCCTGGACGCTGACCCGTCCATTCTCGATCTTGATGTCGGCGCTGGCGGGGATCTTCCCGGTCTGAACGTCCCGTACATATTCCTGGAAAGCCCGGTTGTTATCCTCTCCGCTGGGGATATAGATGGGTTGCACCGGGTAGGTGTGGTCGCGGCGGAGGAGTTTCTGGAAGGGGCCGTCATTTTTCGGCCGGGTGAAATCATAATGATCCCGGATATAGTTCATGTAGGTATTATCGGCCAGAGCGTTCTGGGTGATGATATAGACGTCCGAGCGGTCAAAGTCCTTGTCCCTGAACCGGTCCTTGGGAGCGACTCGGCTTTCACAGAAGATCATGTAGGTGGGGACGAACCGGCCCGGATCAGTGCCGCCGTAGAGGACGGAATCCTTATCCATGTCGGGATACCCGTTTCCCGGTTTGAACATCAAATAGCCGAAGAGGTAGCCGAAGTCATGGCCGCGCAGATTGCAGAGGGCGAGATTCTGCCGGTAGGAAACCACCGGGATGGCGAGCAGGGCGATGCAGGCGATCCGGACGATCCAGCCGCCAATCACTTTCTGCTGCCAGGCGATGAGGCTGAAAAGCACGGCGATGCCGTAGCCAATGAGCATGGCATAGAACCCGTGGGCCGGGGCGAAGAACTTGATGTTGATCTCCTGGTCCTGGCGATCCAGTTTCGGATTGATGATGGTCAGCAATCCGAGGCTGGTGATCAGGAATGCGACCCAGACGAAAGCCATCCAGGATCGTCCGCGGGGTTTGCAACGGGTCCAGATATAGAAGAACACGATGGGAGTGACCAAGCCAAGCAGGGTAAGCGGCAGGGAGTACTGGTTGACCATGGCCTGAAGGAACAGCTTGATCTTAATGAAGAATTCCTCGCTGAAGAAGCTTGCCGTGTTGATTTTTTCGTACTGGCCGCGGGTGACGGCATGCACGAAACCCTCCTTGGTGGCGGCGTAACCCCAGTTCATGGGCGGATTTGTCCAAGCCGCCAGCGGCATATAAATGTAAACAGAGACACCGGCCATGAACGTGCCGGCTGAAATCATGGCCCGACGAGGGCTCCACCAACCGGTTTTAGCGCCGACGATAATGCCAGCCAGACCGATTCCGCCGGCGGCAATGCCCTGCCAGAGCGTTGTGCTTCTCAACATTTCGGCCGTCCCGTTGGTGGTTAGCCAGGCCCAGATAAGGAGCCCCACCAGGAGGCTGATGCAACCGGCTACGGCCAGCTCGAAGAAGTTGGACTGGGTGCGCATGAAAATTCCGACCATGTCGGGGGCCGTCGGGGTCTTGCTCCGGGTGTCCATGAACTGGTCTAGTCCGACCAGGAAAACCCCCACGGCGAAGGGGATCGCCATGACCGCGATGGTCTGGTGGTTGGAGAGGCTTAATCCGAAGATCAGAAGCATTACGTTCAGGAAACCGCGGCGATGGGGTTGGATGGTCCAGGCGAAGAAGACGCAGCTGGTGAGAATGAAGGAAAAGACGTTCAGGACGCGCATTTCGGAGACGCAAGCCCAGAGCCAGACGCCGCGGTTGAATCCGAACAGCAGGGCACAGGATGCGCCGATAAAAAGAGCCATCCAGTGCTGCAGGCTCTCGTCGATTTTTTCGCCCCATGGCAGTGAATGCAGGAGGAGTCGCAAGCTGCGGGTCATGATGATGGTCATGAACCCGACGGTCAGGGCGCCCGTCACCACGGAGAGGAGGCCCATCCGCCAGGCGGGGTTGCCGAACGGCACGACGAAGTGACTCCAGATGTAGCCCATCAAGGCCCAGAGCGGGTAACCGGGAGGATGAGGGACGCCAAACGTGAAAGCTCCTGTTACCAGCTCTCCTGAATCCTGAAGCGTCACCTCGGGAGCCATGTAGTAGTAGAAGGTCAGTCCCGAAATGAGCGTGGTGATGAATGCAGCGATCCAGTCCTCCGCCTTGATGAAGTGACGGAGACTTTCGGTCGGTTCGGCCAGAAGATCGGATGCCGGCAGTATGACTTCGTTATTGTCCACAGGTACAGTCGTTTTCGATGCCATCGGAACACACTCCCTAGAATCATTTGATCCTTATTTCGAGCCGCGAACACTATCAGTAAAACGCGATTTTGGCGAGATAGAAGCGATAAGCGACAAATAAAAAAGGGACCGGTTTTTCAACCGATCCCTTCTCAAGAATTAACTTGAAGCCGACTTAGCGACGTCCGCCGCCGAAGCCACCGCTCCGGCCGCCCGGGCCACCACGTCCGCCACCACCGCCGAAGCCGCCCTTGCGCTCGCCGCCGAAACCACCGCCACCACCGCCGCGACGTTCACCGCCGAAGCCGCCGCCGCCACCACCACCGCCAACGCGGGGGGCCGGGGGACGCGCTTCGTTCACGATCATGGCGCGACCTTCAAGGTCCTGGCCATTCGTAGCCGCAATGGCCGCCGCCGCTTCCGCGTCGGTGCTCATCTCAACAAAGCCGAAGCCTTTGCCACGGCCGGTCATGCGATCAATGATCACATCAGCCGAATCCACCTTGCCATGCGCGGAAAAAACCTGCGCAAGTGTTTCACTGGTGACGCCATAGCTCAGATTGCCAACATACAGTTTCTTACCCATCTTTCGATCTCCTCTTTGAGGACTCGCGGATCCGTTCTTTTGCTTTCTGGCTCCTTTAGAAAGGGGTTCAACTCGAACCCATTCAGGAGGAAGATCGAAATTTGTCGGGCCTTCGGGCTGCAAATAGCAACACTGGCCGGCTACCTTCGATTACCAACTTTCGAAAAATCCTACCGGAATCCCCCCTCGAAGTATAGTGATATAATGGGTTTTTTGCCCAATCTTACGGTGGGTTCAGGTAGTTTTTGAGGGTCGCGGAGGTGAGGCGCGGAATTTCGGGATGGAGGGTTCCCTGTGGGGCTGGGGACAGGACTTTGGTCAGCGCCTGAATGGCCTCGGTGGCGGTGGCCTGGGGGTGTACGGCAAAGTACTGGGCGATGGCGCGTGAGGTGTAGGCCGCGGCGATGGACGTGCCGCCATAGGACCCCGGGGGCCCCTTGTAGCCTACCGGGAGGTTGGCGAAGCCCGGGGCGGCAAGGGTGATGAAGGAGCCGTAATTGGATTGCTCCCAGAAAGTGCCATCGGGCGTGAGGGCAGCCACGGCCACCACGTTAGGAAGGGCGGCGGGGTAGAGTGGCCGCCCTGTCGGTTCATTACCCGCTGCCGCAACCATGACTGCGCCCTGTTTTTGGGCATAGAGGATGGCCTCACTGAAGAATTGACTGTTATTTTCAGAGCCCCAGCTCATGCTGATTACCCGGGCACCATGTTCCAGGGAGAAAACCATGCTTTGCATCAGGGAAAAGCTGCTGGTGATGCCCTGGCTATCCATGGTGCGGATCGGAATGATGGGGGCGGCCGCCAGGGAGGAGGGGTCCGTCCCGGTTGGGGAGACTGCCCCAGCGGCAATATAGGCCATTTGGGTGCCGTGCCCTACCGGATCGGAAATGGTCTGCCCCGGTGAGGTCGCGTCGAGGGAGGCGACAATGGCTTTTTCGAGCGAGATATCCACCTTGAGGCCGGAGTCCAGTACGGCGATGGCCGGTCCTTTACCGGCTGTGATGGTCAGCGGGGTATCGGGTGTGCTGCCGTTGCCGTCCCCGCGGTGCGGCGTGATGGAGCGATAGACCTGGTTGGGTTCGGCCTTGGCAACCAGAGGGTCCTTCGACAACTCGTTGAGGATTGCCGCAAGGTCCGAGCCGGGCGGGAAACGGAGGCGGTAGATCCCGAGCGCGGGGATGCCGTCCAGCACCAGGGCTCCAGTTTTCAAGAGGAGATTGCGGAATTGATCCTGGGTAGTGCCCGGGCGCATTCGCACCAGGAGTTCATCCTTGAGGCAGACAATCGTATTGGTTTGCGAGGTGCGGGCTTGCGCGGTTGCCGCCGCAGGGAGGGGAAGTGGCTTGAGTTCCCTGCGGTCCCCGGGTTTGTAGACGAGGATCTCGGAAAGCCGGCTCATCCTGCCGGCCGGTCCCTCGAAGGATTTCCAGCTTAGGGCGTAATCGCAATCAGCCAGCAGTCGTTTTACGGCGTCCCCGATTTCACGGTTGTCGAAATCCGCTGTGATCAGGGGGTTGATTCGCTCATCGATGGCGATTCGAACCCCGGCGTTCTGGAAGTGGGAGAGAATTTCGCGCAACGGAACCTGATCCGCATGAACGGTCATGGTGTCCGCCGCCATGCGAACCTCGAGAGCCGCGGTTGTACAGGCCGCCAGACCCATTGCGAAAAACAAAAGGATTTTGGTCCAATTCACGTCTGCGACTGTAAGGTATTTCCAGATATAAGTCGAACTTCCAGCGTTGAAAGAGGCCAGACCAAGGATATGTGCTTTTTGATAAAATGTCGCTATGCGTAATAATGTCGCTTAATGCGCCATACTGTCTCACTTTGCAAAAGTGAATTTATCTTATAATATGTTATTTAATGTTGATTGATAACAGGATATGAATATTTGAAGTGCCATTTGATCGTTTGGAACGAACCTTGCTGATGGATATCTATTGAAGGAGAAACCCATGTTAGACCCAAAGAAATTGACTCAGAAAGTTCAGGAGGCCTTGCAGCAGGCTCAGGAAAAAGCGATCCGCTACAGTCATCAGGAGGTGGACGGGGAGCATCTTTTGTTGTGCTTGTTGGAGCAGGAGGATGGGCTTGCCCCCAGATTAATCGAGCGGCTTGGGGTCCGGGTTGCCGAACTGAAAGCGCGCCTGGAGGCGGAACTGGATCGGCGTCCAAAAATCAAAGGGGGAGGGACCGAGGCTGGTAAAATATACGTCACCCAGAGATTGAACCAGTTGCTGGTAAAGGCGGGCGATGAAGCGAGCCGGCTCAAGGATGACTATGTCTCAGTGGAGCATCTTCTGCTGGCATTTCTGGACGAAGGAAAAACCTTGCCTGCGAGGACTATCCTGTCCCAGATGGGGGTGGATCGCGCCTCTTTCCTGAAGGCGTTGATGGAGGTTCGTGGGAACCAGCGTGTGACGAGCGCCACCCCGGAGGGCGTCTATGAGGCATTGCAGAAATATGGAACCGATCTGGTTTCGATGGCCCGTCTGGGAAAGCTGGATCCCGTGATCGGGCGTGACATGGAAATCCGGAGCGTGATCCGGATCCTCTCGCGGAAGACAAAAAATAATCCCGTGCTCATTGGTGAACCGGGGGTGGGCAAGACGGCGATTGTCGAGGGGCTGGCGCATCGTATTCTCCGGGGGGATGTCCCGGACGGGCTCAAGGACAGGACGATTTTCGCCTTGGACATGACCGCCCTGATGGCGGGGGCCAAGTATCGCGGAGAGTTCGAGGAGCGGCTCAAGGCGGTGCTGACGGAAATCAAGTCAGCCGAGGGGCGGATTATCCTGTTCATTGATGAGGTCCACACCATTGTGGGCGCCGGGCGCACGGAGGGCTCAACGGATGCCGGGAATATGCTCAAGCCGATGCTAGCCCGCGGGGAGTTGCACTGCATTGGTGCCACCACGCTGGATGAATATCGCAAGTACGTTGAAAAAGATGCCGCTTTGGAGCGGCGCTTCCAGCCGGTTCTGGTTGAGGCGCCTTCAGTGGAGGACACCATTTCCATCCTGCGCGGCCTGAAGGACCGTTTCCAGCTTCACCATGGTGTTGAGATCAAGGACTCCGCGCTGGTGGCCTCCGCGGTGTTGTCGGACCGCTATATCAGCGACCGGTTTTTGCCGGACAAGGCGATTGACCTGATGGATGAGGCATGCGCCTCCATTCGCACGGAAATTGACTCCATGCCGGCCGAACTGGATGAAATTACCCGCAAGGTCATGCGCTTGGAGATTGAGGAGACGGCGCTCAAAAAGGAGAAGGATGAAGCCAGCCAGGTTCGGCTGAAGATCCTGCGAAAGGAACTGGCGGACCTCCGCGACCAATCGTCCGCCATGCGGGCCCAGTGGGAAAATGAGAAGAAGTCAATTGCCGGAGTTCAACAGGTTCGCGAGGAGTTGGAAAAGGCCCGCCGTGAATTCGAGGAAGCGGAGCGGCGCTATGATCTGGAGCGGTCCGCGAAACTGCGGCACGGGGTTATACCTGAACTGGAGAAGAAGCTGGCGGCATTGCAGAAAACGGCTGCCGGGAAGGAGGCTGGCCGTCCCCTTTTGCGCGAGGAAGTCACCGAGGAGGAGATTGCGGAGGTGGTCTCGCGGTGGTCCGGAATTCCCCTGACGCGATTACTGCAGGGCGAGCGGGAGAAATTACTGAAGCTGGGTGATGTGTTGCATGAAAAGGTCATAGGCCAGGACGAGGCCGTCGGAGTGGTGGCGGATGCCGTCCTGAGGGCGCGCGCGGGAATCAAGAATCCGCAGCGGCCAGTGGGTGCCTTTCTGTTTCTTGGCCCCACCGGGGTGGGGAAGACTGAATTGGCCAAGATGCTTGCGCTCACCCTGTTCGACTCGGAGAATCACCTCATCCGGATCGACATGAGCGAATACATGGAGAAGCACACGGTCTCGCGACTGGTTGGCGCGCCCCCCGGATATGTGGGGTTTGAGGAGGGGGGGCAGCTGACGGAGGCGGTTCGGCGAAAGCCCTATTCGGTGATCCTGCTCGATGAGGTCGAGAAGGCGCACCATGACGTGTTCAATATCCTGCTGCAGATCCTGGATGACGGGCGGCTGACCGATTCACACGGGCGGACGGTGAATTTCAAGAACACGATTATCATCATGACCAGCAACATTGGGTCGCCCTTGCTCTTGGAGGGGATTGGGGATGACGGGCAGATCAAGGAGGGAACACGGCGTGAAGTCATGGAGGAACTGAGGCGGAGCTTTCGTCCTGAGTTCCTGAACCGCGTCGATGATGTGGTTCTGTTCAAGCCTTTGACTGCGGATGAAACCGGCAAGATCGTCGACCTGCAGATGGGCGAACTGCGCCGTCGACTCGCCGGACAGCGCGTTGAGCTTGACTTGACGGCAGCCGCACGGGATTTGATCGCCCGGGAAGGATACAGTCCGGTCTATGGGGCCCGTCCCCTGAAGCGGCTGATCCAGAGCCGGGTGGAAACGCCGATTGCCCGCTTGCTGGTGTCCGGGACGGTCGCCGGGGGCGGGACCATCAAGGTGGATGCGAGAAAAGGCGAACTGGTGATCCAGGGAAAGGCCTGAGCCCTGAAAACCCTTGCGACACCCGTTGAAGTGTGAAAAGGTATCGGGTAGTGATGATTCTTCGCGGTGGAGGGATTCATGGCTTCCGATACCAATGGTATAAATAGTCTGGCGGGGATACGGGTCCTTGTCCTGGACGATGATGAGACCATACGCCTGCTTTCCCAGCGTGTCCTGATGGCTCATGGTGCGGCCGCAGAATTGGCGGAGAACGGGCGCGTCGCCCTGCAGATTCTCCTGCGACAGGATTTTGATGTGGTACTGGTCGATCTGCGCATGCAGGAGATGGATGGCCTCACGTTCATTCAGGAGGCCCGTAATATCTGGCCCTGGCTGGGGTTCATCATCATGACGGGTTTCATGGACGATATGTCCCAGGACATTTCATCCCGTCTGGGTATCACCCGGGTGTTGCAGAAACCGGTTTGGCCGGCGGTGCTATGCCAGACGGTTCTTGAGGAATACAAGGAGCGGCGGTTGGGCCTGGGGACTGCGGGGCCCGGGCTTGAGCAGCACCAGCGGCAGTTGAGGATGCTTGGTCATCTGGGCGAGACGGCGCTGGCGTCCGGAACGTTCGTCGAGGCCCTGCGTGAATTGAGTGAGGGGCTTGGCGAGCTGATGGACTGCGACGTAGCCGGGTTGCTCGGTTTTTCAGAGGGGCAGAAAGTCATCGTGCTTAGCGCCCAGAGCGAGGTTTCCGAATCCTTCCTGATTTCCGCCCGGGAGGAGATCGTGGCCCGTTATGAGGCCTTGAGCGGGCAGATGATTAACCGGGACGAATTGCGCATCCAGGTAGAGGGCATTCCCCCGCAACCTGCCGGGCCCAACGTGCCGGGCCGCATGCTGGCTATCCCCCTTTTGATGCACAACGAAGTGCAGGGGATCCTTCTGCTGGCCGCGGCGGATCCTGAAAAGCTGGCCACTGTGGATGTTTCATTTGTCTACCATATTGCCAACGTGCTCTCCTCCATTCTCTCGGCGGTGACACGGATCCGCCAGCTGGCGGCACATGATTCGCTTACAAACCTTTATAATCGCGCCTATTTCGAGGAGCAAACGGAGCGCGCCTGGCAGTTGGCCCGTCGTTATGGTTACAGCATGACTGTGGCCATCATGGATCTCGATTACTTCAAGACGGTGAACGACACGCATGGTCACCTGGCAGGCGATCAGATGCTTCGTGAGTTCGCCGACATCATTCGCAACGTGGTGCGCACCTCGGATGTGGCGGCTCGTTTTGGCGGCGATGAATTCGTGGTTTTGCTGCCCCAGACGGATCTGCCTTCAGGCATCATTTTGGGGAACCGCCTTCGTCTGGCGGTGGATGAGCATATCTTTTGTGCCGATACGCTGCAGCTCAGGATGACCACCTCCATTGGGTTGGCCACCAGCCGTGATATCGCCCCCTCCGACCATGCCAAGGAGATGCTGCGCCTGGCTGATATGGCTCTTTATACCGCGAAGAGGGAAGGGCGGAACCAGGTCAGGGCATGGTCGGAGGACCGGAAAACTGATCCATCGGTGGACGTGCTCGAATCCCGGATCCCGCAAGCCGCAGTCACGGCTGAACCCCGGCACCCGCCCCGCATCCTGGTGCTGGACGATGATCCTGTAATCATCAAGGTGCTGCAGGCGATCCTGAAAGGCGCCGGTTATAGTGTCGACTCGGCGCTCAGCTCAACGGACGGCATTGAAATGGTCCGCAAGAATTCCAACGTCTATGACGTCGTTATTACCGATCTGACCATGCCGGATGCCAGCGGGCTGGAAGTCCTTCTGGCTATTAGGCAGATTGACCGTTTTGCAATGACCGTGGTGATGACCGGCTTTGCCACAAAGGAGAACGCCGTCGCATGCCTGCGCCAGGGGGCTTTCGAGTTCATTGAGAAACCTATCGTGAAGGAGGAGCTTCTGGCGGTGGTGGAGAAGGCGCTGGATCACCGCGGGCTTCTTGTGGAGAACGAGCGCTATCGGCTTCGCCTCGAGGATATGGTCCAGCAAAAAAGTGCGGCGCTGTTGGAGACAATGGAGGAATTGAAACTGTCGCTTGACTTCAGTCTGCAGGCGCTGGCGGGGCTTCTGGATGTGCGCGAGCACAGCACAGGGCAGCACAGCAACCGGGTTCGGGCCGTGAGCCTGACCCTGGGCAAGGTCCTCGGCCTTCCCCGCAACGACATTCAAGCGATGGCGCATGGCGCCCTGTTGCATGATATCGGGAAGATTGCCGTGCCCGATGCCGTCCTGCTGAAGCCCGGCCCCTTGAGTGAGGAGGAGTGGAAGGTGATGAGGATCCATCCGGAGGTGGGGTACAACATCCTGAAAACCAGTCCCCATCTCAAGGAAGTGGCTGAACTGGTTTATTCCCATCAGGAGCGGTACGACGGCAAGGGTTATCCCCGTGGTTTGAAGGGGGATGCCATCTGCCTGGGGGCGCGCGTCTTTTCCGTGGTGGATGCCTATGATGCGATGCGGTCAGACCGGCCTTATCGCCGCGCCATGAGTTCCGAGAAGGCGGCGCAGGAGCTCCGGGACGGGGTCGGGACGTATTTCGACCCGGCAGTAGTGGACGCTTTCCTGCGGCATCAGGACGAGATGGAGGCCGCGGGCGGCTGGGCGGAGTAAGCCATCTCCCCTTATTTTGCCCCGTTCCTTAGCGCAGCGGGCAAAGCAAATCGCGTTCAAACAAGTTCCGGACCATGACCACGTCCAATGTGTGTCCCGCCTTGTAGGAGCAGATATCCGCGACAAACCGGCCGGAATCGATCAAGGCCAGGGCGGCAACCAGGTCGAGAATGGTGCGATGCCAGACCGCCTCAAGCGCCTTGCCGTTATGGAACATGGTTGGGGTGTTATAGTATCCCCAGCGGCCGGCAACCAGGATATTCCTGTTCGTGTAGCCAAGGTTCCTGACATCGGCGAACAGTTTACCGAGGGTGCGCGTGTAGAGCATCTGGGTGGCGGAACAGTTCGTGCGCGCCAGCGCGCCGTAGCGGCCGGTCTCCGGGTTGAGCCGGATGCGGATACGTTGCTGACCGATGGCGGTTTTGAAGTTGACGGCCACATCCAGGTTGAGCGCCGGGACGGGGGACGTGCAGGGTTTGAACACCAGGAAGCTCCCATTAGGCGCCAGCATGGCCACGGGTTCCCGGACGGTCACGTAACGGACGGGGAGGGCGGTCTTTTTGACGCCTGCCTTCTCAATGGCCTCCACCAGATCCATGCTGCCGCGGTCGAACAGGGGCGGATCACCGGAGTCCATGCGGATCATCAGGTTGTCCAGGTTGAGTGCCAGCCGGAGGGCGACGATATGCTCCACCATGCGCATATAGTTGTGGGGGGATCCGCTGCAGAGCACGATGTTGCGCTGGGTTGTCCAGACGTTGCTGGCGGCAACCCGGATGGGCATGGCATCGGGCAGATCCGTGCGGTCAAACCACCAGCCTTCATTCTGGGTGGGTTGGAGATGGAGCGTGCGCTGGGCGCGGCCGAAAAAGGTGCCGGGGCCGGTGACGGAGACCGGTGAAGCAAGGGTGGTCTGGTACCGGTCGGCTTCGGGGATTTCGGGAATCCATTCCTGGTCGACAGGTTGGGAAAGAAAGCTTTCGTATTGGCGGTCCATGAGGGCCGCCTCTCCCTGTAACAAGGTTCCGTAAGTCGTCGTGTCGGGCATCGCTTGAATCTCCACTCTTTCGGTGCAGTGAAGACAAACCCGCAGGGAAAGTCAAGAAGGGGAGTTTATAAGGTGGCAACTGGCCCATTATATGTTTCTTCGCTTTCGCCTTTGGTGGGAAGGGGTTATGATGGAAGACAGCGAGGGAAGAAATATGACGATGGCAAGAAAATCGCCTGGGTTTATGATGGACCTGTTTATCACCGACTTGGTGATCATTGTGTGGCTGGGGAAGGCGTGAAAAGACGCATTCAAGTCACCTTGCCATCCGGGCATCCCCCGATTCCTGTGCTGGATTTGCTTGCCAGCCGGTTCACCTACCAGTCCCGGGAGGAATGGGGGGCGCTGATCGCCGAACAGCGCGTTAAGGTGAATGAGGTCGCGGCTGATGCAGGGCGGATTTTGACGGCAGGTGACAGGATGGAGTTCATTGCGGATGATATTCCGGAGCCGCCAGTGTCATTTGACATCGGGATCGTCCATGAGGACTACGATGTCATGGTCATCAATAAGCCGCCGAACCTGCCCGCGCATCCCGCCGGGCGTTATTTCAACAATACCCTCTGGGCATGGCTCAAAACGCACCGGTGCATCGAGTCGCCCATGTTGGTGAACCGGCTGGATCGGGAAACTTCCGGACTGCTGCTGGTGGCGAAGACCCAGCAGGCGGAGATCCATTGCCGCGCCCAGTTTGCCCAACGTCGCGTGGTGAAGCGGTATGTGGCGTTGGTGGAGGGTGAATTCCCCGAGTCGTTTCAGGCCCGCGGCTGGCTGGTGCCTGATCCTGAGTCAGGGGTATTCAAGAAAAGGCGGTTTGTCGCCTCTGAGGAGGGATCGGCGGTCGGGGTTCAGGGTTCAGGAAAGAAGCTGGTTTCAGGATACTCTCCCAAAAATCCCGAACCCCGAACCCCGAACCCTGACCCCTCTTCCGACTGGGCGGAAACCGATTTTTTTAATATCGCCACCAGGAACGGGGTCAGCCAGGTGGAGGCGCTGCTTCATACCGGGCGTTTGCACCAGATCCGGGCGACCTTGTGCTCGCTGGGGTTTCCCGTGGTAGGCGATAAGGTCTATGGTCCCGACCCGATGATGTTCGTCCGGTTTTGCACCGATGCCCTCACGCCGGAAGACCGCGTGCGGCTCCGGATGGACCGCCAGGCTTTGCACGCCATGGAACTGGAATTCCAGCATCCCTCAACAGGGGAGACCTTGCATTTCGAGGCCCCGTTTCCCGCTGACATGGCGGCGGTATTGAATCAACCGGCGAAGCGGTAATCGTAAGGCTTGCGCATTTGGCGGGCGATATGCTTGTTCGCCTCCCTGGCGTTGTCGCCCACAAAGACTTCCTTGGCGGGATTCCATCTCAGCGTGTGGCCGGTGCGCAGGGCAATGATGATCAAGTGCCCGATACTTGCTGACCGGTGCCCGGATTCGACATTGGCAATGGGATCCTTGCGTGACCGCATGCAGGTCACAAAGTTTTCCATGTGGTTGTTGCTGACTTCCAGCCGGATAGCCGTCTCCGGCAGCTTGTCGGTGAGAATTTGCCTGTCGTTGGCCGTGATTTCGTTGCGATTGACCCAGATCCAGCCGGCTGATCCGATGAACTTGATGCCGTTTCGCTGGCCATCTTGTTTGACGATGCCGCCATACGGGGTATCGTCGAGCGTGGTCTTGACGATCTGCTTGACCCCGTTTGCCCACATCAGGGTGGATTCGAATTCGCTGGGCGTTGTATAGCCGTCCGGCAAGGGGGGGGTGACAACACGCGCCTCGATGCTGATCGGACCTTCCTGTCCGATGCCCCAGCGGGCGATGTCATTGTGGTGTGCGCCCCAGTCGGTAACCGGGCCTCCGGCATAGTCATACCACCAGCGGAAGTTCGCGTGGCATCGTTCCTCCACGTACTCGGCTGCCGGCGCCTGACCCAGCCAGAAGTCGTAGTTGAATTCCGGGGGGATGGCGACCTTCTTGAATGGCCCGCCGCGGATACCGGCGGGAAGAAAAACATGGACCTCCTGCAACGTCCCAATACGGCCATTGCGGACAAGTTCACAGGCGAGGCGGAACCGCGTGCTGCTGCGTTGCTGGGTTCCGGTCTGGAGGACGACCTTGTTCCTGCGCACGGCCTTGATGACGTGCCTTCCCTCGTCGATGGTGAGGGTCAGGGGCTTTTCGCTGTAGATATCCTTTCCGGCTTTCGCGGCGGCGATATTGATCAGCGAATGCCAATGGTCGGGGGTGCCGTTAATGATGGCATGGACATCCTTGTTTTCCAGCAGCTTGCGGAAATCAGTATAAGTTGCGGGAGCCTTGCCGCCTTTTGTGAAGCGCTGTGCGGCACTGGAGAGGTGTCTCTGGTCAACATCGCAAAGCGCGACGATATCACCATACTGTGAGGCGTTCCCGGCATCACCCTGACCCATGCTGCCGCAACCGACAAGTGCGATGCCGGGTCTGTTGTTGGGGCTTTTGGTGGGGGCAGGGCCTTCTGCGGCGGCTAGTTCGCGTTCCATGAGCCATAACGGCAAACCGGAGGCGGCCGCCATCAGGCTGCAACGCTTAAGGAAGGCTCGACGTGAGAGGATGATGTGGTCAGACATGGTTCTGTTTCCTTTCGAGGATTGCTTATAACAGCAGGTGTGGTGGGAGGCAATCGGAAAGGTCCGGCATTAAAGACAGGGTCGGGGACAGGCTGGTTAATTTCTTGCCACGGGGTTTTCTGTGGCTATCATGCGGCAAATGGATGGCAGGGAATAAAGGGGAGGGAAATCCAATGAGACTTGTTTTTGTTCTGGTCTTGATGGCTGGCATCGCCAGCGCAGGTGAAATGCCGGCGCCGAAAGGCGCTTCCGGAGACGGGCTGAAGTTCGTCTTGCATCGTGTCGGCAAAGTGCGCAGCGAAGCGTGTTGCGTGGCGGATTTCAACAAGGACGGCAAGCCTGATATCCTTTCCGGGGAATTCCTCTATTTGGCGCCGGACTGGACGGCTGTGAAAGTCCGGACCATCAAGGGTAGCGTTGACGACAAGGGTGACGGGTATCGCTGGGATTTTGCCAATTTGCCCCTGGATGTCGACGGGGACGGGTTGATCGATGTGATCAGCGCCGACTGGTTCGGGATGCATCTGGTGTGGTTCAGGAACACCGGGAAAGCCGGGGGCGAATGGCCTGCCACCGTTATTCACCGGGCTGGCAATTTCGAGACCGCGCATCTGGTCGACATTGACGGTGACGGCAAGGCGCAGGAGGTGTTGTCGGCCACGACCAAAACCTTCTGGTACGAGGTTGAAAAGGGTGCCGATGGCCGGCGTGGGTTCATGACCTATGTTGTTTCCCAGAAGGACATGGAGTTTGGTGCCGGGGTTGGGGATATCAATGGGGATGGCCGCCCCGACATCATCCGCCCAAACGCCTGGTTTGAGGCTCCGGTCGACATCCGCACGGGGAAGTGGACTGAGCATCCGCTGGCGTTGGGCGCCAAGGACGGCAAAGCGGATCACACGGCGCAGATTTTCACCCTGGATGTGAACGGGGATGGCCTCAACGACATAGTCGCTTCATCCGCCCACAAGTATGGGATTTTCTGGTACGAGCAGGTGAAGAACGGCTCGGAAATCAGCTTCAAGCAGCATGTGATAGACGACACCTGGAGCCAGGCTCATAGTCCTGTGCTGGCGGATATCGATGGTTGTGGCGTGCCCGAGCTGGTGGTCGGGAAGCGATTCAGGGCCCACAACGGCAACGATCCAGACGAAGATGCCCCGCTGGGCGTGTATTATTACAAGCTGAAGAAAGGGCCTGCACCCGTGTGGACCAAACACGTGGTTTCCTACAATGAAGGCGTTGGCGCGGGGCTTTCAATTACCGTTTCAGACCTGGATGGCGACGGCGACCTGGATCTGGTTGTCACCGGAAAATGGGGCGGCCCAGCCTGGTTTGAGAACAAGTTGAAGTAAGGTCCGCCTGCGCCCTGCGGCGGGTGCGCCTTGTTAATGTGCTCTTGTGCTTCGAAAGGATGGCGGAGAGGGTGGGATTTTCCGCCGGAGGCGGATCAGCCTTTGGCTGAGAACCCGTCGACGCAGTCGCTGGCTCTTGATCATTAAAGGGGGCACCTACCAAACCTAGGCTATAATGGGAGTGA
Source organism: Verrucomicrobiota bacterium (assembly GCA_011391785.1). Taxonomy (GTDB): domain Bacteria; phylum Verrucomicrobiota; class Kiritimatiellia; order CAIKKV01; family CAITUY01; genus JAABPW01. Next base: position 50,315 of record JAABPW010000114.1, read on the forward strand.
CAAAACAACCGTTAAGCCAAAGGAGAAGTAGATGCCCCACGAGGAGATATTATTGGGTTTGAAGGATTATGAGATCAAGAATATTGAAGGCCGCCATCAGGTGATTGTATCAGTCCGGTATACCGGACTGATACAATGCCCGCATTGCCAGGGCGAACGCCTGAGGATCAAGCACAGCTTTGTGAGGCGTGTGCGGCATGCAGACATAGGAGTGCGTCATTGTTGGCTGGAACTGGAGTCGCATAAATTTAATTGCCACACCTGTGGTCGTTATTTCAATCAGCGCTTTCCCGGGATACTGCCCAGGCGGCGCAATACCGAGGCGTTCCGCCGAGAGGTCTACCTCAAACACCTCGACGGCATTGATCGGCAGACCCTGGCGCACCGGGAACGGATTGCTCCTGCGACCGTGGAACGATGGTTTCATAACTTCCTGGAACGAGCCGTTTCCGAGCGTCAGGATGCTCCTTGCCCGCGTGTTCTGGGCATTGATGAGCATTTCTTCAGTCGCAAGAAAGGGTTCGCCACCACCTTCTGTGACCTGGAACATCACCGGGTTTACGACGTGACTCTGGGACGCTCTGAAGCCGCGCTGGAGCCTTATTTACAGAGACTTAAGGGGCGCGAGCAGGTCCGGGTGGTATGCATGGATCTGAGTGACACCTATCGCTCGATCATCCAGAAGTATTTCCCCAATGCTCTGATCGTGGCCGACCGCTTCCATGTGATCCGCCTGATCAATCATCAGTTCCTAAACCTGTGGCGGCTTCTGGATCCCTCGGGATCCAGGAACAGGGGGTTGCTCAACCTCATGCGCCGGCATTACCACAATCTCAAGGCCGAGCAGGCCCAGCGCCTAACGGCCTATCTGCAGACGATGCCTGCCTTGAAGATCATCTATGACTTCAAGCAGCGTCTCACCAACCTGTTGTTGCTTAAACATCGCACCGCACGTCAGTGCCGCCAGCTCATCCCATCCTGGCTGGAGCACCTCCGTGAGTTGGCTTACTCCGCCTTCCCCCAGCTAGCGCAACTCGGACGGACCCTCTCCTCCTGGTCTGAGGAGATCGTCCGCATGTGGCGTTTCACCAAAAACAACGGGATCACAGAAGGCTTCCATACCAAGATGGAGATGATCTCAAGACGTGCCTTCGGATTCAGAAACTTTGACAATTACAGACTGAGAGTTAGAGTGATGTGTGCCTAGGTAAACAGCGGGTGCCCCCGTTAATGTCCGAGAGCCCGTAAGGGCGCAGAGCGAAGGATGGTCGGGGCGGCGGGATTTGAACCCACGACTTTCAGCGCCCAAGGCTGACGCGCTACCAGGCTGCGCTACACCCCGAAATTCAGAGTAGGGAAGGTACAGGCGCACCGCATAACAGTCAAGCTATCCCCCTCACCCCGTCACATCAAAATCACAGATCAGCGGCAGATGATCGGAATAGGTGACGGCCGGCATCTGGAAATTTCGAATCACGATTCCGGGACTGTGCAGGATGAAGTCCAACTCCATCTTGGGCGCCCAGCTGGGATAGGTGGGTCGACCGTCGGGGCTGGCGCTTTTCAGTCCCGTGGCCGCGAGAAAAAGCTCGATCTCGGGATCGCCCCAGAAGACATTGAAATCACCCGCCAGCAAATAGGGCTTTTTCACGCCCTTCAACAGGGAATAGAGCTCGCAAAGCTGATGCTGGCGGTGGCGGAACTTGATGGAGAGATGCACCAGGAACAGGGTTACCTGATCCAGCTCAAGCTGGATCACCAACCGCTTCACCCCGTGATCAAAGTAGAGGAACTTCTGTTCATGCATCAAATCACGGGTGAGAAAGGCATTCATCTGGCGGTTCGCCACCGGCAAAAACCGTAGCCAGGACTTGTCCCCATACTTGGATTCATACGAATGATAGTGCCCGAGAGTGCGGGCAATGCTCTCGGCCTGATTGAGCCGCTTCGACCGGAAGGAGCCGCCATCCACCTCAACGAGTCCAACCACATCCGGATCATGTTCCCGGATGAATCCCGTAATCTTCTCCAGCACCCCACCGGTCCGCTTGAGATACCCGCAACCCGGGAACGGCAGGTGAAACTTGACGCCAACCCCCGCCCCGTATCGAACATTATAAAGCAGAAATCTCATGAACCTCTTTTATACGCCATTCCAGACATACACTCAACCGGAGAAAAAGAAGCTCGAATCGGGAACGGGTATCGGATACACACTATCGCCATTGACCGCCATAAAGGAAGACCCATGAAACCTGAAATCATTCTTGCCGTTGACGTGCCGTCCGCCACCGATGTCGCCCCACTCCTCGCGAAACTTCCCGATCAACTTTCCTGGTTCAAAATCGGTCTTGAGCTGTTCTCGGCGGAAGGTCCCGCCGTGCTCAACACCTTGTCCGCCCGCCGTAACCGGCGCATCTTCCTGGATCTCAAGTTTCATGATATCCCCAGAACGGTTGCCAATGCCGTCACCGCCGCCGGCAAGCTGGGCGTCAACCTGATGACCGTCCATGCCATCGGCGGACGCGCCATGCTCAAAGCTGCCGCCGAAGCCGCCGCCGCCTTCGGCCCCAACCGCCCGCGCCTGGTGGCGGTAACCACCCTCACCAGCCTGAACCAGGATGACTTCACCGACCTGGGCATCCACCGCACCGTCTCGGAGCAGGCCCTGGCGTTGACGGAGATGGCCCTGGCTTGCGGTATCGACGGGGTCGTGACATCCGTTCATGAGGCGCCCGTGCTCCGCAGGAAATTCGGATCCGCGCCCATCCTGGTTACCCCGGGCATCCGGCCATCCGGCGCCGATGTCGGGGATCAGAAGCGGGTCGCCACCCCTGCCGTGGCCGTGGAGGCAGGAGCAACCTACCTGGTTGTGGGACGCCCCATCGTCGAGGCCGCGGACCCCTTCAAGGCCGCCCTGGCCATCCAGGCAGAAGTGGATGCGGCCGTAGCGCGACAATAAGGGTCAACCGTCGAAATCAACCCCGCCGGATTCGCGAAGGCTCACGAAATCACGGGGTTGTCCGCCCGTCCGTCGGCCCAGGATGACATGGTCAAGAACCTTGATTCCAATCACCTTGCCGGTCTGAATCAACTGGCGGGTCAGCTTGATGTCCTCCGCTGAAGGGGTTGGATCGCCTGAAGGATGATTGTGCAGGACAACCACGGCGGCACAGCCGATCTCAATGGCAGGTTTGAATACCTCCCGCGGGTGAACGAGGCTTGAATCCAGGATCCCCCTTGATATTTCCCGGGGGTGCCCCTTGAGCCGATTCCTGGTATCAAGGTTCAAAACCCAGAACCGCTCATGATCAAGCCCGCGAACGGATTCCCTCATCACGCCGGCAACATCTTCCGGCGTCCTGACAAAACTGCCCCGCTCGTCCCGGGTTTCATCGGCCATCCGCCGTGCCAAATCCAGAGCAGCCCTGACAATCTGCGCCTTGACCCGGCCCAGTCCCTTCAAATCCTGATCCGCCATCAACTCCCCAATCGAGGCCCGCGACAGGGCGGTCAGGCTACCGTACTTGCGGAGCATCCGGTCCGCCAAATCCACCGCATTAAGCCCTTGGGCGCCTGTTCGCAAAAGAATCGCCAGCAGGACGGCATCAGAGACGTTTTCGATCCCCTGCCGGTCCACCGCCTCCCGGGGACGCATTCTGGCCGGCATATCACACACTCGGGAACAAGGCGGAAAAACCGGAACAGGATAGTGCTCAGTGCTCATATAGAATCACTTTGCAACTAATATTAGCTGGCTACAAGAACAAAAACTAACCCAACCTATCAGGAGGCTACCCTTGAACCGCAACCGGCCCGCGCGCGTCCCATTCCGCAGCGACCTTGGCGGAAATCTCGTCCAACGACAGGGATGGCTCAACGTGAATCCAGGACACCTTTGCCTGGTGGCGGAACCATGTCATCTGGCGCTTGGCCAGTTGGCGGGTACGCTGGACCGTGAGGCGCATGGCTTCCTTCTCCGTCACCTCACCCCTGATACAGGCACTTGCCTCCGCATAGCCAATCGCCCGGGCCGCAGTGCCGGCTGGATCCCACGACCCGGCCAGGAGGGAACGAACTTCTTCAAGCAATCCTGCGGTATACATCTCCCGCACACGGGCCTCGATACGGGCAACCAGCGCATCCCGGGAAATCTCAAGACCCGTGATGGGCATGGCGGGCATCCGGGCCGCCTGCGAACGCGGCGGAATCACACACCCCATATCCAACAGTTCAAGCGCCCGGATCAGCCGACGACTGTTGGCGTGATCGGAAACGGGCAGGGCGGCAATCCATTCCGGGCTTCTGGCGTCCAGGGCGCTCCGGAGTCCGGCCAGCCCCTCGCTCTCATAGACCGCCTGCCATTTTGCCCTGACACCGGGCTGAACATCGGGAAGCTCATCCAGCCCGGTCAACAGCGCCCTGATGTACAACCCGGTCCCTCCCACCACAATGACAGGGCGTCCCCCGGCGGCAGCCGACTCAAAGCACCGTCGGGCCTCACCCAGGAAACGGGCCACATTGAAGGATTCCACAGGATCCACGACATCGATTCCCCAATAGCGGACCCTTTGCCGATCCGCCGGGGTGGGCTTGGCCGTCCCGAGATCCATGCCTCGATAGACAAGCATCGAGTCGGCTGAGAGGATTTCCGCCTGACGCTGCTCAGCAAGGTACTGGGCGACCGCTGTTTTTCCCGTTGCCGTGGGCCCAACCAGGAAATAGGCGCAAGTATGGGGCGCTTTCGGCATGGGACGAATCATCCCGGAGATTCGGGTTTGGGGGCAAACAGGACGGAAAGCATATACAGGCCAACGCCGATGCAAATGGCGGAATCCGCGACATTGAATGCCGGAAAATGATGCGTTTGCCAGTGAAAATCGAGAAAATCAACTACATACTGGAGCCGAATCCGATCCAAAAGGTTGCCGATGATTCCCCCGATCATCATTCCCAGCGACAGGCGATGAACAAGGCTGTCGGTAAGGAAGGAGCGACGGTAGACGATCAGGACCACCAGGACCACAAAGGAAAGCGCCACGAGAAGAACATGATAGCCACCCAGCATCCCCCAAGCCGCGCCAGTGTTCCGGACATGCACAAGGTTAAAGTAGCCGGGAATGACCGGAAGGCTCTCGCCCAGATAAAAGCGCAACGTCACCTGATGCTTGGTAACCTGATCCAGGATGACAATCGCGGCGCTTAGCAACAATACCAGCATGGCGTGCGGAGCTATTCCGTTTCCTCGGCCTCAACGACCTCAGCCGCCTGTTCAACACCCTGGGCAAGGGATTCACCAAAGGGACGGAACCGGCTGCGCCCTTTCTCCTGCTCCGACTGGCATTTCACGCACATCCGGGCGAAGGGAAGCGCATGGAGCCTAGGCTTTTCAATCTGGCAGCTGCAGGAGTCACACACCCCGTAGACCCCATCCTCAATGCGGCGCAGGGCACTGTTGATCTCAAAGACGGAATCGTGCTCGCTGCTGACCAGATTCAAGGCGAACTCCCGGTCGAAATCATCCGTGCGATCTTCGGAGGAAGCATCATCAATGTACTTCAGCGAGTCGTCGGACAAGGCGGTAATCTGGCCGGTCAACCGGTCCCTCATCTTGATCAGGGCGTCCTTCAGGATCCCCAGGCTCTTCTTGTCAACCTGCGACTTCACTTTCACAAGGGACGCGGTCATTTTTTTCGCAGGGGGCAGATTCACCACGGGCTTGCCGACGACCTTCACGGCGGCTTTCACGGCGACCTTCACAACCGGCTTCTTGGAGATGACTGCCTTCTTGGCAACAACTTTCGGGGTCGTGACAACCTTTTTAGGGGCAACAACCTTCTTCGTGGTCGCCTTAATTTTCTGCACCACGGGCTTCTTCACCGCATTTTTTGTCTTTACCGTTTTTGTTGCCATAAATTCACCAGCCCTTCAATAAATCCTTTCCCTGCCCGGGAAAAAGCTCGCCTAAATATCAAACGAATCTTTGCCTGTCAACCCCGCCCCTTACGCACCCTTGCCCCAGCTTACAATATTCTCCGGCAAGGCCGACACGCTAATAATCCTGCACGGGACATCGCCCTGGTCGGCGGGAACAACAATCTCCTCGCCGGCGGCATGCCCTGACAACATCTTACCCATCCGACTGCTGCAGGAAATGATGCCGGTCTCGGTATCCTGATCCCACTCGCCAAGTATATGGAACAGCTGCCGGCTCCCGTCCGCCATCTCGATCGTGACGGAGGTACCCATGCCAGCCACCACGGTGGGACAGTTCGCGAAATCGGTGCCGTGAACCGTGTTGAGATCCTGCTCCAGCTCGGCACTGCGCCGCATGAGGATCCCCTGCTGTTCCTTGGCGGTCTTGTACTCGAAGTTCTCACGAAGATCCCCGTAACTGCGCGCCACGCCAATGTCACGGCTGTTCTTGGGAATGTCCTCGTTGACGATTTTCTCCAGAAGCTTCTGGCGTTGCCGGTATGACCGCCAGGACGTGAATTTCCCCTTGGCTGCCGCTTCCGCGGCCGCATCGCGCTTTGAAATCAGGATTTCGGCCAGTTCAGGGTAGACGCGCACCATCCGTGCGATCATGGCTTGGGTATCCACGGGAACCTTGCCCATGGCAACATACAGGGACCGGATAAAACTGGTCCGCTGAACCTCGTTCATGCTGTGAGCCGCAGCTTCCAGCCATTCGCGCTGCTGAACCAGTTCACCGAGCTGGTTGGCCGCACGCAAACGCTCCCCGGCATAGGATTTCTCGAGGGCAGGAAGAACCTGAAACGCCAGGTCGCCCACGGTGCCGAGGCCCCAGGACTCCAGCCGTTCCGGCCGGCGAGCCAGCCAGAACAGGACCTCAACCCCGGCCTTACGCATGCCGACCAGTTCCTTGAACACCGCCGCACAGGCGCCATCCTGCTCGTGATCGAGCATAAATTGAACACAGGCGTTCAGCACATTCATCGTCATGAGCGGAATGCAGGCCGTGATTGTTTCATAAAGACGGGCACTGTCATACGCGACCAGAAGCTGTAGCAGCGCATCGAGCCGCCTGGTGGTGATCACCTGCGCTGCTCCCATGAACAGCGCGGGATCCACAAGCTGCCCGGCTTCCTGCTGCCAGTTCACATAGTCCGCCGCCACGCCCCACTGCCGCGCCAAAACCACGACTTGAACCCGGATCCCCATATCCTTGTCGCCAAAGCCCTTCATGAGAAACGCCAGGCGTTCCCCGATAATGCGCAGCCCGTCCGCATCCAGCCCATCGGGCTTCATGTTGTCGGCCAGATCATCCAGCAGGGCAAACACCCCTTCCGCCGTCCGCTCCGTTGCCAACTGCCCGAACCACGCTGCATCGTAGGCCTTGGCCTTGGCGAGCAACGTAATCGGCTCACTCCGCTTGGAGGGAATCAGAACAAGGGGATCGGCCTTAAGGGCCTTCCGGGCCGTCTCCCAGAATGTTTTCCAGCCATCCGGCTTGATGATCCCGTCGCTCAGGAGTTCCTGGAGACGCGCCACGGTCAGCGGCCCGTAGCTCCGCAACGCGATACGAACCAATTCCGCCGCCTCCGTTTCAGCAAGCGAGGCCAACGCCACGGCATCACGGTATTTCCGAGCCAGGAGATGATCGTCATCCACAAGCTGAAGGGCTTCTCCCGCATAGGCAAACGACATTTCATGCCCCATCTTCCGGGTGAAATCAATGGTTACCCGCTCATAGAATGCATCAACCTTGCGGATTGCCCCCACGCCCCAGGTCTTGTCGACACAGAGCAGGCCGGGCTTCAGGGCCTGCAGGGTGGCCAAGCGCCGGAAACATTCAGACAGGGTTACCCCGCGATCGAACCCGAGATTGGTGACGAACTTCTTGCGAACCGGATCATTCCGGAATATCGAGCTCAGCTTTTTCAGGCAAAGGTCACGGAAACCGATGTTTCCATGGCTCCATTCCGCCCGCAACCGCAGCACCTTGACGCCATCATCAGGGCATCCCTGCTCGATTAAGGCATCCTCCATCAGCTCGGCCCAGCCGTTGGTCTGCTCCGCCATGCCTGCCCGCCGCAGCTCGCACAGGGCGTTGAGCATGTCTTCGACCGGCATGTTCCGGTTCTCCACCTTGGCGAGGAACCATTCCTCGAACTGATCCTCACCCATCGGGATATGCGCTAATGCTTCCATGTTCAGTGTCCTTATAAAAGGGCGGGCTTTGTATCACATCATTTCAGGCCATACAAGGATCAAGTCTTACCCGCCAAGTTGAACCCCAACCAGCCTCCCGATGCCGTAGGTGACGGCGGCAGCCCCCAGGCCGAACACAATCTGCCGGAAACCCGAGGCCCAGACGCTCCGTCCCGTCACCAAAGTGATGCCCGCACCGATCATAAACAACCCCACCGAGCTGACGGCGCAACTCCAAATCACCGCCGTCATCCCTGCCAAAAAGAAAAACGGGCTTATCGGAATAATCGCCCCTACCGCAAAGAGGAGGAACGAGGTGCCCGCCGCCACCCAGGCGGATCCGCCCAGTTCATCAGGATCAACGCCCAGCTCTTCCCGGCTCAAAGTGTCGAGCGCATGGACCGGATCTGAAAGCAGGCGGTCGGCAAAGGCCCGGGCTTGTTCGGGAGGCAGGCCCTTGGACTCATAGATCAGGGCCAGTTCCGCTTTTTCCTCCTCGGGGGATTCCTCCAGTTCCTGCCTTTCAATGTCAATCTGGCGGGAATGCAGTTCGCGGGAACTTTGAACCGACAGCCATTCACCCATCGCCATGGATATGGCCCCCGCCAGCATGCCGGCCAGCCCTGTGATCAGGATGGCCTGCGATTCCATCGCCGCACCAGCCACCCCCATCACCAGACTCAACACCGACACCAATCCGTCGTTCGCGCCCAGCACGCCCGCCCTCAGGGCATTGCCGCCGGTGGACCGGTGCCGCCCCTCCACCCGCGCCACGGCACTCCCCTCCATTCCGGATCCCTGACCCGATAATACCCTGAAGAGCCTGGCATGCGACCGCTCCTCCCTGGCCATTCCGGTACCTTCTGCTTCCGGCTGGGAATCATAGCGGCTGCTCGCGCCCTGCTCGATCCCGGCAAGGGTCGGAAGCACGAAACCGACACCGAACCGACTGGCCAGCCACCCCAGCGTCCGGGTTCGCCAATCCGCCCGCCACGCGGGGACCGGCACCCCGGCTTCTGCAAGCCGTCGCTCCCACACAAGGGCATGCCGCCGCTCCGTCTCTGCCAGCTTGCGATACAATTCAGGCAACCCCGCCGCGCCCTTCAGGCCGGCAAGTTTCTCATAGAGAATTACCGCATTCCGCTCTTCTTTTAAATTCTCCCGGTATCGAGCCACGTCTGCACGAGTTGCCATATCGTCTCCTTCATTGAACCCACTATTACCAGCTCCTCACCTGGTAATCGAGTATTCAGTATTCAGTGTTCAGTATTCAGAAGTTCGAATTCCTTTCTGAACACTGATATCTGAATACTGAACACTCCCTCCGCTTCCCCTGTATCTGAATACTGGACACTGAACACTCTCCGCGCCATAATTCCGCTATGCCTTACAACCCAAAGGAGTCCTTAGCCAAGCTTCACCGGATGGCCACCCCCCAGCTTACCCCCCGCTCCCTCCTGAAAGGGGAAGCCGGGATTATCCAACGCTCATTCACTTTTGGGAAAAAGAACTTCTCCAGGCTCTTCCGCGATGAACCGCTTGATCTCACTATCACCCTGAACGCCCACAACGGCCACCCACCCCAGGTGATGCTCCATACCGACATCGGGGACACAGGCCCCGGGGAGTGGCGCGACATCCCCTTCGCCTCCACGGATGAAATAGTCTTTCGCCTAACCCTGACCATTCCCCGCTGCGGACTCTACCGGTTCCGGATCAAATATTCCCTCGACGGAGGCGACCAGTGGTTCTGGGATCGTGTCCCCCATTCCTATGTCATGGCGGATCCCCCCTCCATGCGCTCGGTCCGCCTCTACACCCTGATTCCCAGCGCATCCGGCACCATTTCCGACTGGAAACGGCTCCTGCCTCATATCACCGGGATGGGCTTCGATGCCATCCACCTGCTCCCGATCTCCCAAATGGGTTACTCGGAGAGTCCCTATGCCGCCACGAATCTTTTCGATGTGGAGGCCCGCTACCGCGATCCTGATGACCCGCGCAGCACCTTGGACCAGTTTGAGGATTTTGTTGAAGAGTGCCGCAAGCACAACATCCGGCTCTGCCTCGACCTCGTACTCAACCATGTCGCCATCGACAGCCAGATGACTCATGCCCGACCCGACTGGATCGTGCCCGATGACGCCGAACCCGATGGATTCAAGCGGGCCGGCTGCTGGCATATGCACAGCTGGATCCGGTGGGAGGATCTCGCCCCCATTCATTACGACCACCCTAATAATTTTGTGCGCAATGATATCTGGGACTACATGAAGCAGTATGCCGCCTTCTGGTCCAACTACGCCGCCTACACCGGGGGAATGGTTCGTTTCGACAACCTGCACAGCAGTAACGCCGAGTTCGTGGCCGATCTCAGCGCCTCGCTCCGGGAAAGCTTTCCGGATCTGGTGATATTCGGCGAATATTTCACCGATGAGCTCACCCTGGAGCGAACTGTTCCTGAGTGGGGCATCAACCTCCTTCTGGCCAACAGCTGGGAATACCCCTTCGGCCCCCAGTTGCGTCATTACATTGGGTATCTGCACAATGTTGCCGGCCGGCTCCGCCACCTCTGCGCCATCACCACGCATGACACCGGCGTGCCGGCTCAGCTCTTCGGATCCAACCGGTCTGTCATGCCCCGCTACGCGATCTGCGCGCTCTACACCATGGGACAAACCGGTTTGGTCCAAGGAGTCGAAGCCGGTATAACCGAGCGCATTGCCTTCATCGGCCCATCCCGGAAACTCGACCTCCCCCCCAATCCTGAATACTGCGACTTCATCAGCAGGATCAATGCGGTCCTCGTGTCCCGTCCCGTGTTCTCACAAGGCGGCAACCTGACGTTTGTTGATGCTGGCCACGAGGCCATCCTGGGGGCTTTCCGGCGGGACCTGACCGGGAAGGGGAGCAACGTCCTGCTTCTGGCCAACCTCGATATCGACAACCGGCAAGCCGTTATGATCAACCTGGCCAACTGCCAGCTGTCATATCCCCTGACCCTTCGCGAAGTCAGCACGGGGGAGGCCATCCAGGTCCTTGCCCCTGAATTTGAAATCGTCCTCGAGTCGTGCGGAGTCAAGGTTTTCGAGCTTTAATCCAGGAGGAGAACCATGAAACGTCTCGTCACCAGCATCGCGTTGTCAGCCCTGCTTCTTGTCCCTCCCTCACAGGCCAGGCTCGGGGAAACCTCCGAGGAGTGCCACTTGCGATACAGGGTTCAGTGCACCGAAACCGAGGGGCAGGGATTCTGGTCCGTTGAGCGAAAATACGAGAAAAACGGATTTGAAATCACCATCCGCCTTCTCCCCGGGAGCAACAACACCCTGGCGGCCAATTACATTGAATACCGTCCGCTCGACCCGGCCACAAACCGTTTTACCGAGGCCTCAATAAAAACCCTGCTTCTGGCAAATGTGCCCACGGATTGGACCAAGCTCACCGAGCTCACGCCACCGCCACCGGCTCCTCCCAAAACCGCACCGGACCCGGCCAAGTCGACTTTCGGAAGAACCTCACGGAAAGACATCATCACCATCGGAGCAATCACAGACCCCGCCAAACGACAGGCGGAAAAAGAAGCCAGGGAGAGAAAGGCGCTACTCGACTCCATCGACGCCAGAAACAGGGACATATCGGCTCTACGTACCAAGATCGGCAAGATCACCACCGGCGGCGATACATGCTGGCAGTCGAGCAACGCCTATGCCACCTGCAGCGATTCATTTCTGACCATTT
>JAABPW010000228.1 GCA_011391785.1 Verrucomicrobiota bacterium
TTCCTTGCGCACGGTGGCGTTCGCCCACGTGCTGTCGTTCAGCCCCGCTGCGTTCCAGCCCGCGATTTCCTGCCGCGCATCGTAGTTTTCGCCCTTCTGGAAATCGGACGAAAGAATCGGCCCGGCGGCCGCCTTCCACGAGCCGTCCGTGACCACGGTCTCCGTGGTGCCGTCCGCATAGGTCACTTCCAATTGCGCTAACAGCGCCATGCCTTTGCCGTAGTGCTGAAAGCCACCCATGCCGACATGACCGCTGTACCAGCCGGGGCCGACGAGGCCGGCCAGCACGTTGCCGCCAGCCTTCAACAGCGGGGTGACCTCGTAGACGTTGTAATAAAGCCGCTTGTTGTAATCGGTCCATTCCGGAGCGAAGTGAATATCACCCACGCGTTGTCCATTGATATGCATTTCGTAGAGGCCCAGCGCGGTGACGTAAAGCCTCGCGCGGGCGATTTTCTTGTTCGCAAGCTCGATGGTCTTGCGCAGATAGGGCACCGGAATGGCGGCCTGGGCCGGCGGTCGGTTGGACGCCGAAACGACAGGATAGCCCGAGGCCATAATCCAGTTCGCTTTCCAGTCCTCTGGCAGGAGCAGGCCCATCTCCCAGCGGGCCGGAGTGCTCCAGGCGGAGGCTTTTCCACCCCGATCGTAGCTCTGGACTTTCCAGAAGCAGGCCCGACGGCTGGTCAGCGGGACGCCGGCATATTCGATATGCGCCGTGGCGTCCGAGGCCACCTTCCCGCTGTCCCAAAGGTCGCCCTTGTTTTGTTTCAGCAATGCCTCCGAACTCGCCACCAGAATATGATACGCCGTCTGCCGCTGCCCACGGGAGGCCGGCTTCTGTCGAGCCTCCTCCAACGTCCAGCTCAACGATGGCTTTTTCGCGTCGATCCCCAAGGGATTGGCAAGGGATTCACACCGCAGGTTAGTCACCTCGAAAGCGAAAGCGCCCGTTGTCAGCGCTATGCCCACGGCAAAACTCCACCCCATTATCCGCCACGAGTCTATCCTGTGCATGTGTAGCTCCTCTTGACCGTCGGTTATGTTATTAATGCCTTAAAGCGTGCCTTTAGGGGCGGACTCGAATTCTTGAAAAAAAAGGGTCCAGAAGGCGGGAAGTTCGGAAATTATTATCCCTGACTCCTGACTCCTGAACCCATTTCGCTGGTTGTTTACCGGCGCGGACCGCGACGGCCGCCGCCATTACCGCCACTGCGGCGGGAGCGGGCTTCGCTGACGACGATCTTGCGATCCCCGACTTCGCGCCCATTCATGCCGTTCATGGCTGATTGAGCCGACTCAACACTGCCCATGGTGATGAAGGCAAAGGCCTTGTTCTCGCCACTGCGGGGCGGAACCATGCGGACTTCCTTGACGTCGCCGAATTTGCCGAACTGCTTCTGCAGTTCCTCGCCGCTGACGTCCTCCGACAGGTTTCCGATGTAGAGGTCGGGTGAGCGGACGGCACGGCTGCCACCGCCAAAGTCAGAGCTGCCACCATTGCGGCGACCCCGGGCGAGTTTCAATCCGGCAAGCAATCCGGCGCAAAAAATCGCAAGGGCTCCCGCGGAAAGGCCAATCCAATGTGATATAGGCATCGAACACGTTACATTCATTCTCTTTACTCTTTCTGTTTCTGTCTTATCGTACCGGAGGGTAACGCCGAGAGGTGCGGCGTCCTGGTCCGGTTACTTCATCTCGATGAACCCTTCCAGTTTCCGGATGCGCGTGGGATGACGCAACTTCCGGAGCGCTTTGGCTTCAATCTGGCGGATTCGTTCACGAGTGACGTTGAACTGCTTTCCTACCTCTTCGAGGGTGCGCGAATACCCGTCCGCCAGGCCGAATCGCAGGTTCAGAACCTGCTGTTCACGCTCGGTCAGTGTGCCAAGGACGTCTTTCAAGCGATCCTTCAGCAAACTGTAAGCGGTCATTTCGGACGGATTTTCAGCGCCCTTGTCCTCGATAAAGTCACCAAAATGCGCGTCATCACCATCGCCCACGGGGCTTTGGAGAGAGATGGGCTGCTGGGCCATCTTGTAGACGGCGCGAACTCGCTCCACGGGGAGGCTCATTTCCTCGGCCACTTCCTCGGGGGTTGGTTCGCGGCCGAGCTCCTGGACGAGCTTCTTCTGGACGCGCATCAGTTTATTAATGGTTTCAATCATGTGCACCGGGATGCGGATGGTCCGGGCCTGGTCCGCGATGGCGCGGGTGGCGGCCTGACGGATCCACCAGGTGGCATAGGTGCTGAACTTGTAGCCGCGACGGTACTCGAATTTCTCGACGGCCTTCATAAGGCCGGTATTGCCTTCCTGGATGAGATCCAGGAACGACAGGCCGCGGTTCATGTATTTCTTGACGATGCTGATTACGAGACGGAGGTTGGCTTCCACCATTTCGGTCCGGGCGGCCATCCCCTTGCGCATGGAATCCTTAAGCTGCTTGTACTTGGCCACGAACTCCGCTGCCGTCATGCAGAGATCGTCTTCCATCTTGCGCAGCCGGCGCTGCTCGGAGGACAAGGAGTCAGCCTGCTTCTTGCATTTTCGCGCCTTGGTATGGGTGTCGATGAGCGAGAGGCATCCGCTGATTTCCTTGTAGTGATCCTCGGTTTTGCTGGCGAGCGACTCGATGATCTTCTGCTTGAAGTAGAGATTGTCGTACAGCTCGGTCAGGCGTTTGCGGGTGCGCTCCAGATCCTTCTGGGCCGCTGCCTTCTGGGCGGTGGTGGACTTGGTCTTGCGCAGAATGGTGGAGCATTGGTGGAACTTGTCGCGGTTTTTAAGGATTTCTTTTTTCAGCCTGGGCAACGTCTTGAGGTAGGTGTCGCGGCTGTCCACGAATTTGTCCTCAATGACGCGGTCAAAGCGGTCGCGCCCGTTTTCAAGGCGTTCGGCGGTCATCAGGAACAGGTCGGGGGCGATACCGAGTTCATTGAACAGGTCCTTGACGGCCTTTTCGGCGCTTTCAATCCGCTTGCAGATTTCCACTTCCTGCTCGCGGGTGAGGAGGGGGACCTGGCCCATCTGGTGGAGATACATGCGGATGGGGTCATCGAAAATATCCAGGCGTTCGGCGCGGGCGACGGAGGTCGTCTGCTTGGCCGGTTCCTTGCGGAACTTCTCCGCATCCGAGGCTTCGATGATTTCGATGTCCATGCTGCGCAGGAGCTCGAGATAACCTTCCAGTTCCTCGGGGTTGATGACGGAATTGGGGATCATCTCATTGACGTCGTCGAAAGTGAGATAGCCTTGTTCCTCAGCCAGCTTGACGAGATCCTTGATGCGCTGACTGCGTTCTTCCCAGCTCAGGCTGCCTGCGGCTGCACCGGCACCATCATCACCTTCACCCTCAGGTTTGGCCTCGAGTTCTGCAGGTTCGGGGCCTTCCTCCATAATTCCGCCACGCATTCCGCCTGAGATGACGGGTGCGGGAATGGATTTGCCCTTCTCGGGTTTCTTTTTCGATGCTTTTTGGGGAGCCAGGTCTGTTTTAGTTGCCAGGACAGGTTTTGCCGGGGCAATCTTTGCAGGAGCCGGTTTCGCGGGCGCCGGTTTCGCCGGAACTGCCTTGGAGGGGATTGCCTTTTCTGTGACTGGCTTGTCTTGCTTGGTGCCTGACTTGACCGGCTTGTGTGCGACGGGCTTAGCCTTCGGGGCTGTCTTGGCCGCTTTCAAAGATACGGGTGCTTTACTCTTTACCATGGTTTCCCTTCACTATCTGTCCAATCGCCAACACCCCAAAAAGGCAGTATTCTGCGTAGAACGGTCAAATATATCAGACAAAATGCGGGTGGCAAGGGATTTTCACAGTGGCAACCCGGCACGGGTCAGTATGTAAAAGGCGAGATGGTTGGCCGCGAGGCTATAGGTGGACGAGAATATATCATCCAGGGTGATGCCCCAGCCTCCGGGAAGGACCTGGATCTGCCTTGCCGGGAAGGGCTTGACGATATCCAGGATCCGGTTGGACACAAAGGCTATGGCCACCATGAGCGGGGAGAAGGGGAGCCCGATCATGCAGATGGGGAAGGTGAGGTATTCATCGGCGACCACGCAGTGCGGATCCTTGGTTCCGGCGGCCCTTTCGCCGGCACTGCAGAGAGGAACTGCCATGAGGCTGAGGATCGCCGCCGCCGTGATGTGGAAGGGGATCTCGTGCCCCATCCAGCGACCAGTCTCCTGAATTGCCCACGCCAGCGGGATGCCCAGCAGGCACCCGGCTGTTCCCGGGAAGACCGGACTGTAGCCCAGGCCGAAACCAGTGGAGAGCCAGACAGCAAGTTTTTTTAAGGGTGGCATGGGTTTTCTGTCAATCTTTGAAAATAACGTGTTTGCGGAGGAAGAAATTAATGATCAGCGAGACGATAATGTTGGCGCCGAAAGCCAGGCTGGTATCGATCCCGAAGCGGTGGATCATGAAGCCCATCAAGCTGGTTCCGATCAGGATGCTGAAGCCGGAAACGGCGTAGAAGAAAATGAATTCCAGCGCGGGATGATGTCGCCCTCGTTCAAAGACCCAGATGATGTTGATACCATAGGCGGTGAGGTTGGAGAACAAAAACGCCACGGTATTGTCGATCATGGCATTCCGTGCCCGCACTCCCTGGGAGACGGACGGGAGGTCGAGATTCAGCAGGGAGGTGACCAGGGGATGTTTGTGCAGGTCCGGCAGGAAATTCAGCACCTTCTGCACCTCGCCCGGTTCCAAGGCGGGAAGAACATTCAGAGCCATCCAGTAAAACAGCGCGATATGAACGGTGGTGGCAACTGCGCCGGCGATGCCGTACTTCACGAATTGGATGAAAGGCGTGTGGTTTTCGTTGCCCTTGAATTGGACGAGGATGTGCTTCATTATTTGTCAACGGTTACATGCCGACGGATAAACGTGGGAACATCCATGTCCTCGCTGTCCACAATGGTCGGTTCAACATCCTTGA
Source organism: Verrucomicrobiota bacterium (assembly GCA_011391785.1). Classification (GTDB taxonomy): domain Bacteria; phylum Verrucomicrobiota; class Kiritimatiellia; order CAIKKV01; family CAITUY01; genus JAABPW01. Next base: position 4,943 of record JAABPW010000228.1, read on the forward strand.
AAATGCCTTTGCTGAAGCCCTCAAGGATCAACTGGGGCTGGGTGGCGCCGGTTTTCTTTTTTTTCCGCCGGGGAGGCGTGGCGGTGGCCGTTTCGCCTTCCTCGATGTGGGATTCGGAAAACGCCTTGTCATCTGGTTCCTCATTGCCGCGCCAGAAGCGGGAGGCCACGACGGTGACGGAAATCGTATCGTTCCATGAACTGTCAATGGCCGTGCCCATATGGATGTGGGCTTCCTTGCTGGTGGCTCCTTCAATGGCCGTCATGATGGCCTCGACCTCCCGAACCGCCATGTCGGAGCCGCCGAGGATGCTGACGAGGATGGATTCCGATTCAGCCAGGGCCTGGCCGTTGTCGAGGAGCGGGCTGTGGAGCGCCGCCTCGACAGCCTCGGAGGCACGGTTGGAGCCATGTCCCTCGCCATAGCTGAAGGTGCTGGTTCCTCCGCTGCACCGGGCCACCATGCGCAGGGTGGCGAAGTCGAGGTTGATGATGCCGCGCTGGGTCAGGAGCTTCCAGATGGCAAACACCCCCATGCTCAGGTAGTAGTCGGCCTGCCGGAAGGCTTCCTCGGCGGTGGCCGTGGTGCCGGCGGACGCAAAGAGCGACTGGTTGGGGATGGCGATAACGACGTCCGCATGATCCTGCAGCTCGAGTAATCCCTGCCGTGCCTGTGACATGCGGCGCTCGCCCTCGAACTGGAAGGGAAGTGTGGCGAAGGCAATGACCATGGCACCCGTTTCGTGCGCGGCGCGGGCCACGACAGGAGCGGCGCCGGTGCCGGTGCCGCCGCCCAGGGTTGTGACAACAAACACGAGGTCCATCCCCTGGAACAGGCCCTGAAGCGTGTCGAAATCATCGTCCGCCGACAATTTTCCGATATTGGTGTCGCCGCCGGTTCCCATTCCGCGGGTGAGTTGTTCGCCGATCTTGAGGCGGGTTGTGGCGCGCGTCTCATTGAGGGCCTGCTGGTCGGTGTTGATGGCGATGAGGGAAGGTCCGTTTTCCCAATGGGCGGCCATGCTGTCCACCGCGTTGCAGCCGCCACCACCGACTCCGACCACGCCGATGCGGCTTGTGGCCATGCTGTTCTCAGCCCTTCTCATGTCTGGTAAACTCCTGCGATCATGTTCCGAAAATCCCCCGCACCACATCCGTGAAACGGCGCCGCCGCCGCGCGACTGTTGCGTTCTTGAAAGCGTAGCGAAGCAATCCGGCCGCTGTTGAGCACTCGGGTTTCTCGGTTGCGGTGGCCAGTCCGCTGAAACCCACCGGGCGGCCGACCATGCAGGGGGCGCGGAATACCCTTTCCGCCAGCTTGATCAGACCCTTCATCTGGGCGCCACCGCCGGTCAGGACAATGCCGGCACCGATCTGGTGGCTGATGCCCTTGCGTTCAATATCGCGCAGGATCAGTTGGAAAAGCTCCGTCATGCGCAGGTGTATGACGGTATGCAGGCCGGCCAGGCTGACGTTGCGGCCCGGGTAACCGACTTCAGCGGGCAACGTGATGCGCTGGTTGGGCGTGGTGTCCTCCGCGATGGCGCTTCCCCGGTCACGCTTCAATTGCTCGGCCTGGGACCTGGGGATGTTAAAGGCAAGGGCGATATCGTTGGTCACGTGGTCGCCGCCGATAGTGTAGGCGCCGGCTGCTCCGAAAATTCCAGCGGCATAGGCCGTGTATGTGGTGGTGCCGCCGCCCAGGTCGATCACCAGCACGCCTCCCTCTTTTTGCTCGGGGGTCAGCACGGCGAGCGCGGAACAGAGCCCTCCGAAGGCGGTGTCGGCAACATCCAGGTTCAGGTCGTTTCGCAACAGGCGGACGGTGTTCCGGATGTGGCTGTTCTGGGCATGGAGGATGAGCATGTCGAGTGCCAGTGTGGCGCATTCGAAATGCTCGGGGCGGGCGACCCGGTCGCCATCCACATAAAATATCTGCCCGATCGAGTGGAGGATCTGGCGGTCAGGGGGGAGATTAACAGACCGCGCGAGCTCGGTGACCTGGTCGACATCATCCTGCGTGACGCCCTCCTCGGGATGGGTGATGGGAATGGTTCCCCGGTTGACCAGGCTCTGGATGCTGCCGCCGGACAAGGCGAGATGAACCTGATGGATGGCGACCTGTGCGGTTTCCTCGGCGGCCCCGAGGGCCTCCTTCACGCAGATTCGCGCATTCTCGAAATCAACCATTTCGCCTTTGCGGACTCCGGCGGAGGCATGTTCGCCCATACCGGTGATGACAATGTGGTTATCCTCCCGGATTTCACCAACCAGGGCAACCACCTTGGAGGTCCCGATTTCAAGCGCAACTATTGGTGCCAATCCCATAACTTTATACTTTCCGAAAAAGTCCTGTAGTCTTTCTGAATTAATCCCGCAACGCAATCCGAATTCAATATTCCTGTCCCGGGATGTACTGGTCCGTGAATGTGAGGTCAAGATTCACCAGGCGTTTTCCCCGCTCCTCCGAGGCCCGCAGCGCCGCCGCCAGGGCAGCCAATTTTCGTTCAACTTTCTGGCGGACTTCCGGATCGTGTTGGTCCATGTCCGGCCATCCTATCTTGATGCGTTCCCCAGCTTGAAGATACACCTCGATAGTGGTTTTCTGGGACACATCAAGCGATGCGATCTTGACCCGCTCCCCGACCTTGGTCCGGTTGCAGCAGTCCACGATTTCAAGGGCGTTCATCACGGGGAGATCAACCCGGACACCCGCCTTGAGGGTCTCGCTCCCGCATCCGCTGACAACGGGGTAATCTCGTCCGCCTGCCCGCAGGTCGAATACATAGCCCTCGCGGTCCACCGCCAGCGTGCCCCAGCGGCCGAGGCGGGCGATGGGGGTTCGCTCAACAACGGTGATGTCCAGGGTGCCGGGGAGGCGACGGTGTAACGTTATGGATTTGGCTATAGGCGTTTGTTGCAGGAAATCCTTCCGGAGCTTTTGGAGGCTGGAGGCGAATATATTGGTGCCCTCACTTACGGGCATGTGTTTCCGGACATAGTTGGCGGTGAGGGTGGGGCCATCCACGCGGATTTCGATTTTCTGGATGGCGTAGGCGGGATTTTCCCAGAACAGCATGGCGCTGGTCTTCCAAGTCAGCAGGGCGCCCACCGCCACGGCGCTGAATACCACCAGGGGGATCCAGACGATTCTCGGAAGGGCGAAGGCGGGTTCACCTGCCCGTTGTTCCCGGCGGGTGTTGGCACGGGAGGCGCCTCCGCGCCGGTCCTCATTACGATCTTTGTCGTTTTTGCTGAACCACATAAACCGATTCCTTAGTTTACCCGGGCCATTTCCATGATGGTCGCGCACAATTCAGCAAAACCGATTCCGGCCGCGTGTGCGGCTTCCGGCAGCAGGCTGGTTTCCGTGAAGCCCGGAATATTGTTCAATTCAAGGACATAAAGCTGTCCAGCATCCGTAAGCCGGAAATCAACACGGCCAAGGCCGTGGCATCCCAATGCACGGAACGTCTCCAGGGCGATCTCCCTGGCACGGTTCGCGATGGCCGGTGTCAATGGGGCAGGGCAAAGGTGTCGGGATTGCCCCTTGCCGTATTTGGCGGTGAAATCATACCAACCGTCCGGCGCCAGGATTTCGATTGCCGGCAAAACGGTTTCCCCGACGATGCCAACCGTCAGCTCCCTTCCGGGGATGAACGTTTCGGCGATGACTTCGCCGTCGTACTTCAGGGACTCCTGGAACGCTGCATCCCAGCCTGCCTGGCTATTCACCTTGAAGATGCCTATTGTGGAGCCCTGGCACGGAGGCTTGATGACCACCGGGTAGGGCAGGGTCATCTGGCTGCCGGGGGCGAGCACTTCGTAGGGCGCGGTCGGGATTCCTGTCTGGATAAAGATAGCCTTGCTGAGCCGTTTGTCGAACGAGGCGCGGCTGGAGGCGGGATTGGAGCCAGTATAGGGAATTTTCCGAGCCTCGAGCAGGGACTGGACCTGGCCGTCCTCGCCGAACTCTCCGTGCAGGGCGATAAAAACCGCCTCAACTCCGTCCGGAATATCAAGTTCTCGTTCCCGGACATCGATCTCAACCACCTCGTATCCGGCTGCCTTCAGGCCCTTGGCCACGGCGGCCCCGGACTTCAGCGAAATCTCCCGTTCGGATGAGGGGCCCCCCTTCAGTACGGCCACCTTTTTGAATTTTCTTATTTTTGACGCCATTCCATCCGTCCTGTTCTTGAAATCAATCGCTCATATTTACCGGCAAGACGTGCGTGTCTCAAGGAAAAATCAAACCTTTATTGGGTGGCACGGGGCTTTTGATCCTTCTGGCCCGGCGTCACCGTTCGTTTTCTGCACAGTATACTGCCGATCAGTGCGACAACAAGGATTATGCTGGCAAACTCCACTCCCGTTTTGGTCACGAGAAATGAGGTGTCGGATACGCTCCCCTTGAACTGCGAGACTGCAACCTCACCGCCGAGGGCGATGGTTTGCGGGAGATCGCTATATTTTCCTTTCCAGAGGGCGGGGGCCAGCACGCTTATGGCAATTTGAATGACGGCAACCACCTCAATGATTGCAAAAAGGAATTTGAGCACAGTTTGTTTCATTGTCGTTTTGTCGCTCTATATTGCGCATTCATCATTACATGCTGACTTATTCCAAGTCTGGCGACGATAGACCGGTTGAGTTGTGCAATCAATCGAAAATCGTGCCGGGCTGTCGGCGGGGAGGCGAGCGCAGTGCGTTCTCCCCCGGGGGACCTGCTTTACGCTCATGCTTGACACGATAGCGCGGTTAGTGAGAATTGCCCGAGTATTTTTGAAAAAGGGAGATTTCGTTATGCCGATTTATGAATATGAGTGCGGGAAGTGCGGGGGGCGGGTTGAGGCGCTGATCCGCACGGAGAAGGACGTTCCCCGGAAGTGCGGAAAATGCGGTGGAAAACTGGTGAAAACCCTGTCCGGTTTCAGCGTATCCATGGCCTCATCCGGCCCGAAGCATGAGCCGTCCGCCGCCTGCGCCTCCTGTCCGAGCAGCGGTTGCCCGCACAGTCACCGTTGAGGGGGGGATGTTTCTCTTTATCCGGCGAATTCCCGGGCATTTTGGAACATTCTCAGCCAGGGACCTTCCTCGCCCTTGAACAGGTCCCCGGGTTTCCAGGAAAGTTGGATGGCCCGGAAAGCGCGCTCGGGGTGGGGCATCATGATGGTGACCCGGCCATCCCGCGTGGTGAGCCCGGTCAGGCCATGGGGGGATCCATTGGGGTTGGAGGGATACTGTTCCGAGGGTCTGCCGTAATTATCCACATAACGCAGGGCCGCCAGATTGTGGCCGAGAATGTCCGGCAGCGAGCCGGTCCTGCTGAAATTCGTGAACCCCTCGCCGTGGGCCACGGGAATGGGAATCCGTGATCCGGCCATGCCTTTCAGCAGAATCGACGGGGAGGGTTGGATCTCTACCGTCGCATACCGGGCCTCGAACTGCTCAATCCTGTTGCGGGTGAACTGCGGCCATGCCTCGGCACCGGGAATGATGTCCTTGAGCAGCGAGACCATCTGGCACCCATTGCATATGCCCAGGGTGAAGGTGTCGGGGCGGGTGAAGAAAGACTGGAACATATCCCGGAGCCGGTCATTGAACAGGATGCTCCGGGCCCAGCCAGCCCCGGCCCCCAGTACGTCGCCGTAGGAAAAACCGCCACAGGCCACCAGACCCGAGAAGTTGGCGAGATTCACCCGGCCTGACAGGAGGTCGGTCATGTGCACATCAATACTGGTGAAGCCTGCCCGGGCGAAGGCGGCTGCCATTTCAATGTGACCATTGATGCCCTGTTCGCGGAGAATGGCCATTTTGGGCCGGTCGGTGCCGATGGTGAACGGGCGGCAGGGATCGTAGGTCAGGTTGAAGGAGAGCCCCGGATTGGTTTCGTCCTTGAGTGTCTCATATTCCTCGCGGACGCAAACCTCGTTGTCGCGGCGGGATTGCATCTCGCAGGAAAGTTCCGACCAAACCCTCTTTAAGTGTGAGACTGACGCCTGGTAGATGGGCGTGTCGCCCATCTTGAAGGTCAGGGTCTTGTCCCCTGTCGGGCTTCCCAGGATGATGGCCAGGTCGCCGATATCGTGGCGTTTCAGGATTTCGTTTACACGGGGAATGTTCTGGTCGGACACTTGGATCACGGCGCCGAGTTCCTCGGCGAAAAGGGCGGACAAGGGCTCTTCACCTACTTCGTCCAACTGGGCGTGCAACCCGGAATGAGCGCCGAACGCCATTTCGGCCAAGGTCACAAACAGGCCGCCGTCGGAACGGTCGTGGTAGGCCAGCAACAGCCCTTCGGCGACAAGTTCCTGAATGGCGGCGAAGAAGTTGGCCAGGTCCGCCGGGCTATCGAGATCAGGAGGAACGGCACCCACCTGGTTGTAGACCTGGGCGAGGGCGGAGGCGCCAAGGCGGTTTTTCCCGCGGCCAAGGTCGAGCAGGAGGAGCACTGAGTCGGGTGCGGGCTTCAGTTCGGCGGTGACCGTTTTCCGCACATCCAGGACAGAGGTGAAGGCGCTGACAATGAGGCTGAGCGGACCGATCTGGCGCTCGGTTTTACCACTGGAATCTTTCCACATGGTCCGCATGGAAAGGGAATCCTTGCCCACGGGGATCGAAATTCCCAGTTCCGGACAGAGTTTCATGCCGACCGCCCGCACGGTTTCGAAGAGTGCGGCATCCTCGCCTTCCTCGCCGCATGCGCACATCCAGTTGGCGGAGAGCTTGATGTTTCCAAGCCGGCCAGTGAGGACGCCCGCGATATTGGTCAGCGCCTCGCCGACGGCCATGCGGCCCGAGGCCGGGGCATTGAGCAGGGCGATGGGTGTCCTTTCGCCCATGGACATGGCTTCCCCCTGATAACCGTCATAAGTCGCAACGGTCACGGCGGCGTCGGATATCGGGGTTTGGTACGGCCCCGTCATTTGGTCGCGTGTCACCATTCCCGTCACCGAACGGTCGGCGATGGTGATGAGGAAGGTTTTGTTGGCGACGGCCGGGAGCCTTAGGACACGTTCCACGGCATCACCAAGATCGATGCTGGAGCAATCCAAATCGGTCTGGGTTTCGGTGAGGCGTTTGACGTCGCGGAGCATTTTCGGGGGCTTCCCGAGAATAACCTGAAGGTCGATGTCGATGGGGTTGTTGTTGAAATGGGTGTCGTGCAGGGTGAGGTGCCTGTCATCGGTGGCCTCGCCGATGACGGCGGCGGGGCAGCGTTCGCGCCGGCACAGCGCCATAAACCTGTCAAGCTGCTCCGGAGCCACGGCCAGGACATAGCGTTCCTGTGCCTCGCAGCACCAGATTTCCATGGGGCTCATGGAGATTTCCTCGTTATTGATCTTGCGCAGGTCGAACCGGCCGCCGGTCTCCGAGACCAGTTCCGGGCAGCCGTTGGAGAGGCCGCCGGCGCCGATATCGTGGATGCTGAGGATGGGGTTCTCGTCATTGAGGGCGATGCAGGTGTTGATGACTTCCTGGCAGCGGCGCTCGATCTCGGCATTGTCGCGCTGGACCGAATCGAAATCGAGGTTTTCGGCATTGCTGCCGCTCCCCATGGAAGAGGCCGCGCCGCCGCCCAGCCCGATGCGCAGGGCCGGGCCGCCGATCTGGATGATGAAGGCACCCGGAAGGATAGGCTTCTTGAGGATGTGTTTCCGCTTGATATTGCCCATGCCGCCGGCTGTCATGATGGGCTTGTGGTAGCCGCGGTAACGGTTGTTGTGGCGGTGTTCGTAGGTGCGGAAGATTCCCGTGAGCTGGGGGCGCCCGAACTCGTTGCCGAAGCGGGCTCCACCCAGCGGGCCATCGGTCATGATTTCCAGGGGCGTCGCCAGGCGGTTCGGGAATTCGGCATAGTCCTGTTCCCACGGCATGACAAACCCTGGGATCTTCAGGTTGGAGACAAGGAAGGCGGCCAGTCCGGCCTTGGGTTTTCCGCCGGTACCCGTGGCGCCCTCGTCGCGGATTTCGCCGCCGACGCCGGTGGCGGCACCGGGATAGGGCGAGATGGCGGTGGGATGGTTGTGCGTCTCAACCTTCATGAGGATATCGACCTGCTCCGGCAGACTGCCGTAGTGGTTGGATCCGCCGGGATGAACTTCAAACCAGTTTCCGGGAAAACCTTCCATTACCGAGGAATTGTCCTCATAGGCCATCAACGTGCCCTGCGGGTGCAGGGTGTGGGTGTTGCGAATCATGTCAAAAAGGCTCAGGGACTGGCGTTCGCCGTCCAGAATCCAATCGGCCTTGAAGATCTTGTGCCGGCAGTGCTCGGAGTTGACCTGCCCGAACATGACCAGCTCGACGTCAGTCGGGTTGCGCCGGAGCTTGGTGTAGACATCAAACAGGTATTGGATTTCCTCGTCCGAAAGCGCCAGGCCCAGCGTGATGTTCGCCTTTTTCAAGGCGGGAAGCCCCCCCTCGAGGATGTCGACGCACACGAGCGGGGCGGGGGGAATATGTTGGAAGATATCGGAGAGATCGGTGTAAACCCCCTCGGTCATCCGGTCGTGAATGACATGGAGCGCGGGCTTCAGCTGCGACAGGGTGGCGGATGAGTCATCGGCCAGCCGGACCTGGAAAAGCGATCCGCGTTCAACGCGCTGCACGGCGCCGAGTCCGCAGTTGTGGAAGATGTCGGTGGCCTTGGATGCCCAGGGTGACAAGGTTCCCTTGCGGGGCGTGACAAAAACTCCGTCATGGGAGTGGGGCTGAATCCGGTTGTCGGTATCAAGCAGGGCGGCAACCCGCGGCCACAGTTCGGCGGGAAAATTCGTCGCGGTTTCAACGATGAAAACGGCATGGACCTCGAGGGCGTCGATTTTGCATCCCGGCATTTCCCTGGAAATCTGGTGTTTCAGGGCGGAGAGGCGGAAGGCCGAGTGAACGGGCCCGCCTTTGAAGATGTGGAGTGTGTGGGTGGTCATGGGGTCAACTGTGTTTGTTTGTGATCAGGGGTTTGGGTTGCTGGTTGTAGACTTTTGAATGGGGGGGGACCGAATGCGTGAGCCAGACATTGCCGCCGATTTCAGAGCCGGTTCCGATGACCGTCTCGCCTCCCAGAATGGTGGCGCCGGCGTAGATGGTGACATCGTCCTGGACATCCGGGTGCCGCTTGATTCCCTTGATGGGATTGCCGTCGGCGTCCTTCGGAAAGCTCAGTGCGCCCAGGGTGACGCCCTGGTACAGCTTGACGCGGCGCCCGATGGTCGTGGTTTCGCCGATCACCACGCCGGTGCCGTGGTCAATGAAGAAGCCGGGTCCGATCATGGCGCCGGGATGGATGTCAATTCCCGTCTGGGAATGGGAGTACTCGGACATGATGCGCGGGATCAGGGGAACGTGCTCCTGATAAAGGACATGGGCTATCCGGTGGACCATGATGGCCTGAACCCCGGGGTAGCTCATGACCACCTCCATGATGGAACGGGCCGCCGGATCCCCTTCGTAGGCGGCCTGAATATCCTCCTGAAGTATCTTGCGGACGTCCATCAGGGATTCCATGAGCCGCTTGACGGCCTTGGCCGCCTTGAGGGCGCAGTCACCGCAGTCCTTGCATTGCTCAAAGACGCATTGATAACGGAAGGCGTACTCAATTTGTTCCGCGAGTGCGGCGGCACTTGTCTGGAGCCGTTTTTCGGTAATGGCACGTATTTGTTCGGCGGGTATCGGGTTTCGGCCGTGGCAACCGGGGAAGAGCACGGCGACCAGGTCATCCAGGACCTGGTAGATTGCCTTTCGGCCTGACAGCTGGAAGCCCCGTGACGTATTGGAGGTCATGGCGCAGATATCGCAGCCGCTCAGGATGCGGGCAAGTTCGGGAATATCAATATTGTTGCCGGGGTTTTTCATGGCGTTTCCTTCGATGCGACCGGTCAGGGTCTGGCAATGTTCACGAGAATCCTTTCAGCACCCAGGTTTCGCAATCCGCTCCGCACCAGAAGCCGGCTGATCGGGCTTTCCGCCAGGGGGATGATCTTCTTGACCTTGATGTTGTCCTGCCGGCAAAGATTCAGGAAATCGGTCCAGGTGGCCATGTGGATGTTGGGGGTGTTGTACCATTCGAACGGTAACGCCTCGGTTTTAGGCATACGGCCGGTTACCCCGAGTTTTATCCGGTTGTGCCAATTGGCGAAGTTGGGAAAGCTGACGATGCCCTCGCGGGCGATCCGCAGCATTTCATGCAGCACCTCGCGGGGGCGACGAACCACCTGGAGGGTTTGGCTGAGGATGACGTAATCATAGGACTGGTCGGGGATCATGGAGAGATCCTCGTCAATATCGTCCTGGAATATATCGAGTTTCTTTTCCAGTGCCGCGATGAGATTGTGCAGGTCAATGTCCACCCCCATGCCGGTGGTGTTCCGGTTGGTGGCGAGCAAGGAAAGCAGATCCCCGTTGCCGCACCCGAGATCCAGAACGCGTGAGCCGGGTTCGATGAGATTTGCGATCAGGTCGTAGTCATCGCGCTTGACGACCGGCATGGCCGGATTCGGGGTGGCGCATCCTCCCAGGAAAGTGCAGATGACCTGTGACATGTGCTCAATGTCCACCAGGAAGGCGTCATGCCCGTACGGAGCCTTGAGCAGGCAATAGGAGACGGGCTTGCCGATTTGCACGAAGGCGGAGGCGATCTCCAGCGACTGTTCCGGAGGGAATAGCCAATCAGAACTCAGGGCCACGACCATGAACCGGGCCTTGACGTCCTTGAAGGCTGTTTTCAGCTCACCATAGGTCTCGACCAGATCATAGCTATCCATGGCGTGGGTGATGTGGAGGTACGAGTTGGGGTCAAACCGCTCCACAAACTTTTCGCCCTGGTATTGGAGATAGCTTTCCACTTCAAACCGGGTGCTGAACCGGTCTTCGGCGGCGTGCGCTTTCTTCTTGCGCCCGAATTTTGTGGTCATGATCTCCGGCGAGAGATAGGTGATGTGCCCGAGCATGCGGGCGGCGGCCAGGCCGTTCCTGGGGAGCTGGCCGGTTCCGTAATAATTGCCACCGACCCAGCCGGGGTCGTTGGTGATCACTTCGCGCCCGACGATGTCAAAGGCCAGGGCCTGGGCGGACAATGAGGCTGCCGAAGCGATGCAAATGCAGTTTTTCGGGACCTCGGGATAGCGGATGCTCCACTCCAGAACCTGCATGCCGCCGAATGAGCCGCCAATCACCGCATGAAGGCGGTTGATGCCAAGCTGCTGAAGGAACAGGTAATGGACGTGGACGATGTCGCCGATGGTGATGGACGGGAAGTCCTCGCCATAAGCGCGGCGGGTTTCCGGATTGATGGAGGAGGGACCGGTGGTGCCCTTGCAGCCGCCGAGGATGTTGGCGCAAATGACGTGGTAGAGGTTGGTGTCGAGCCCCTTGCCGGGACCGATCATGTCGTTCCACCAACCGGGAGCCGTATCCTCCTTGGTGTGGTATCCCGCCACATGGGCATCGCCCGTGAGCGCGTGGCAGATGAAGACCGCATTGTCGCGTTCGGCATTGAGCGTGCCATACGACTCGTAGGCCACCGTCAATTCAGGCAGAACCCCGCCGTTTTCCAGCTTCAATCCGCCCGGGGGGAGGGGAATGCTCACGGTGCGGGTTTCAACCAGACCAACCGATTGTTCAAGATTCACTGTTTTCATGCTGTCCGATCACTGCGCAAAATTCATTATTTAGTGTTCAACGGGCGAAATGTCAATCGCTGCCCTGTGTTTCCCGGCGGAGCCATGACATATACGCGGGGAATCCCCCTGAAATCGGTGTCGCAATGATCTCCGGGACCTCGTAGGGGTGATGTTCGCGGATAAAGCGCTGGAGGGCGGTTGCGCGGGCCGCTCGGGTTTTGCAGGACAGCAGGTGCTCGCGTCCTGATTCGATCTTTCCCTTCCATCGGTAGGTGCTGTGGACCGGCCATTGCTGGACGCAGGCGGCCAATCCGGCCTTCACGATGGCCGTCGCCATCTCCAGCGCCTGCTTGCGGGTGGCGAGGGTGGTTGTCACAATGCAAAATCCAGATTTCGTCATACCCCGGAAAGTATCGAATTTACCCCCCTCCCAGCAAGGGGAATGGAGAGGGGTGGCCAAGGAATGCGGTTGATTCAGGGCGTGACGTGGGATATAGATACAGGGCCTGCGATGCAGGCGGGTGAAGGAGCGGCTATGGCAACTGCAATCAATGTCAAACTGGGTGAACGATCCTACCCGATCCATATTGGACAGGGAGTGCCGTTGGCGGGTGAATTGGATGCCGGTACCCGTGTGATGCTGGTATCGGATTCGAATGTCGATGCATTGCACGGTGAGGCGTGTGCAAGGCAGCTGTCCGGACACGGACTTGAGGTGGTCCGGGCCGTCATTCCTGCCGGGGAAGCCACCAAATCGCTCCAGTGGGTTGAGTTTCTGTATGCCAAGGCCGCGGAGGCCGGTCTGGACCGGTCATGTGCCATGGCGGCCCTGGGGGGGGGCATGACGGGCGACCTGGTCGGATTTGTCGCGGCCACATACCTGAGGGGAGTTCGCTTTGTCCAGATCCCGACCTCCCTTCTGGCCATGGTCGACAGTTCGGTGGGGGGGAAGACTGGAATCAACCTGCCTCAAGGAAAGAACCTGGTCGGTGCCTTTTACCAGCCGGTCGAGGTCAACGCCGATCTCGTGTTGCTGGCAACCCTGCCGCGTCGTGAATATATCTCCGGCCTTGCCGAAGTGGTGAAGTACGGTGTTATTTGGGATGCCTCGTTTTTTCATTTTCTAGAGAAGCATCCGGCAGAGCTGCTTGACCGGAATCCGGAGTTGCTGGAGAAGGTGGTGGCCCGTTGCTGCGAGATCAAGGCCGAGGTCGTGGCGATGGATGAGCGGGAGCTCGGCCCGCGGGCCATTCTGAATTTCGGGCATACATTGGGACATGCCCTCGAGAAAGTGGATGGCTATGGTCGCTGGTTGCACGGCGAGGCCGTGGCCATCGGGATGAATTATGCGGCACGCCTGTCGGTTGTAACGCATGGATTCAAGCCTGCCGATGCGGATCGGATTGTTCGGCTGATGGAGCGCCTTGAGTTGCCGGTTCGCCCGGTTGGGGCTCCGCTTGATTGGCGCCTTCTCAGGGAAGCCATGATGCTGGACAAGAAAACCCTGAAGAAGCGGCCCCGCTTTGTGCTGGCCAAGCAGCTTGGCGGCGTCGTGACGGGGTGCGAGGTGGATGAGCCGATTTTGGCGGAAGCTTGGACGGCCTGCTGCAACAAGGAGCCCTCATGATCCGCTCATTTGTTTTCAATCAGTCCCAGGGGCGCCTGATCAGCCAGGATATCGCCCCGGATCTCCTGAAAATCGTGCTGCAGGACGAGGGCGTTCAGTTCTGGGTTGATGTCGGGGAATGCACCGACGAGGAGGCGAAGGAGGTTTTGGATGGAATATTCCAGTTCCATCCCCTCGCCATCGAGGACTGTCTGGCGCCGAGCGACCGCGCCAAGGTCGAGGAATACGAGGGCTATGTCTTCCTGGTCATCCACGCGGTGACCTACAACAATGGCGAATTCAAGCGGAGCGAGCTGGATATTTTCATTGGAAAGAATTTCCTGGTGACCTACCACCGTGAACCGCTGCCATGTATCCATTCCACCATCGAGCGGGTCCTGAAAAACGCGCCCGCCGTGGCGCGTGCCCCTGACCGCTTGACCTACACCATCCTCGATTTTCTTTTGGAGGGGTATGCCCCCGCGCTCGAGGAAATGTCGCAGGAGATTGCTGAACTGGAGAAGACGATGCTCACGAGCCGGTCGGAGGATATCCTGGCGGGAGTGATGCAATTGAAGGGGGAAGTCCAGCGGCTCCGTTCGGTGGCCTGGCCGCAGCGCGAGACCATTGCGCGTCTGGCCCACGGTGAGTTCAAGGTGGTTCGGGCCCACATGGTTCCCTATTACCGGGATCTGCTGGATCAGCTGGTCAAAATCAGTTCGCAGGCGGAAAATGCGCGGGACTCGCTGACCAATGTGCTTCAGATCCACTTGAACATCCAGCAGATGCAGGTGAATCATGTCATCAAGGTGCTTACCGTGATGGCTACCCTCTGCATGCCGGCCCTGGTAATCACCAGCTACTACGGAATGAACGTCTACCACTGGCCTGACCTTGAGAATCACTTCGGGTGGCTTTGGGTTGTGGCGATAACGGGCCTGTCGACGGCCATGCTTGCGTGGCTCCTGAAACGCCGGGGCTGGTGGTGAGGGGAGTCCCGCCGCCATGAAGATTGAGTTGCTGGCGCCGGCGGGTGACCTTGAGGCGGCCTATGCCGCCTTTCATTACGGTGCCAATGCCATTTATCTGGGCCTCAAACGGTTTTCCGCCCGGGCGGAAGCTGCCAATTTCACCCCCGATGAGCTCAGTGAGATCACGGCATTCGCCCACCAGTCCGCTCCGCGCCGTTCCGTGTTCGTTGCCCTGAACACCCTGATCCTGGATGATGAGGTCAATGATGCCATTGATGCGCTTGCCACGGCCGAGGAGGCGGGCGTGGATGCCGTGATTGTCCAGGATCTGGGTGTTGCCCGGCTGGTCCGCCGGCACTTTCCAAAGCTGGCGTTGCACGCCAGCACCCAGATGGCCATCCACGATGTCGCCGGCGCCGTGGCGGCCGCCAAGCTGGGGTTCAGCCGGGTGACCCTGGCCCGCGAGCTGACCCTCAAGGAGGTGGAGGCGATTGTGCGGGACAGCGGGCTGGAGGTCGAAACCTTCATCCATGGGGCCTTGTGCTACTCCTACAGCGGCTTGTGCCTCTACTCCTCCATGCTGAGGGGGCGAAGCGGGAATCGCGGACGCTGCACCTATCCCTGCCGCGACAGTTTTGGAAAGGAAGGGAATCCGGACCGGTATCCCTTCTCCATGAAGGATCTGGCTGTGGCCTCGGATGTGGTGAAGTTGCGGGATGCCGGCGTCTACAGTTTCAAGATCGAGGGACGCAAGAAAAGCGCGCTTTATGTGGCCGCGGTGACTCGTTATTACCGGAGTCTTCTAGACAACCGGTTGTCACCGGATGACCGGCGCGACGCCGAGGAGGATATCAAGACCATCTTCAGCCGTCCCTGGACCTCCCTTTATTTGACATCCGCCCGGAACCGTCAGGTGACCGATGCGGTGGTGGTGGGGCACCGGGGGGCGCCGATCGGGACCGTTCAGGATCTCGTGAAGCAGGGACATGCCGACTGGATCCGCTTCAAGACCAGCCGCCGGATCGAGCGGCATGATGGAATCCAGACCGATGTCCCTGGGCAGGGCCGTCCCTTCGGGTTTCCGGTGGACAGCCTGAGATTGGCTGGCGCGCGGGGAAAAAGGCCGGAGGATGTATTTGAGGCTGACGCCCATGCTCTCGTTGAAGTGATGCTCCCCGCGGAGCATCCGAAAATCGAGCCCGGTGCGCCGTTGTACTGCTCCTCGTCCCAGGAAGTGAAACAGCATTATAAATTCCCGCGGCCGAAGCCGGGGGTGTACCGTGTTCGCACCCCGGCGACTGTTGTCGTGACCGTCACGGCCGAACTGATTTCCGTTGAGGTCGCGGTTCCATCCACGTCCTTGCGCGCCCGATCGTCGCTGGCGGGAGCCTTTGAACCCGGCCGGGATGTTGCCCGGATCGAAGCAACCGCCCGGGATGCCTTCCTCAAGCTTGGCGACACCCGTTTTGACCTGGCGCAATTCACATTGATCAACCGGGCGAACCTTTTCATTCCGGTCTCCCTGCTCAACCGGGTTCGCCGCGAGGTGATGTCGAAACTCGCGGAGGCCATGACCACCGCCCGCCAGGAACGGGTCCGCGGGGTGCAGGAAGAGGAGCAGCCTGAACGGCCGGCCCATTCCGCCCGTGAGCCCCTCTGGAGCATCAAGGTTGACCGCCTCGAGCATCTGGCGGCTTTCCAGGAATCCGATTGGAAAGGGGTTCACGAGGTGGTCCTGGACATACGGCGGGATGCCCTGCCTGAATTGCAGGCCAGCTTGGCGGTGCTTTCGGAGCGGGTGGGGCCGGACAGGATCAGGATAGGACTCCCCTTGCTTGCCCGCGAATGGGAGGCTGATGAGATCCGGATCAAGAGGAACACCCTGCGGGACGCAGGCTGGAAGCAATGGGAGGCCGCCGCACTGTCGGATTGGCCGGATGGCGATCTGACAACGGATTGGTCCGTGTATATCACCAACCGGTCGGCCGCCCGCCAGGTTCTGGGCATGGGGGTCTCCCGGTTCACTCTTTCCCCTGAGGATGGGCGCGACAATATGGAGGCCTTGCTGGCGCAGTTTGGCGATAGGGCCACGGTCATTGTCTTTCAGGATACCCCGCTCTTCATTTCCGAAACCTGCGCCCTTTCGGCGATGGCGGGTCAGTGTCCGGCTGATCCGAATTGCCGGGATTCCGACAAGGAATGGGTGTCGGGTAGCGGAGATACCATCCGGCTTGTCCAGCAGGGCTGCCGGACAATCGCCCTCCATCGGAAACCGCACTCGCTAGCCAGGTATCTGGAGGAGTTGACGGAAATGGGGGCCTTGCATTTCCGGGCGGACTTCATCAATCACCACTATGAGGCGGCAGAGGTTCGGCGACTGTGGCGAGCGCTCCGCCATGGCGGTACGGTGCCGGGTCATGAGGGGAATTACCGGCAGGGGATGAGATAGGGAGGCTTACCGGCTGAAGGTGAAGATCCCCAGCAAGCACAGTCCATAGAGGATCAGGTCAACGATCAGGATCCCGTCTGTGAGAAGCGTCTTTTCGGGGCGGCCGCCCGCATCTTTCCTGTAAACCAGGTCAAGATACCTGAAAATCCCGAAAATCACGAAAGGGATGGTCAGCGACAGGAGCGAGGTTCCGAACTTCTGAACCGTCTCGGTCGAGAGGGTGTAGACCGAGTAGGAGACAATGGTCGAGGCGCAGACAATGGCGATGAGCTGGTCCAGCAGCTTGGTGTTGTAATACTCGAGGCTGGCCCGGTGGCCTTCCGCGTTGTCCTCGAGCAGGATTTTTTCGTGGCGCCGCTTGCACAGGGCCAGGAAGAGGGCCAGCAGAAATGCGCAGACCAGCAGCCATGGTGAAACGTGAACGTGAATGGCCAGCCCGCCGCCCGCCGCCCGCAAGACGAATCCGGTTGCAATAATGAAGACATCCAGGAGGGCGATTTTTTTGAGACCGTAGGTGTAGGCGGCCTGCATGGCAACGTAGACGCACACCAGCAACCCGAAGTTGGGTGCCAGACGGGCGGCGCCCATGAGCGAGATGGCCAGAAGCATTACCGCGAGGCCGGCGGCCAGGGTTTGCGATACCCGTCCGGCGGCGATCGGGCGGAATCGCTTGGTTGGATGGAGACGGTCGGCATCGGCATCGTGCAGGTCGTTGATGATGTAGATGCTGCTGGAGGCCAGGCAGAAGAGGGCGCATGCGGACAGGATCCGTACCAGGGCATGGCCGGGCATCGATTGGTGCTGGTCGCCGAACGCGAAGAAGTATGCCGCCAGCACCACGAGGTTTTTTGTCCACTGGTTTGGACGCAGGATCCGGAGGATATCCAGGGGACTGTTCATGCGTGCGCTTCCGGAGGAGTGTTCCGCCGGGGGGACCGACGAAACCCGTTCCGGAAAAGGAGGGTCCAAACCATCTTGAGCGCCTCCCGGACGATTTTCTTGCTCATTTTGGAGTAGCCGGAACGGCGATCCTCGAATGTGATGGGGATTTCCTTGATCCGGAATCCCTTTCGCCAGGTGGAGTGGGTCATCTCGATCTGGAATGAGTATCCGTTGGAGGTCACGCGGTTCAGGTCAATGGATTGCAGCACCCGGCGACGGAAGCACTTGAATCCGCCGGTAGGATCCTCGTAGGGCATTCCGGTGATAAGCCGCACATACAGGCCGCCGCTCATGCTGAGGAGCAAGCGGCTGAGGGGCCAGTTGGTGATGCGGATTCCGTTGATGTAGCGTGAGCCGAGCACCAGGTCGTTCTCCTCGGCGGCTTTCAGGAAGTTGGGAATTTCGGCGGGATTGTGGGAGAAATCGGCATCCATTTCGAAGATGAATTCATACTGGCGTTGCAGGGCCCAGACGAATCCCTCGATATAGGCGCGGCCAAGTCCGCATTTGCCCGGCTGGTGGATGACGAAGACCCGGGGGTCTGCCGCAACCATCCGGTCGAGAATCTGTCCTGTTCCGTCCGGGGAGTTGGCGTCAACGAACAGGACGTGAACGTCGGGTTTGACTGCGAAAATAGCCTTGGCAATGGCCTCGACATTTTCCTTCTCGTCGTAGGTCGGAATAATGATCAGGACGTTGCTCATGCGCGGCAGTATGGCGGAAACGAAGGCGTCCGGACAAGTAAAAACATCAATTATGCCTGATAGGCGAGACCGGCGTTAAGCGCCGCCAGGTTGCGGGCGAGAATGACGGGGCTTCCCGCGAGCAGGTTGCGGAGCAACATCTCGATCTGGGCGGGGTCCACAATGCGCCGGTGGGCCAGCAGGGTGCCCAGCATGATCAGGTTAGCCACACGCTGGTCGCCCAGCCGGTCGGCTTCCTCGGTCGCAGGGACCATGACGCAGCTGGGGCAGGGCGTGCCCCGGGCCAGTGAACTGTTTACGATCGCCACGCCGCCGGGCGCCAGTTGGGGTCGGAATTTTGCCGTACTCGCCGGATTCATGACGATCATGAGGTCGAATTCGCGCGAAACCGGTGAGGATATCTCCTTGGTGCTCAGAATGACCTGGCAGGATGAATCGCCCCCCCTCACTTCAGCGCCGTAGGAGGGGAAAAAGGTGATGTGCGGGGTGGTTGTGATGGCCGCATTGGCCAGAAGTTTGCCGATGAAGACAATGCCCTGTCCTCCTGCGCCTGCAATCAGGATCCGTTCCGCGCTCATGCGACAGGTTTGCCCTCCCTGCGGAAAACACCCAGGGGGAATGCCGGGACCATGCCCTCCTTGACGAATCGGACAGCCTCCAGCGGGCTCAGCCGCATGTGGATGGGGCAGGGCGACAGGATTTCAACCAGGCTGTAGCCTTTTCCCTCCATCTGGCCCTTGAAGGCGGTCAGCAGGGCTTTGCGGGTTTTGCGCACACCGGCAGGGCTGTCGAGTGCCACGCGCTCGATATGCCAGGGCGCATCAAGAGTATTGAGCAGTTCACAAACCCGGATGGGACTTCCCATGGTGTGTGCATCCCGGCCGCAGGGAGAGGTTACGGTCTTCTGGCCCGAGAGGGTAGTGGGCGCCATCTGGCCGCCAGTCATGCCATAAACCGAATTGTTGACGAAGATCACGGTGATGTTTTCGCCCCGGTTGGCGGCATGGATGGTTTCCGCCATGCCAATGGCGGCCAGATCGCCATCGCCCTGATAGGAGAAGACGATCCGGTCAGGCAGGCACCGCTTGATGCCCGTGGCCACGGCGGGGGTGCGTCCATGCGCGGCCTCGCTGATATCGCAATTGAGGTAGTAGTAGGCCATGACGGCGCAGCCAACCGGCGCCACGCCAATGGTTTTTTCCCTGATTTTCAGCGAATCCAGGACTTCCGCGATGAGTTTATGGGCGGTGCCATGACCGCATCCGGGACAGAAGTGGGTGGGCTTGTTCACCAGGGAGACGGGCCGGTGGTATACGCTTCGCCTGCTTGCCTGGGTTGGTTTTCTGGAAGGGCTCATTTCCGGGCGCTCCTCTGGGGTGGTTTCGCCAGGCGTTGTATGGCCCGGACCACGGCGGATTCCTCGGGAATTCCCCCGCCCATGCGCCCCTCGAAGGCAAGGGGAACGCGGTCGCCGGCTGAAAGCTGAACATCCTCAATCATCTGGCCTGCGCTCATCTCCACGACCAGGATGCCGCGGACCTTTCCGGCAAGTTGCCGGATCCGAGCGCGGGGAAACGGCCAGAGCGTGATGGGGCGCAGGAGTCCGGCCTTGACGCCTTTTGCCCGGGCCTGGTCAATGGCGCCGCGCGCGATCCGGGCGCTGCTGCCGTAGGCCACCACCAGCACCGTGGCATCGCTCGTGAGGTACTCATCATAGCCGACCAGTTCATTCAGGATCGTCTTGTATTTGGCCTGCAAATGGAGATTCCGCTGTTCCAGGGCGCCATCCTCCAGGAGTAATGAGCGGATGTGGTTGGGTTTCCTTCCCTTGGCTCCCGTGAGCGCCCAGGGTTTCGCGGGAATTTTCTGCGGGCGTCCCGCGTAAAGCGTGAGCGGTTCCATCATCTGGCCCAGGCGGCCATCGGTGAGCAGCATGACGGGGTTCCGGTAGCGGTCCGCCAAGGCGAATGCATCGATGGTGAAATCATGCATTTCCTGGACGGTATAAGGCGCCAGGACGATCAGGTGGTAATCGCCGTGCCCGCCGCCCTTGGTGGCCTGGAAGTAGTCGGACTGCGAGGGGGCGATGTTCCCGAGCCCGGGCCCGCCCCGCTGCACATTGACAATTACGGACGGCAATTCGGCGGCCGCCAGGTAGGAAAGTCCTTCCTGTTTCAGGCTGATGCCGGGCGACGAGGAGCTTGTCATGGCGCGCCGGCCCGTCACCGCGGCGCCGAACACCATGTTGACGGCCGCCACTTCACTTTCCGCCTGGATGAACACCCGCCCATGGGCCTGCATATGGTTGGCCATGTAGGAGGTCAATTCGTTCTGGGGGGTGATAGGGTATCCGAAGTAGGCCTCGCACCCGGCCCGGATGGCACCTTCGCCGATGGCATCGTTTCCATTCATGAGGACGCGTTTACGCATGGGCCGATTCCTCTTCGTCGATCTCGATGGCGGCATCGGGACACATGTCGGAGCACTGGGCGCATCCGATGCAGCTGGCAGGGTTGGTGACAAACGCATAATGCTGGCCACGGGAATTGAGCTTCGGGGACAAGGCGAGAACGGTTCTAGGGCAAACGTCGACGCAGAGTTCGCACCCCTTGCAGCGCTCCCGGTCAATAGTGAGACTATACAGTCTGGGACTCATGGGGAAGCCCTCAGGAACGGTAGTTCGGGGCTTCCTTCATGATCTTGACGTCATGAGGATGGGCCTCCGTCACGCCTGCCTGTGAGACCCGGATAAACCTGCCCCGCTGCTGAAGTTCATCGATGGAACGGCACCCGCAGTATCCCATGGATGCCCGGATGCCGCCGCAGAACTGGACCATGACCTTGCGGACCGAGCCCGTGTAGGGAATGATGCCTTCGATACCCTGGGGAACCAGTTCCTCCTCGCGGATATTTCCCTGCCCGTAGCGTTCACGGCTGGCGGCGCCCTCGCGCATGGCGGACAGGCTGCCCATTCCACGATAGACAACGTACTGGCGCCCCTGGTGGATGATTTTCTCGCCCGGACTCTCATCAGTTCCGGCGAAGAGTGAACCCGCCATGATCGTATTGGCGCCAGCCACAATGGCCTTGGGTACATCACCGGAATGCCGGATGCCGCCATCGGCGATGATGGGGATCGACCCGGCGAGGGCCTTGGCGCACTCATAGATGGCGCTGACCTGGGGGATGCCGACACCGGCCACGACTCGGGTGGTGCAGATGGATCCCGGACCGATGCCGACCTTGACGCCGTCGGCTCCCGCATCCCTCAGGGCGAGGGCCGCCTCCCCGGTGGCGATGTTGCCGGCAATCACGTCAATTTCAGGGTGATGCTTCTTGACCCACTTCACCATTTCAATCACGCCGCGGCTGTGTCCGTGCGCCGTGTCCACGACAACCACATCCACATCCTCTCGGGCGAGGACGGCGACCCGGTCCTGGTCGTTCGGGCCGATGGCGGCGCCAACGCGCAGGCGGTAGCGGGCATCCCGGTTGTACAGGGGTTCCACGTTCTCAATGAGCGTGCGCACATCGCAGAAACTGTATAGTCCGGCGAGCTTGCCGTCCTTGTCGACGAGAGGCAACTTGCCGATGCGGTGCTTCTTCATCTGGGTGTAGGCCTCCTGGAGCGTGGTCTCGGCAGGGGCGCAAATCACGTTGGAGGTCATCACGTCGGCAACGCGGATCTTGTTGTCGCTCGCGAACTTGATGTCGGCGGCGGTCAGGATTCCAACCACGCGGTCGTTCTCATCCAGAATCGGGAAGCCGCTGAAGGTGAAGCCCTTCTGCTGCTTAGTCTTGTGGACGGTTTCGAGGGTGTCGGTGTGGCGGAAGGCGATGGGGGCGCGGATCAGGCCGTTCAGGTAATGCTTCACCCGGGCGACATGGTCGGCTTGCCGCTTGGGCGAAAGGTTCTTGTGGATGATGCCCATGCCGCCAAGCAGGGCCATGCCGATCGCCATGGGGCTTTCGGTCACGGTGTCCATGGCGGCGCTGACGAAGGGGATGTTGAGGGTGATGTTGCGGGTCAAGCGGCTCTTGATGTCGGCTTCCTCCGGGAGGAAATCGGCATACTGCGTGATCAGCGAGACATCGTCGAATGTCAGCCCCTCCTGGGGGAACTTTTCCATAAAGGACTGCACAAAGGCATTCAAGCTCATGGGGCGAATCTCCATTATTCGTTGAAGTGTTGGCGGGTCATTATGGATTTTGACAGGGAGGGAATCAAGTGATTTCAACGATTTCAGTCTGGACACGCGGGCATTGCATCAGCAGGATAGGTCCCATGAGTTCGAACACGGTATTTAAAAAGAAAAAGGACATCAATCCTGAGCGGTGGGTGCAGTCCCTTTTCGAGTTGGCCGCCAACCGCGGCGACACCAAGGCGGTGGCGCAGCGGGCTGTTGTGCTGAGCAAACAGCTCAATGTCTCGCCCTGGGTTGCCCTGGCCATCGCGGAACGCCTGATCAGTTTGAAAGAAGCGAGGTTGTTGGACCGGGTGGGGCGCTGCAAGGAGTTGCAGCCCGCCATCCTCGACCGGCGGAAGACGCTTGATGAATTGCGCAATACGATGCCGTATGCCGCGCACTTCCTGGCGGAGGAGTTGCTGGAACACCGCAAGGGGCAGGGCTGGGATGTCCGGATCGTCGTGCGGATCCTCGACGCCATCCTGGGGGGGGAGAAAAAAACCGGTGATGAGGACTTCTCATCCAAGGTCCGGACCCGCCTGCTGGGCGATTACGAGGCGGTTGTGGATCGCGTGCTGGGGGTGATGCGGCGCACCCGTTGTGATGTGGGGATGGCTTTGGACGTGGAGGCGGGGCGCGCTACCGAGCAATTCGCCGGTGAGTATGTGCGCCGAAAGCGGACACTGGAGCTCGAGGAGCGACAGATGATGGCGCCGCAGGGCGAAGGAGGTTCTCCCCGGTTTCCCCAGCGCCGCGGGGACCATGAACGCCGACCCTCATTCCATCCTGCCGGGGGGCATAGCCCGGCCCCGGCCCCGCACCGGGATCATTGGCCAAGGCAGGTTGAGTCCCAGTTCACGCGGGATCACTGGCCGAAAACCTGACGGTAACCTGCTGTCCTTTGACGTTTCCCGTCTTGTAAAACAAAAAACCGGCTCATTGCTGAGCCGGTTTCCGTCAACTTCGACCGTGTCCCTTAATTGATCTTCTTGGCTTCGCGGCGCTTGGCCACGATTTCTTCGGCCAAGGTAAACGGAACCGCCTCGTAGTGCTCGAAGTGCATCGTGTAGGAGGCGCGACCCTGTGAGATCGTGCGGATCACGTTCGAGTACCCGAACATTTCACTCAACGGAACCATGCCGCGAACCACCTTGTATTCGGCCTGCTCGTCCATGGATTCGATACGGCCACGGCGCTGGCAGATGGAGCCGGTCGCGCCGCCCATGTAATCCTCGGGCGTCACCACCTCGACGGACATCACGGGTTCCAGCAGGACGGGACGACATTCCAGGAACAGCTTGTGGAAACCGGCGCGCGCCGCCTCAATGAAGGCGAATTCATTCGAGTCCACCTCATGGAACGATCCATCGTACAGGGTGACGCGGATATCCACCACGGGGTACCCACCCACGGGACCCCTGAGCATGGCCTTGACGATACCCTTCTCGACGGAGGGGATGAAGTTCTGGGGAATGCGTCCGCCGCGGACTTCGTTGACAAACTCGAAGCCTTCACCGGGGGCGAGCGGTTCCAGTTTGAGGCAGACATGCGCGTATTGACCGCGACCGCCCGACTGCTTGACGTGCTTGTATTCGCCATCCACCTTGGCGGTACCGGTTTCGCGGTAGGCCACCTCGGGGCGGCCGATCTGGGCCACCACGCCGTGCTCGCGTTTCATGCGATCCACCAAAATTTCGAGATGAAGCTCACCCATTCCCGCGATGATGGTTTCCTTCGTCTCGTCATCGAAGCTGACCACGAAAGTCGGATCCTCGTCGGCGAGGGAATGCAGGGCATGACTCAGTTTCTCGTCGTCTGCCCGGCTTTCCGGCTTAATGCTGATGGAAATGACGGGCGCGGGGAACTCGATGGACTCAAGCAGGATCGGGTTGTCCTCGCAGCAGAGGGTGTCGCCGGTCTTGGTTTGCTGCAGACCGACCACGGCCACAATGTCACCGCAACGGGCGACGTCAATGGACTCCTGGCGGTTGGCATGCATGCGCAGCAGGCGGCCGATCCGCTGTTCCTTCTTCTGCGTGCTGTTGTAGACCGGGGTGCCGGAGGAGATCTTGCCGGAATAAACCCGCATATAGACGAGCTTGCCCATGTGCTTGTCGGACATGATTTTGAACGCGAGGGCGGAGAACGGCTCATCCTCGGAATGATTGCGGTGCTCTTCGCCTTCACCAACACGGCCGATGACCGGGGCGATATCCGCAGGCGAGGGGAGGAAGTCCACGATGCCGTCGAGCAGGCGCTGGACGCCCTTGTTTTTGAAGGCTGAACCGCAGTAAACCGGGATCACGCGGCGGGCGATGGTGGCCTTGCGGATGATGGCCTTGATTTCCTCCTCGGAAAGGTCGCCGGTCTCAAGGAACTTTTCCAGAAGTGCATCGCACTGCTCGGCGCACTTTTCGACGAGGTTGGCGCGCCACTTCTTGGCCTTCTCCATCTTGTCGGCGGGAATGGGGTCTTCGGTCCAGGTGCGGCCACGATCCGCCTCGTTATAATGGATGGCCTTCATCTTCACCAGGTCGATGATGCCTTCGAAATTCTCCTCCTTGCCGATCGGGATCACGACAGGAACGGCGTTGGCGCCCAGGATGCTTTGGATCTTGTCCACCACGCCGAAGAAGTCGGCGCCGGTGCGGTCCATCTTGTTGATGAAGGCGACCTTCGGGACGCTGTACTTCTCGCTCTGGCGCCAGACCTGCTCGGACTGGGGCTGCACGCCGCCGACGGCGCAGTACAGGGCCACCGCGCCATCGAGGACGCGGAGGCTGCGTTCCACCTCGGCCGTGAAGTCCACGTGCCCGGGAGTATCGATCAGCGAAATCCGGCAGTCGCCCCAGGTGGTGGTCGTGGCGGCGGATGTGATGGTGATTCCGCGTTCCTGCTCCTGCTCCATCCAGTCCATGGTGGCGGCGCCATCGTGAACTTCGCCCATCTTGTGGGTTTTGCCGGAATAAAATAGAATGCGTTCGCTGACGGTGGTTTTACCCGCGTCAATGTGGGCCATGATGCCGATGTTGCGAATCTTGGACAAAGGAAGTTTATCGTCAGCCATAAGTATTACCTCGAACTACAGTTTCTCCCGAATCATTTCGGGGGTAAAAAGGCGCACACTATGTCTTCTGGGAGGGGGGGAATCAAGAAAATTATTGCGTCGGTTCCCCAGGCGCAGGTTCGGACATGGGTCAGGTTATTTCGAGGGCGTGTTCAGTTTGGCTTTGTTCACGACCGGCAACTCCATCCGTGTCGCCCATTCCGTCCAGCCTGCGTCGTACCAGCGCACGTTGGGGTACCCCAGCAGATGCTTCAGCACGAAGAACGTCTGGCTTGCCTGGTGGCCCGTCCGGCAGTGGACTATGACCTCCGTGTTTTGGGAGGGAATGACTTGGCCATACTCCGCCGCCAGGGCCTCCCGGGACTTGAGCGTGATAACCATGTTGGATGAGGTCGCGACATCCTCCGTGTAGGGACGGTTGATGGCGCCGGGAATGTGGCCTGCCCGGGCCTCATCGGACTTTTTGCCCGTGTAGAATTCAACGGGTCGGACGTCGATGATCACGGTGCCAGGCTTGCCGACCTTCGCCGCCACAGCCCGGTAATCCACCGTGAA
Source organism: Verrucomicrobiota bacterium (assembly GCA_011391785.1). Classification (GTDB taxonomy): domain Bacteria; phylum Verrucomicrobiota; class Kiritimatiellia; order CAIKKV01; family CAITUY01; genus JAABPW01. Next base: position 31,044 of record JAABPW010000228.1, read on the forward strand.
GTGATCGGCGGGCTGCCTTGCCGGATATTCGGAAGGGGTTACGATGGGGAGCATCGCGTTTGCCGGCCGACCGTCCTGCGCCCATTTGGCCTGGGTGCCGTTCAGAATGGCGTAGTTGGCGTGTCCCAGCCGCTCGAGCGCCATTCCGGCCAAGGTGGCATCATGAAACTTGTCGCCGGCTACCAGCACGACCGTGTCTGTTGGCCTGATACCCAGCAACGAAAATTGCGCCGCCAGCATGGGGGCAGGAAGGAGCATGGAGGGCACGCCCCCGACATTTCCGCGGAGGCTCTCCACGTTCAGGCTGACCGCTCCCGGGATATGTGATGCGTTGTACTCCGGCTGGGGTCTTAGATCGATGATCTTGATCGTGCTGGCGCCAAGCTGGGAGGCTAGCCAGTCGGTCTCGACCAATCTTGGTCCAGTCTCCGCCGGCGTCACGGTTGTCACGGGGCCGGTCTTGGCCGCCAATCCGGATGCGGCGAAGAAATTTCGCCACGCATTCACTTGAGCCGCCTGCGAAGCACTCAGCGGTTCCAGGCGGAGGGAGACCGGCTTGAGACACCGTTCCCGAAAGCCCTGGAGACCGTCCGTCAGCAAGTACACGTTTCCGAAACCCTGGCGCTGGAGTGAGTCCCTGGCCTGGGCGGGATGAGTCATGCCATTTGAGTAGAGCACCACCATGCCCTTGTTCTTGAAGGGCTGTAGCGCCTCGGCCAGGCCGGCAAGCGGCACGTTGATGGCGCCCCGGATGTGGAAGGCGTTGAACTCAATGGCTGGCCGGACATCGACGAGCACGAGGCCGGTCTCCCCGGCCATCAGGCGGGCGGCCAGCTCCTCGGGTTCTATATGGTCACCTGCCTTCTCGACTCCCGCCAGGAGGGCCGTCTCGTCCCTTGCCGTTGTGCCGTGGGAGCTGGTTTGTGGCGTGGGACTGTTTGTCGTTGCCGGGGACAGCACAAACAAACCGGCCGCCACGGCCACGAGTGCGACGCTGAACGCCTTAAGGAAGGGAGATCCGAGGTATTCGGAGTGGCCGGTGCGAGTTCTCTCGGCCCATTCGGCCAGCCAAAAAGCCGCCACGGCCACGAGCGTGAAGACCAGGATGAAGACGTTTCGCGACATCCCAAGCGTGTCGTACAGCATCTGGACGCCCCGGTCACCGGCGGTATAGAGGCCGCTGATCAGGGGAAAGAGCTCGTTGAACAGGATGCTGCCGCCAACGGCTCCGAGGAGGAACACAAGTGCGTCAATGCGGCCGGCGGCCATGCCGGCTGCTGCCGTGCCGGGACACCATCCGCCCATGGCGAACCCCACTCCAAACAAGAGCCCGCCCACGATTTGCGCCCCATAGATGGTCGGCATGAGAAATATCTGGTCCATGCTGATCCATCCGGCTGCGACAAGGTAGGACAGTCCCAGCATGGCGGTGACCAGCGCCGTGAACATCACCTTCACCACGGCCATGTCGGTGAAGTAGAAGACCCCTGCCAGGCGGCGTGAACTGCTGAAGCCTGCGCGTTCAAGCGCGAAACCGAATCCGAATCCGAGCAGCAGGGCCATGAAAAAAGCCAGGGATGTTCCGAGCGCATCGAGGCTGTAAAGGGTGTTAGTCATGCCATTGCCTCCTGACGAACCATGCCGTCGCGTAGCCGCTGGCAAAAAGACAGAGCATGAACACCATGCTGCCGGTGAGTAGCAGCGCCCCGCCGCTCAGTGCCTGTCCGGATGTGCACCCCTGGGCCAGGCGGCTGGCGAAACCTGCGATCAAACCGCCCACCAGGGCATATCCAAGCCGCAGCATGACAGGCGATGCGGCTCCCCGTTCCACCTGGATCCGTACGCGGTTGGCCAGCAACGCCGAGAAGAGGGCCCCGACAAACGTGCCCGCAAGCATGAACACAAGATAGTAGTTCATCGGCTGGGTGCCCCACTTGCCGAAGTATTCGCTACCCAGTGTATGCGCCGGCGATAGACACAGTGACGTTGACGCGCCGATGCGCGCGATGCCCCCGGAGGCGCCCAGACCGGCGCCAAGGATCACGAAGGACCCAAGGAGCACAAGGCCCAGTAGCACCCCCGCGAGGTAGGGATTGGCATAAGGACGCGGACCGCTCTTGGAAGTATCGGGATTAGTGTTCATGGGTCAGCACCCCGCGCTTTTCTTTTTGGGAGGGGCCGGCGTCGATGGCGCCGATGCGGCGGGAACCGATGCCGGTGCGCCAGGCTTGATGCCCGGCCCGGGGGCAGGGGGAGGGGAGGCCGGCGGCGGAGTCATGCCGGACTCGTTCCAGTACGTCTCCAGGCCACCGAATAGCGCTTTGACCGGCCGCAACGTCTTTTGCGAGAGTATACCCCCTGCCGCCATGGCCAGGGAGCCGTCGCGATCAACAATCACCAGCGGAACCGTGCCGTTCACATAAGCCGGACTGGTGATCACCTCCGCGATATCCACATTCATCGAGCCAGGCAGGTTGAAGTCGGCGAACTGCACAGGAGGGCGGATATCCACAATCTCAAAGGTGCCCGGCAGATCCATGATCATCCGCTTGAGTTCCGCGGCGGCAAGGCGGTCGGGAAGCTTGATCGAACGGACCGGTGCCGCGGCGGTGCCGTGTCCGCTTCCACCAGCACTCAGGGTCGGCAGGCCTGCGGCGATCCATGCCTCGCTGCCGCCTTCCATGTTCCGCACATCCTTGAATCCAAGTTTCAGGAGAACCGAGCCGCCCAGGCTCGAACGATAGGCCGAGTTGCACACGGTAAGCACAGGCATGTCCTTGGCAAGGCGCGTGCTGTCGGTGAATAGCTTGTTGATGGGGATGTTGAGCACGTTGCCGATGCGCAACGCCATCCACTCGGCGGGCAGACGGACATCCACGATAACGGGAGCCGTGCCGGCCTGCATCTCCCGGTGAAGGGTTTGCGCCTGCACAAGCTTCAGGGTTCCGGAGGGGAGCCCCGCTTTCTTCCAGGCGTCGACAGACCCCTGCAGGAACCCGGACGGCGCATCGTAGCCGATCCGCTTCAAACGTGACGCCGATTCGCGGACTTCCTCATCGGATCCAACGAGAACAAAGGGGTTTCCCCACGGGGTCATGATGCCGGTCCATGTTTCAAACCGTCCACGAATTCCGATGTTGATGGCCCCCTGCGGGTGTGCGGCGGCAAATGCCTTGGCATCCCGCACATCAAGGAGCCACGCGCCATTCCGGGCCAGGGTCGATGCCTCCGCGGCCGACAAGGCCGGCGGCATAACCTTGTCCCACGCCACCAGGGGGGGGCCATCGTGATTCATCTTCGCGTTGTGCTTGAAGTACTGGGGCGCCTCGGGAAGGCCGTCAATCACGGCCATGACGTACGAAGCCAGGTCCTTGTGCTGGAGATAGACGTTCTCCCGCTTCTGCTCCCCGAACGTGGACACAGGCTTGTCGCTCAAATGGGCGCCGCAGAGTGAGCCGGCGCCATGGGCGGGGAACAGTTTTGTTTCATCGGGGATCCTGGATAATTTATTGCGCCAGGTTTGGTAGCCCATTTCGGCGAGCGCTGCCGCGCTCATGCCTTCGCCCATGAGGTCCGGGCGACCGACGCTGCCGATGAACAGGGTGTCACCGGTAAGGACAAAGTCCGGCTTTTCCGTCGAGCCAGGCGCGTAGACCAGCATGCAGGTGCCGTCGGGTGTGTGGCCGGGGGTCATGATGACCACGCCCCGGACCTTGCCGACCCTGACTTCGTCGTTATCCTTCAGGGCCTTATGGGGATATCCGGCCTGCGTGTCCGCGTTAATGAGGATTTCGGCGCCAGTTGACTTCGCCAGCTCCATGTGTCCGGCTACGAAATCGGCATGGGAATGGGTCAGGTACACTTTCGTGATCTTCAGTCCCAGATCCCTCGCGTCGTTCAGGTATTGGCTGGTATCGCGGGCGGGATCGACGACCATCGCTTCCCCCCCGCTTCCGATCATGTAGGAGTAGTGCGAGAGAACGGCAAGGTTGTATTGGCGGAAGATGAAGTCGGGAGCTTTCTGCTCGGTCTCCTTGACGAGTTGCACGGTGGCGGCTTCGTCACCGTGCGTCGCCGCCTCCGCGTCGCCGGGCACGGCGGCTCCCCGGGCCGATGCCGAAGCCAGAACGAGCCATGCCGATAGACCTGTGATCCAGTCGCGCTTCTTCATGTGAATTTCCTTCCGTTAGACATCGCAACGTAACGCTCATCAAGCACGAAAGATGAATACATAAAGACAGTTGCCTGTCAAGGTCAAGAGGTCGTCTTGTTTTGAAATGACAGGAGAATCCGGGGGACAAAGGTAAGGTGGAGAGGGTCAGCCTGTTTTGAATTGCGCTTGGGGGCGAGCCCGCTCGCCGCGATTTTCAGGGGGCATTTGTTCTGCAAAAAAAACAAATGGCGGGGACGACGGGGCTCGAACCCGCGACCTCTGCCGTGACAGGGCAGCGCTCTAACCAATTGAGCTACGTCCCCCCAAAAACAGGCGCGCATCATGTCGAAAGTTGATTGGGATTTCAACATAAAAAGGAAGAAAAGTTTTTCCGGTCACTAAAGAGTCCCTGCCGGTCCTTTGGAAATTCATCGCAGAAGCAGGATTGCCGTGGCGAGGGCGAGGGCGATCCGGTAGTAGCCGAAGCAGGAAAGGGGATGGTGTTGGAGATACCGGACGAGCCACTTGACGGCCAGCGCGGCGGAGACAAATGCGGCGACCAGGCCCGCGAGCGGGGTTTGCCACCCGTAGAGGGCGAGGATGTCGCCCCCGTATTTCACCGTGTCCAGCGCGGTTGCCGCGCCCAGGGTGATCAGTCCGAGGAGAAAGCTGAATTCAACGGCGGCAACCAGGGAGAGTCCGGCAAGCAGGCCGCCCAGAATGGTCGCCAGGCTCCGGCTTACACCGGGCCACATCGCCAGGACTTGCATGGATCCGATGAGGAGCGCCAGTTTCCAGGTGATCTCCCGGATCGTCAGCCCGCTGGAGCTGTCCTTGCCGGCCACCCGGCGGTGACGCTCGACCAGCAGGATGGCAATCCCGCCGAAAAACCACGCGGCCACAACCGGCCACAAGCCCCATTGCCCTCCGCCGAACAAATTATGCTTGATCCATTTCTCGAGGGTCAGTCCCATGATCGCGGCGGGGATAAATGCCAGGATCATGTTGGTTCCGAGTTTCAATCCCGCCGGATTGCGGCCGGTGAGCCCTTCCGCCACTTCCCGGAGCCGGCGGAAATACAAGCCGGCCACGGCAAGAATGGCACCTGCCTGGATGCAGATGGCGTAGGCCTCGGAGGCGTTGCGGGTGGATGCGGATTGGCCGATGTTCATCAGCTTCTGGGTGAGGAGCAGATGGCCCGTGGAGCTGACGGGCAAATATTCGGTGATGCCTTCCACGATTCCCAGGATGGCTGCCTGGATCAGGGTCATTTCAGGTGCGGACATGGAAGGCACGCTCCAGGTTACATGATCTTGAGCTTTGGCAGGTCCTGGATGTCAACGGCACCGACCAGCCGGTTCTTTCCGTCCACCACCAGCAGGTCGTCGATGTTGTGTTTCTCGAAAACGCGCAGGACGTCGGCGACCAGGTCGTCCGCCCTGACCGTGATCGGGTGGCGTGTCATCAGGGAGTCCACCGGCACATTGACGAGGTCGGCATGGTCCGGCAGGTGCCGGCGGAGATCGCCGTCGGTAAAGATCCCGAGAACGCGGTCATGGCGGTCGAGAATTCCGGCTGATCCCGTGCGGGCCTTGGTCATGGCCAGGATGGCGTCCTTGACCTTGGCTCCGGACAGGACGGAGGCCACGCGGTCGCCGCGTCGCATCATGTCCGAGACGCGGAGAAGGAGGGTTCGCCCGATGGCGCCCGCGGGATGGCGCCTGGCATAGTCCTCGATCTTGAAGCCCCGGGCATCCAGGAGGACCATGGCCAGGGCGTCACCCACGGCCAGCGTGGCGGTGGTGCTGGTGGTCGGGGCCATGTTGAAGGGGCACGCTTCGCGGTCCACGGCCACGGAGATGACCTCGTCACTCAGTTTGGCCATGGAGCTGTTCAGTTTTCCGGTGAGGGAAATGACTTTGATTCCGAACCGGCGGACCAGCGGGAGCAGGTTGAGCACTTCCTCGGATTCGCCGCTGTAGCTGAGGGCCAGCAGGATGTCGGCGGGGGCGAGTATGCCGAGGTCGCCGTGCATGGCCTGGATGGGATTCAGCATGACGCTCGTGGTGCCGGTGCTGGCCAGGGTGGCCGAGATCTTCTCGCCGATATGCAGGTTTTTCCCGACACCGGTCACCACCACCTTGCCGCCGGCGTTGGTGGCCCTGATGATCATTTCCACGGCATTCCCGAAGCCGGAGTTGAGGTTGGCCCCGACATTCCGGAGCCCCTCGACTTCCATCTGGATGATGTCGCGCCCCTTGCGGACGTAATCGGCGGGGTGGGGAAGTGGAGGCTTCCGTTTTCCAGTTCGGGTGGCTACTCGTGTTGTCATGGTTTCGGACTTTATCACGCCAGGATGGCCTTGGCAATGGCCGCGCCCATGGCTTCGGTACCGACAATGGTCTTTCCGGGGTCACCCGCGATGTCGCGGGTGCGCAACCCTGCGGCCAGCACGGAGTCGACCGCCTGCTCGATGGCCGTGGCGGCATCATGACGGCCGAGCGAATGACGCAGCATCATGGCGGCGGAGAGGATCTGGGCGATCGGGTTGGCGATGTTCTGCCCGGCGATGTCCGGGGCGGAGCCGCCGGCAGGCTCATAGAGACCGAAGCCGGATTCGTTCAGGCTGGCCGAGGGCAGCATGCCGAGCGAGCCTGCCAGCATGGCGCATTCGTCGCTGATGATGTCCCCGAACATGTTGCCGCACAGGAGCACGTCGAACTGCTGGGGACGGCGCACCAGTTGCATGGCGACATTGTCCACATACATGTGTTGGAGGGCCACATCCGGGTAAGCCCGGCCGATCTCCGTAACCACCTCGCGCCACAGCACCATCGTGGTCAGCACGTTAGCCTTGTCCACGGACGTCACTTTTTTCTGGCGCTGGCGGGCAAACTTGAAGGCGGCATGCGCCACCCGCTCGATCTCCTGCCGGGTGTAGACCATGGTGTCGAAGGCCCGTTCCGAGGGACCCGATCCCTCGCGCCCCTTGGGCTGGCCGAAATAGACGTCGCCGGTCAATTCCCGGACGCACAGGATGTCAAAACCCTCCGGGCAGAGTTCGGGCCGCAGGGGGCAGTTTGACAGCATGCTGGCTGGCATTTTGGAGGGGCGGAGATTGCAGAACAGCGAAAAATGGCGGCGGAGGGGCAGCAGCGCGCCCCGTTCCGGTTGCTTTTCCGGGGGAAGCTTTTCCCACTTGGGGCCGCCCACCGATCCGAACAGGATCGCCTGGCTGGCTTCGCAGATGGTGATGGTGCTGGCCGGCAGGGCGCAACCCTGGCGGTCAATGGCCGCTCCACCGACGTCCGCCGGCGTGAAGCCCAGTTCAAAACTAAACCTTTTCTGAACGGCCGTAAGCACCGTCAGCGCCTGTTCCATCACTTCGGGGCCAATGCCGTCCCCGCTCAATACGGCAATTTGTGCTGATTTGTTCATAAGGCGCGAAATGGTGCCGATGTCAGAGGGAGATGTCAAGATTGGGATTGGCCTGTGTCTCGTGCGTGAAACATTCCCGCTTTAATCAATATTGAGAATTTCATTTCGGCGGGATGGGTGAAAAACCTTTCCATTTTGTCATTCTTGAGAAGATTATTAGGGTGATTTAGGGTTGGCATCGCAATTGCTATAGAACTATCCGAAGGAAAGAAACACCATGGAAAAAGAATTTACAAGTCGGGGTGAGTTGAAGCAAGGCCTACTGGTAAACCTGTTGCAGGAAAAGGCGTTAAATCAGGGATTCAATGGGTTTATCGATATCTTCAGCTTTAAGCAGCGGGGGCAGATCTGGTTGCGCAAGGGCGTACCGATAGCGGCCCAGTGGCAGGACGAGGGAGGGGACGTTGCGCTTAAGTCCATGGTGAACCTCGCCCATGGTCGTTTCGAGCTGGGTGAAAGCACGGCGTTTCCTGCCAAAAATATCAACCGCAGCCTGGATGCCGTGCTGAGGGACTGCACCGTGGTTCCGGAGGTTGTGGTGGCGACTCCCCTCCGCCGCCGAAACGGAAAATGGATCAAGCGTCTGGCCGTGGCGGCTGGACTCATGGCACTGTTCGGGGTAGGTGTTCTCCACGCTGTTGAGAGGTGGAACGTCTGGATGGCCCCGGATCCGGTGTTGAACGTTTCGCAAGTGCCTTTGGTTACCGTGTCCGTTCCCCTTCAGCCTGCGATGCAGATTCAGGACGGGTGGCCTTACTTGAGTCTTTCCGCCCTGGTGGCGTGCGGTCAGGTGCGTGCCTGTGCCATCCTGAACGGACAGATTATTGAGGCGGGCGGTGAAGTTGATGGCATTAGGGTTCGATCCATCCGCGCCAACGGCGTATTCCTCGAATATCAGGGGAAGCGACGGTTCGTGGCGATGGAAAAGAGAGTGACGATGTAAGGGATGTCAGATGTACAACCGGATCACGGATTCGCCGGTTTCCCAGCGTTGAAGGCGTTTAAGATCCGTGGTCAATTGCGAGGCTTGCGCCATGGTTTCGTCCCGGGTCAGTTCATCCGCAGCGGATTGCGATTGTTGTTCCAGCGCGCCCCTGCGCCGTTGAAGTTCGGCGCGCCAGAATCCGAGGATCAGGCTTTCCACGGCTTCCTTATGGGTCCCGTCGCTTCCGGTCTTGGCGGGAGCGCTCAGGACCTGTGCGGCAAAACAGGAAAGGGACCGTTCCGCATCGTCGCGCTCGGCAATCAGCTGCATGACGTCACCCCCGTTGTGCTGGCTGTCCCGCAGGGCCTCGATGAGGCGGCGGCAGAGCGGGTCAGTGATCATGGTGACGGGCAGGTATAATTCGAGCAGGGTGATGAGGCTGGGCGCCGCCCCCAGATGTTCCGTCAGGAGGACTTCATTGGAGGGGCGACTATCGGGGGGCTTGGGCGGCGTGGTGGCTTCACGCTGGGCCTGGTTTTTCAGCAGGGGACGCAGTTCGACCTGAAGGGCGGCGGCCGAGACACCCAGCCGGCGTGCGGCGGTCTGGATAAGGACATCGCGCTGGACGGCGTTGGGGCTCTGGCTGATGGTCGCCAGGACCGACTTACAGGCCTGCATCATGCCGATTTCCGTGCGGATATCCTCCTGGGTCAGGAGCAGGTTCAGTTGGAAATCTATGGCGGGAACCGCCCGGCTCAGGGCCTCGGCAAAGGCATTGGCGCCCTGCTTGAGGATGAGCGAATCGGGGTCTTCTCCCTGGGGCAGGGAGGCGACCCTGACGGCCAATCCCGCCTGCATGAACATCACCGACGCCTTCAGGGCGGCGTTGCGACCGGCGTTGTCGGAGTCGAACACCAGCACCACGCCATCGGCGTAGCGCTTGATCATGCGCGCATGATCCTCGGTGAACGCCGTGCCCTGGGCGGCCACAGCGGTCTTGAAACCGGCCTGATGGCAGCGGATGACGTCGATCTGGCCCTCGCAGATGATGGCCTCGCGGGTCTCGACAATATCGCGGCGGGCCCGATCTAAAGCGTAGAGGATGTGGCTTTTTCTGAACAGGGGGGTTTCCGGGCTGTTGACATACTTGGCGGTCTTGGCATCCTGCAGCAGGGTGCGTCCGCTGAAGCCGACGATCCGGCCCTGCTCGTTGCGGATCGGAAACATCACCCGGCCGCGGAACCGGTCGTAGTAGGGGTGGCTTCCGCCATCCTCCTCCCGTTTACCGACGAGGCCGGCGAGTTCAAGCTTGGCCAGGGGGTAGTTCTTCTGGCGGGCCCAGTCGATGATGAAATCCCGTTTTTCCGGCGCATAACCGATCATGAAGTCCACGGCGACTTCCGAGTTGATCTGGCGTTTTTTGAGGTATTCCCGGGCGGGTTGGGCATCGGGGGACTGGAGCAGGCACTTGTGGTAGAAGGCCGAGGCCTCCTCGTTGATCGTCAGGAGGACCGCCTTGTCCTCTGAAGGGCCCGCGCCCTTCTCGTATTGAAGCGTGACGCCCGCCTTCTCGGCGAGAATCTGGATGGCGCCCGGAAAATCGGTGTGCTCGTAAAGCATCACGAACTTGAAGACATCCCCGCCTGCACCGCAGCCGAAGCAGTGGAACATCTGGCGCTGACGGTTGACGGAAAACGACGGGGACTTCTCCTTGTGGAAAGGGCAGAGGGTCTTGATCACGGTTCCCTTGCGCGGCAACGTGATGTAGGAGTCGATCACATCAACGATGTCGCACCTGAACCGGATATCATCCAGCACGGACTTGGAAATCATTCCCGCCATTACTCTTCCCACTTTTCACGGCGTCCGGCGCGGTCTATCCGTGCTTTCTCGATGACATTCTCGCCCCGCTCGACCCGGTTTCTGATGGATTGCACGAGTTGGGTTTGCGTGCCCACCACTTCCCTCATGATCCAGGATTGCTGGCCGATCATGGCGGGCTGGCGCTCCGCCGGCAGGCATTCAATAAGCAGGAAGACCAGGATGATGATGCCCGCCGCGGTCAATCCGCCGGCAATGGCGCCGCCGATCCGGTCCACCCAGGTGGTGAAGGTGATCTTCAGGACAAACCGCAGGAACGTGTAGAGCAGGGTTACCGTCAGGATGGGGACGGCGGTCAGGATGATCATTGAGACGATACGGGCGGTGTCGGCCGACAGGGCAAAGCGTGCGGCTAGCCAGGACTGGCAGGGCTCGAGGCCATTGACCAGTGCCGCCCACACGGAGAGCGCCATCAGCAGGAGTGCCATTTGTGCGGAGAGGCCGTGTTTGAAGCCAACACCCATGCTGATGAGGATAATGATCAGCGCGACGATGTCGGCACTGTTGAAACCTGTTAGTTCGGTCATGATGACACCTTCCCTTTCTGGTTTCCCTACTGATACTTGAGCCAGTTGCGGATTTCTTTCGACTTGGGGCTGTCCGGCTGCAATTTCAGGTAGGTTGAGAGTTCCTTGCGGGCAAGGGACAGCTTGGTTTTGTCTTTCTTGTACAGGAGGCCGAGTGCCAGATGGGCGTCGGCATGATTGGGGTTTTTTCCGATGATGGCGGTCAATTGCTTGACGGCCTCATCATCCTTGCCCTGTTCCGTCATCACCAGCGCCAGCATGTAACGGGCATCCGTCATTGCCGGGGAGAGCTTGAGCACGGTTTCGAAGGAGGTGCGGGCGGCTTGAAGATCCTGCCTTGTGCGATACAGGAGGCCGAGATTGAAATGGGCGCGTGTGAGGCCCGGGTCGTTTCGGATGGCCCGCGTATATTCCTGCAGGGCCTTTTCATAGTTCCCTGCCTGATGGAATTGCGTTGCCAGCCGGCAGGCTTCCAGCGCTTCGGCGGGATTACGCGGCAGGGGCGGAGCGCTGGTGGCGGGCTCGGTGGTGGCGGGAGCGGGAATGCTGCGGGTTATGTGGGCCGGTGTGGTGCGGGAGGTGACGGGCTGGGGGGCTCCGGTCGGGGGCGCTACCGTTTTGGCGGCCATGGCGGAGCGGGCGATCACGGCGTGGGAATCCGTGGGGGCGACCGCGAGATAACGCTGGAAATATTTCCGTCCCTCGGCAGGGTTTTTCAGCCAGTCCCGCTCGATCACGGCCAGGTTGAACAAGGCCGGAGGGTAGCTTGGATTCCGGGCGAGCACCTGGAGCAGGCGCGTTGTGGCGGATGCGGCGTTCGTTGTATTGATGTCCACCAGCGCCAGCGCGGTCTGGATCGCGGGGGAGTTCGGAGTGCGCCGGTCCGCCTCGTTCAGGACAAGGCCCGTCTCATGCCACCGGTTGTTGTCCGACAAGATGGCCGCCATATACTCGAGGGCCCGGGAATCCTCCGGGGCCAGGTCGGCGACCTTGGAGAAGCCGGCAAGCGCGTCATCGGTCCGGCCGTTTTCAAGGTGAATAATGGCGAGGTTCATGATGGCCGAGGCATTCGAAGGATCCTGTTCCAGAATCTGGATCAGGAGTGTCTCGGCGTGTTTCAAGTCTCCAGCTTCAATTGCCTTGATGCTGGTGGAGACGGGGTCCCGCCCGCAACCCGGGGTCAGCAGGAGGGCGGCGAGAAGACTTAAAGCCGGAAATAGGATGGTATTCGTTTTCATGATTATTGGAAGTCAACTATACCATGCGTTGCCCGCTTGGCAAATATTCCTGCAGCCTACTTTTTGCTGATGGCTGCCAGCGCGGCGGTGGCGGCATGGCGGACGTCGGGTGCGTTCTGGAGGTTTTCAGCGGTTTTGATGAGGATAGGCAGCGCCTTCTTGTCCTTGATCATGCCCAATGCCCATGCGGCGGCGGCGCGGTAGCAGGGAGTCAGGTCGTTGTGCAGGAAGATGACGCCGGGGCCGAGGGGGTCCGGGTAACCGGATGCGGCTTCGGGCGGGGATTGCTCCAGGGTGGCAATGAGGGAATCAACCGAATCGGGGGCGGCCAGGTGGCCCAGGTTGCGTGCCAGGAAGAAGCAGACCCAGTTCTTGACGGGTAGTTTGTTGACAACGGGGATGCCGGTGCTGAATACCCGCTCTATCGGATCGTTCGGCCGGGTACGGTAACGTTCCAGTGCCGCGCGTATTCTCGGCTCGAATTTCCGGTCCCGGCAGGTGAGCGAGAGGATCTGCGCCGCCCGGTTCTCCAGGTCCGGCGTGCCGCCCCAGGCGCCATGGACCCTGGCAATGGCGCCGGCTATTTCCGGGGTTCGGCCTGCCTGGGGATCGCCGAGGATCGCGAGGCAGGTCTCCACCACGGTCGAGTGGGGGTCGTTGCGCCGGATGACCCGCCCGGCCAGGGTTTCATAGTCATCGTTCCAGATGAAGAGCCCACGGTCAAAATCGGTGGGGACCGAGCGGATGATGTGCGTCAGGATGGCGCCGGCCTGCCGTGACTCCATCTTATCAAGCGCCTCGAGGATGAAGTAGTGGATGGGGGAAGCGTGGCAGGCCATGAGGGCCTCGTGATCGCCGTACCAGACGGTGTAGCGGATATAATCCTTGAGCTGGGTGAAGGTGTTGATCAGGAGGGATTCGATCCCGGGGGTGGCAATCATTCCCAGCGCCTCCACGCAGGCTTCGGCCAGGAACAGGTTGCCTTTGTCCGGATCGCTGTTGCGGGAAAGGGTTTCGGCGAGCAAGGGCACGGCGTCCTTGTCCTTCAGGTATCCGAGTGACCGTGCAACAGCCTGTATCCTCCGGGGGTTCACCTCCGCGAGGGAATTGAATTGTGTGCCATCGCCCCTATGGCTTATACGCCACCTTGGGAACGGGTTGAAGTCGCGTGCCGTGGTGAGGTAGGTCCGCAGGTGTTGCCTGGCTGTTTCGCCCCCGGTATGGCCAAGTGCCACGGCTGCCCTCCTCACAACGTTGCTGTCGGCATTGGCGAGACGCTGGACGAGATCCTGCTCGATGGCGTTCCAGTTGGTGGAACGGAACCAGTCGCGCCACTTTCCGGCTCCGTTGGCGGGGGTGCCCGGAGTGAGGAAGGCGTTGAAGGATTCGGTGTGGCCGGTAAGGTTTTCCAGCGCCACGGAGGCGGCCTGCGCGACAATCGGGTCGGGGTCGGTAAGGGCGGCCAGTAGCGGCGGGACGGAGTCACGGGTGCCGCAGGCCGCAAGCGCGAGCGCGGTCGCCACGCGAACCTCGCGGTTTGTTGTTCCGAGTTTTTCCGCCAGTGCCGGGGCGGCGGTCTGGTCGCGGAAGACCGCCAGCCGGTTGGCGGCGGAAATGCAGAGGGTGTCGTCGCTTCCCTTCAATTGCGCTATCAGGTCCGCCACTTCTGTTTTGCCGCTCATGTCGATGTCTGCCGCGGCCCTGTGGCGGTTGAGTCCCGCGACTTCGCGGAAGCGGTCGAACTGCAATTCCATAAGACCGGTGACGGCGGGATTGTTACCCCTGAAATGGAGCGGGCTGCCCTGGCCGAGGAGTTTCAGCGGCGGTGCCTGCAGCGCCTGGGCGCGGGTCGATGCCGTTGAGGGCGTCACCTGCCGTGTCTGGTGACAGCCGAGGCAACTGCGGTTCTCCCCGGGTTTCACGAAAATCCAGGACATCTCGTTGAGTTCGGAACGGCCCTCGGCATCGACGGCCTGGAGCGCGAGGGCGGTATCGGCCGGCACTTCGACAGAGAAGGAGCCGTCGGGAGCGAGGGGGACTGTGCCAAGATCGATCGTTTCATTGCCGGCATGGACGATATAGGAATGCGAGGAGCGGGTGGTGATGCCTTTTCCGGCGAGGACGCGGATGGCCCGGACATGCGGCCAGCCAGCGGTGGTGTTTTTCGTGAAACGCGCGTTCTGGCAGAAGAGGATTCCTGTGGCAGCAGGTTTCCCGGTTTCATTTTTTCCGGTGGAGCTTGAAAGGACCGGGGGTCTGGGCCGTGGTCCGACGTAGGTGGGAGAATGGATTTGCATGTCAGGGCACTGAAGGATCGTCTGGGCCTTGTTGGCGGGGCTGCTGTCAGGATCGAGGATGGCGAGCCGGTTGTAGCTTCCGTTTCCGGCCAGGGTGCAAAGGAGTCTGCCATCGGGCAGGGAGGCGACATCCCCGGCATCGATGCTGATGTTCTTCTGGTTATGCTGGCTACTGCCGGGGCGCCCGATGATGATTCCCCCTGCCGAGACGAAGGCCACCCGGCCATCGGGCATGGGGGCGGGGCTACCGCAGTAGTAGGCGCGCAGGCGGCCGCCGTATTCGGGGCCGAGATCCAGGCCGAACTCCGTGTAGCCGTGGGTACCGTCAGGGTGGATCGCCGACAGGAGTGTCTCCACCTTCCCGCGGTCGAAGAAGTTGTCGGACCGGATGAAGAGGATCCGGCCGTCGGCCATTGCCCTGGCCTCGTTGTCGAAACCGAATGTGTGGGTGAGTGCCCGGATGTTGCCGCCATCGGCGTTCATGGTGAACAGGGACCGTGAGGGCGTGTTGTGGTATTCCTCGAAGGTGCCGATGCGGGTGGAGGTGAAGACGATGCGCCCGTCGGGGAGTTCGGCCGGGTCGATGTCGTGGAACGGCCCCTCGGTGAGGCGGGTGGGCTTTCCACCGGTTGCGGGAAGGCGGTAGATGTGGAAGAAGGGCTCGTTGTTGAGGGCCATGGCCACATAGATCCATTTGCCATCGAAGGAGCAACAGGGGGTGCCGATGGCGCCGGTCCCGGCATCGAGGATCACTTTGGGTTTGGCGGTGGCGCTTACCGGGCTGAGAAGGTAGAGCTTGCGGCCCATCTTGATCGGGGAGGGCAGGTCGTGTTCCGGGAAAGCGCGTGATTTCCTGGCGGTGAACATGGTGACGCCGAGGCTGGTTGCACCGGCACCCCTGTAGTTTTCGCGGTAAAGGCTGCAGTCATCCCCGAGGTAGGCGATGCCGCCCTGAGGCCACTTGAAGAGGGTGTCGGGCAGGATTGACTGATTGGCGCGGGGAAGTTCCGCGGTGGCGGGGATTTGCGTGATTTCGCCCCACGGGGCAACCCCATGGTTTCCGATGGCGTGAGCGGGCTTCCAAGTGGAGTCATTGAACCCGGGGGCTGTCCAGTTCCTGACTTCCACGATGCTGCATTTCCAGCTGTCATCACTGACAAGTTCGATCTGCTGGCCGTCGGCCAGGGTGATTGAGAGTTTCGCGATGAATCCGGCCGGTCCCATGGCGGTATTGCTGGCCTTGACGGCAATCAGGTTGATGCCGGGTTTGAACAGCGAGGTCAGGTTGATCCGCTTGGGCTCGCTCCAGTTCTCGCTTTCACAGGCGACTTTGCCGTTGACGTGGAGGGTAAACAGGTTGTCGGCGGAGGCAAGGATTTCCACCGATTTGATTTTTGACTTTTTCGGGAGGGACACCGGCAGGCGCAGGTAAACGGTGCCGCCTTCGAAGGAGTTGAGGGTTGTCTCGGCGGCAGGCTGGTGCCAGATCCATTTCGCCCCGGTGAAGCCGGGGGATTGCGCCCGCACGGGCGAGAGCATGGCGGAGAATGCCAGGCACAGTGTGACGAGTGGAATCCTGTTGCGGCCAGGTTTTGTTTTCATCGTGTCTCCCTTGTCGTTAAAGATATGAAGTGCCTTCCGGGGTGCGATTAATGTTTCAGGCGTGCGGTAATGCGGGCTGCCGCATCGGTAGCCATGCGGCCGAAGTGTTTGAATTTCTCCTTCCGGATTCTCTCCAGCGGACCTGTGATCACGATGGCGGCGACGAGCCGGTCGTCGTCGGCGAAGACCGGTGCGGCAACACAATGGGATCCCTCGATCTCCTCGGCCAGATCGAGGGTGTATCCTTCCTTGCGTGCCAGCTCCAACTCCTTTTCCAGCTTGGCGGGGGTGGTGATGGTCCGGGCCGTGAACCGTTCGAAGGACTGCGCCGCGAGTTTGCGTTTCCGTTCCGCTTCGTCGCCAAAGGCGAGGAAAACCTTGCCGGGAGCGTTGCAGTACAAGGGGATTCGCACCCCGATATCATAGATGATGCGGATGGGCTGGCGTGATGGCTGGAAGTAGACCAGCACGGCCTCGTTGCCGCTGGGGATGAGGAGTCCGACGCTTTCCCCGCTCTCGTGGCGGAGCGCCTTGATTTCAGGGGTGGCCTCGTCCACGAGGTTCTTGCCGGCGGCATTCGGGACGGCGAGTTCCAGGAGCTTGGTGCCGAGGGAATAGGTTTTGGATTCTGTTTTATGCGTGTAACCGCGGGAGGATAGGTCCCCCAGGATCCGGAAGATCATGTTCTTGCTGATGCCGAGCAAACGGTGGATGTCGGTCAGGGTGAGCCCTGCGGGGTGCTGGCTGAGCAGCTCGAGTATGGCCAGGCATCGATCCGTACTGGGGGCAAGTGCTTTGTTGTTTATCGGAATACGCGTCATCGGGGTCCCTCCTGTAATTCTTTATGTAGAATGTGTTCCTCCTGTAGAATAGTCAAGGGAGAGGAGGGGTGGAATTGAAAATCCCCCCTTTCGGGTGGTGCTAATCCCCGGAGGGATGAACTAGAATGTGGCATGTTTGAATCATGTCATGGAGCCGCAGCACTGTTGCTTGCGGTGATGCTGGTGGGGGGGGATGGCCTTGGGGCCGAGGACCGGTCTTCCGACGTGGATTCGCCCGGGGCGCGTGTGGCCTTGCGGAAGGCCATTGAGGATTTGTCGGAGACATTCCAGGACCGGTATCCGCGCGGGAAGGAATTCCTCGCCCGACTTGACAAGCTGAGCGATAAGAAGGCCTTTCTTGCGCTTCAGCGTGAGGCCCTGCTGGCTAATCCCCTGATCTCCGGCCAACCCCTCCTGTTTGTGGTGCGTCACCAGTACGCGGCGGATCACCACAACACCGAGACCATGTTTCAAACGGGTGAAATCAATACCAAAAAGTTCGAGGGGGGCGGCGCCCTGAAGTCGATTGATTTCGCCCGGGGCGGCGAGGTCAGGACCCTCGTCGATGCCGGTGACGCGGGCGTGGTGCGGGACCCGGATGTGTATTTCGACGGGAAGAAGATCCTCTTTTCGATGCGCCGGAACATCCGCGAGGATTATCACCTTTACGAGGTGCAGGCGGATGGGACGGGGCTCCGGCAGCTGACTTCCGCGGCCGGCGTGTTTGACATAGATCCGCTTTACTTGCCTGACGACAGTATTGTCTTCACGTCCTCCCGGGAACCCAAGTACTGCGGGTGCAACCGCCACATCATGGGCAACCTTTTCCGGATGGATTCGGATGGCGCCAACATTCATCAGATCGGGAAGAGCACCTTGCACGAGGGGCATGGCAACCTGTTGCCCGATGGCCGTATCCTCTATGATCGCTGGGAGTATGTGGACCGTAACTTCGGGAGCGCCCAGGGACTCTGGACGGTCAATCCCGATGGAACCTATCACCAGATCTACTGGGGCAACAATACGGCCAGTCCCGGCGCCGTGCTTGAGGGGCGGGTGATTCCCGGAACAGACAAGGTGCTCTGTACGTTTTCGTCCTGCCATGACCGGCCCTGGGGGGCGCTGGCGATCATTGACCGGCAGCGCGGGGTTGACGGGCGAGATCCTGTGGTGTGGACCTGGCCGGCGTACGCCATTAACCTGGTGGATGAGGACGGGAACTACGATTCGTTCGGGAAAATCAAACTCAAGTACGAGGATCCTTATCCCCTCGGCGCGAAATATTTCCTATGTTCCCGGATGAGCGGAAAGGGAGCGGGCATGGGGCTTTACCTGGTGGATTTGTTCGGCAATGAAATCCTGCTTCACGCGGAAGCGCCAGGCTGTTTCGACCCGATGCCGATAGTGGCCCGGACCCGTCCCCCGGTGATTCCCGTCCGGCGCGATTATACTGGGAATGAAGGAACATTTTTCATCCAGGACGTGTATCAGGGGACGCATTTGAAAGGGGTCAAGCGCGGGGACGTGAAGTTCCTGCGGGTGATTGAGGTTCCGGAAAAGCGGGGGTGGACCTATTCTGACTGGGCGGGGCAGGGGGCCATCGCCCCGGCGATGAACTGGTTCGATTTCAACAGCAAGCGCATCCTGGGGACGGTTCCGGTGGCGGAGGATGGCTCGGCGCATTTCGTGGTGCCGTCCGACACGTTCGTCTATTTCCAGCTGCTGGACAAGGACGGCCTGATGATCCAGTCCATGCGCAGTGGAACGATCATCCAGTCCGGGGAGCGCCAGGGTTGCGTCGGGTGCCACGAGAACCGGATAACGGTTCCGATGACGTCGGCGCCCAAAAACCTCATCGCGTTGCAGCAGCCGCCGGCCCGGTTGACGGGGTGGCATGGCCCCGCGCGGTACTTCAACTACCGGGCCGAAGTTCAGCCCGTTTTTGACCGGAACTGCGTGAGTTGCCACGATTTCGGAAAACCGGCGGGGAAGGTGCTGAATCTCGCAGGCGACCGGGGCATGGTGTTTAACGCCTCGTATAGCAGCTTGTGGAACAACAACATGATGAAGGTGATTTCGGCCGGCCCCTCGGCAATCCAGGAAGCCTTGACCTGGGGTGCCCGCGTCAGCCCCCTGGTGAAGACGCTGAAACGGGGGCACAAGGACGTGAAGTTATCGGCCGAGGACATGGACCGGATTGTGACCTGGATTGATATCAACGCTCCTTATTATCCCTCCTATTACTGTGCCCATCCCGCGAATGCGTTCGGGCGGTCTCCGCTCGACCCGGGTCAGCTTGATCAGCTCGAATCGCTGGGGATTGACTTGCAGAAGAAGAAAAACATCAGCCGGGTGAGTTTTGACAGGCCTGAAAAGAGCCTTTGTCTGGAGGAGATGGGGGGCCCGGACGGGCACCGGTACAAGGCGGTGCTGGCGATCCTCAAGGCCGGGCAGGCGGAATTGGCGGCGCACCCCGAGGCGGACGCAGCGGGATTCGTTCCGTGCGCCAAGGATCAGGAGCGGGAAGAAAAATATGAAGCCCGCCGCCAGACGGAATTGAGAAACCGGCGGAGTATTGCCACCGGCGCCAAGGCGCACGATTAGAATCCGTTGCACTTTTCCTTGAAATTGCCAGTCTCTTTAGTGCTTTAAACTTTGTATTGCAAAGTACTCTGCATTTTAATAGTGTTGATGGCGAAAGCAGCGGTAATGCCGGGCAGGGAGCCTGGACTGGGAGCGGCTGCTCGGGAAACCAGAAGGGGCGCGCAGCCCTGTTTGAAAAGGAGCCGGTCATGAGCGAGATGGATGCAACCAATGGAATTCCGGATGCGGGAGGCTATGGGGGGATGAGCGGGCAGGGCAGGACAACGCCCATGATCGCGTTTGAGGGGGACTATCATGCCATGAGGGGGATCGTGGGTGGGGCCGCGATTATCGAGGCGGTGCTCAAGCATCCGGCAGCGCTGGTCTACGAATTGACGAAGGGACGGGGCCGCTCCGTGGCGGTATGGCTGGTGTTGGTGGCCGGGCTGTGTCTGCTGGCCTATGGCGTGATCATGGGATCCTACAAGGGAGGCGTCATGTATCTCGTCGCCCCGGCCAAGATGGTCATGGGCGTGTTCCTTAGTTCGCTGCTGTGCCTGCCCAGCCTGTATATCTTCAGCAGCATGGGCGGGAGCCGGCAGACGCTTGGGGAAACGGCCGGACTTTTGCTGCTATGCCAGGCCCTTTCCGGACTGCTGCTGCTCGGCTTTGCCCCGATCGCCTGGGTGTTTTCACAATCCACCAGCGCGCTGGCGTTCATGGGGTTTCTCCATCTGGCGATGTGGCTGTTGGCTACGTTTTTTGCGGTTCGGTTGCTATCCCTCGCCCTGGAGTTCCTCAACAAGCGCAAGATGGGCGTCCTGAAGGTCTGGGCCGTGATCTTCGTTGTCGTGACGCTGCAGATGAGTGCCGTGCTGCGTCCCCTTATTGACAAGCCCGGGGCTACCCTGATTGAGCACGAGAAGATGTTTTTCATGACCCATTGGGGCCGATGCATGGACTGATGAGGGTCGCAGCAAGGGAGGACCCCTGATATGGAAGAATCAAAACACCGTCCTGTAACACTGGCCGCCATGTGTCGCATGGATGCGGAGTTTGTCGGTTGCCTCGCGGAGGGCCGGAACACGCGGCCCATGCTCATCACGGCGCTGGGGGGGATCCTGATTGGAACCCTGGCCTACGGGGTGGTTTTCGGGTTATGGCGGGCACCCCTGCAGGCCGTGTTCTCCGGCTTCAAGCTGCCGCTGCTCTTTCTCCTGGTGGTGGCGGCAAGCGGCGTGATCAATGCCATGCTGGCGCAGGTCATGGGTGCCAGACTGGCCCTGAAGACGGTGGTTCTGCTGATGTTGGTGGGGATGGCGGTCACCGCCCTGCTGCTGGGTGCCCTGAGCCCGGTGGTGTGGTTCTTTGTGGCGCAAGCCCCGCCACCCGACCCCCTTGTGTTGGGGCTGGCCAAGGATAACGTGGCGGCGGCAAAATCAATGGGAGTGTATCGTGTCATCCTCGTCACCCATGTCGCGATCATCGGGGTGTGCGGGATTGTAGGGAATGCCCGGTTGTTCCGGATGATACGGGCCGTGACCGGGTCGGAGACCATGGCCTGGCGGCTTCTGCTCACCTGGATCATGGTTTCGGGTTTTGTGGGGTGTGAATTGTCCTGGCTCCTGAGTCCCTACTTGTGCAATCCCCTTACTCCGCCGCACATTGTGAACCGGCAGTATTTTGAGAGTAATTTCTATGAGTATGTCTATCACGCATTACAGGGAAGGTAGGGGGATGAAAGTCAGTAGTCAGAAGTTAGGAGACAGGAGTCAGGCTTTGCGATTTCTTTGTATCCTGACGGCGGGGATGCGGGTATTTTGGGAGCAAGAGCACGAAAACCGCAGAGGGGCATTGTCTTGGATATAGTCATCAGTAATTTGCGAATCGCCGTTGAACGGGACGGGCTGGAGGAATATGGCCAGGTCGCATCAGCCAGGCTGAATCTCGGTGTGTCCGATCTCAACGTTGTCAAAATTCTCGGCAAATCACTGGATGCCAAGGATGAGGAGCAGTTTTTCTTCCTCGTATCCATTGTCGCAAGGGTGCCGGATTCTTTCGCCAACGAGGAGGGGTTTCCCCTTCATGCGGAGGAGGCCAAGCCGGGAAGGACCGCCATCGTTTCCGCGGAGCGGCCTGTGATCATCGGCTTCGGTCCTGCTGGGATGTTTGCCGCGCTTGAACTTCTCGACTATGGAGTTAAACCCCTGATCTTTGAGCGGGGCAAAAGAATCGAAGAGCGTGATCTCGATATCCGGGGATTTATCCGCGACAGGACGCTCGATCCCGAGTCCAATATCCAGTTTGGTGAAGGCGGGGCCGGTTCCTATTCGGATGGAAAACTGTTCTCGCGAATCAATAATTCGCCTCATGCCAACAAGGTGCTGGATACCCTCATCCGGTTTGGCGCGCCCGGGGAAATCGGTTACCTCCGCAAGCCCCATCTGGGGACCGACGTTCTGCGCGGGATTGTCCGCAATATCAGGAATCATATCCTCTCCCGTGGCGGCGAGATCCATTATTCCTCGCGGTTGACGGATGTGCTTGTGTCCGGCGGCCTGGTGACTGGGGTCGTGATCAACGGCGCGGCCGAGTATCCTGCGCCAACCCTTTTTCTCGCCGTGGGGCATTCGGCCCGCGATACCTTCCGGATGCTCCATGATAAGGGCGTGGCGCTCGAGCAAAAGCCTATTTCCGTCGGCGTGCGGATCGAGCATCCGGCGGAGGTCATCAACCTGGTGAGATATGGCAGGAAATATCAGGCTTTTCCCGGGCTTGGGGCCGCCACCTATTCCTTCAACCATACCAATCGAAAGACGGGAAGGGGGGTCGCCACCTTCTGCATGTGCCCCGGCGGCGAGATTGTGAATGCCTCGTCTGAAAACGGCTTGTTGGTCCTGAATGGCATGAGTTACGCCGCCAGGTCCTCGGCTTTCTCGAATTCAGCGCTGGTGGTGAGCTGCCGCACGGCGGATTATCCCTCGGCGCATCCACTGGCCGGACTCGATTTCCAGGCGGAAATTGAGCGGAAAGCGTTTGAGACGGCCGGGGAGGGATGGACCGTTCCCGCGCAGAATCTGATGGATTTTATCGGCGGGCGGGTCTCTGCCGGAATCAAGGTCAACTCGTACAAGATGGGCTCCACCGCCGTTGACCTCAACGTGGTTTTGCCGGGATTTGTTTGCGAGGAACTCTCGACCGCCTTTGCCCGATGGAAGGAGGAGGCGCCCTTGTTCGTTTCGGAGCAGGCCGTCCTGTTGTCGCCGGAAACACGGACTTCTTCGCCCGTGCGAATTCGGCGCAACGAAAATTACGGGTCCGTCTCGCTGGAAAATCTGGTCCCGATCGGCGAAGGGGCGGGCTATGCCGGCGGAATCACCAGTTCGGCGATTGATGCCATCAAGGCGGTGGAGCGCCGCATGGCCGGGTCATAGGCTCAAGGTGGACGCCGACCGCCTCTTCCCGATTTATCCGCGGTTGACTGGATTTACCGGATGATGCCGGACCCCGTCGGGTGATGAATACGGACTTTCCACCGGCAGGAACTCTGTTCCCGAGGGCTTGATGCTTGCAAGCTTCGCGGCAAGCTTTTCAAGTAGTTGAATGCGTTCCTTAAGCGCGTCCTTGTATGCGAAGGCCCGTGTGTGGTGCAATTCGACTTCGCTGCCCCGACATTCCTTCTTGACCAGGAAATCCAATTCCTGCAGTTCCGCATCCGTCAATTCAAGTGTCCGGTTCATACTCGCTCCTTTCGTTTTATCCACCGCCACCACTATGGCATAATCCCTACATTGATTTTGTAGTAGCCGCAGGGGGAGAGAGTGGCATTGGTGAAACCACTTTTTGTCCAGGGAATATTGCTTTCTAGGCATTGAAACCCGCTTAGCAGATTGGTCGTCCAGTAAACCGAATAGACCCGTCCGGAAACGGCATTCCAGTCGAGTATATTGTTCGTGCCAGGCCGGTATCCTGTAATGCCAAACCCGGCCTCTTCGTCGTTTGGATCGAATCCGGCTAGATAGGCTTCGAGCACGGTGTTAATGCCGTTGGAGCAAACAGCATGCGGATTTCCATTTGTAATATTGCCGCAATGCTCCTGTTCCCAGGTATCAGGAATTCCATCACCATCGGCATCCCACGGAATGATGGTGAGATGAAAGGTTTGCTGGATAGGCTGGTTCTCGGGTCCTGGCGGGCCCGGTAGACTGGCCATGACCAAAATATCCCATGTACCGGCAGTGGTCGGGATGCCCTCCAATTTGCCGTTTAAGGCGGATACCCCGGGCGGAAGGGTTGCCATCGGGTTGATGCTGATCTGAGAGGAAAGCGACGTCGCAAACATCCAAAGGAAACTGACCCCCACACGGGCGGAGGCCGAGCTGGCAGTGGTGAAAACAAGATTCGTAGCTCCTCCCCCGGACACCTCGATACGTGCGGGATCACTGGAGACAGTGCCACCCGGATTCCTGATCACAACACGAAACCAGCAGGTCGCGGAGAGTGCTGGCGTTGTTACGGTGTTGGATGTAGCGCCCTCAATGTCCGTATAAAGGCCGCCAAAGTCCGATGCCATCGACCACTGATAGGTCAGCAAATCGCTGGTGGCGGTAACGGAAAGTTGCGCCGTAGATCCCGCCGTAATTGGAGCGATGCTGCTGGCGGGCTGAACCGTGATCGTGGGGGCAGGATGAGCCGCATAGTAGGCGCTTTGGAGGGGGGCGAGCTCGTCGTTTCTAAGCCCTGTAACGACACTGTAACTGCCATCGTCCGCCAGAAAAGCCTCATCGGACAAATCCCAGAGTTGATCCATCACCGCGTTGAAACGGGCAATGAAGTCAGCCTCCGCCATGGAAAACCAGGACGGGACCTCCTCTATGATAACGGCCTTCATGGCCGTGATGCGATGGGGAAGATAATTGGTGGGGGCGTCAAGCCCGGGATCAGGCAGGTCCCTCATATTCGGCAAGCCGTTCCAATGAAGAATTTGATCCTGAGTCTCTCCTCCCACCGTGGGTTCCCCAGTCAAGCCGGTAAGGCGCACCGCCTCGCTCGTGTTGAGGAGCGCGTGATAGCGTGCAAGCTGGTTCGACACCGCTGAGGCATCGATCGGGTGCGCCTCTGAAGAATAGGTGGCCGCATTGGTCCAGTCATCATAAACAAGCAAACGATGGAGGGAGCCACCCCCTTCGTAGGCTTGAACACGCGCAAAGGCCGCTTGATAGCCGTGCCACGCAGAGTCGTAAGCGTCTTTGAATGCCGGATTGGCCGTGACTAGAGCCTCATATTTCGACTGCAGGGCGCGAGCCGCAGTAAGTCCTGCGCTCCCCGGCGTGGCGAGAGCGGCGAGCAGCGAGGTTTTGTAAGTCGCCATCGAAAAGGCGTGCCCAACGACCAGCGTAAAGTCCTCCGGCGTTTGGGAGAAGTAACCGAGGCGCCCGATTGGCGGGTTCTGGGGTATGTTGAGAATAGGCTCCAACGGTCCGAGTACGAGGCCTGACGATGAAGCCAATGCGTTTTCCCACGCAAGGCCCTGTGCGATCAAAACGGCTAAGGCGCCTTCTGCGGCGGAAAGATTTCCGTCGAGGTCAGCGGAAACGGAAGCGATTCCGCCGCTCCAGGTCACCACGGCGTCGGCCAGTTTATCCGCCAGCGTTTGCGCATTAACGAGTGACACGGGAAGCTGAGTCAAATACTGACCAAGACTAACCGCCAAATCCTCTGCCGGAGCTTGCCCCATGCCGGGAATGTTGCTCCAGCCGGAGGAATAATAATTCTCAGGTGTGTCGCTATAGCCGCTCTCCTCGAGCAACGTCTTGAGCGAACGAGTCTGGTTCTGCAGGTTGAAAAGGGTGTTGTAGAGATCCGTGAGCGCCTCAACGTGAACAATTAACCCCGGCAATGCCGGGCCGGTAGGGGTCACATCGGTGACCCATTGTTGAATGGCGGCGCATGAGCTGATCGAGTCGTTATATGAAGCCGTCGTGTTGGCATCGAGGGTGTCTCCGTAAAAGGTGGAGATAAAGCCGGCGATCCGGGGCGTGGTGAGATAGACGGATACGCCGGTATCGATGGATGTTTGCCGCGCTTCGATCTGGGCCTGGCAGTTGGTGATTGCGGTGATCGGCGCCTCGGCGTTCCAGCGCGCAATCGCGGCATTGCGCACACGGGTTTGGTAGTCCGGAATGGGCTCGTTCTCTTCCTGCGGCGGGATTGGCTGATGAACCGGTGGCGAAACGGCGGACTGATTGGCGGCGAGTCTGGCCGCACCCTCTTCAAGCAGCTGCTGGGCCTTCAAGTCATCCAGCGCCGCAATGAGCGTAGCGAGCTCCTCTTCAAGGTGGCTCACCTCAGCTTGCGCCAGGGGGAGATCGAGGTCAGCATCGGTCTTGGCGGTGGCCGCTTCCGTGCTGAGGGCGTCCAGGGTCCCCAGGGCGGTGGCGATCGCGGTACGTACCATGCCGTTCTTGTAATAAATGACGCCAGGGCCTGTGGGGAGGATCACCTTGCCCGTTTGCTTCAGACAGGCACTGGCCACCGCATAGCCGTCCAACGCCAGTGTTTCCTGAACCAGGCCAAGGTTGGGGAAAGTGGCGCGTGCCGCATCAGAGACCGCCTTGATTTTTACATTGCGCGGACTACAGAGCGTTTCGTCGTCAAGCCCCATCGCTTTTTTACGAGCATTATCGGCTCCGCTCTGAAGCGTTTCCAGCGCTACTTTACCCACGGCATTCCGGAGCCCGTGGGTAATCAGCGCATTGGCGGCAGTCTTGCCGATATTGATTTTATCAGCGACCTCGTTACAGGTCACGATGCCCAGTTGAATCGTGGTTTTGATGAGATTTTTGTTGTTGATATCCGCCAGCGTAACATCCGCGCTCCTGAGTTGCTGGCGAGCAGCGGTGATATCACTGGTTTTGGTGTCGAAATTGTCCAGAAATTCGCTTAATATCGCAAGTTGGCGCTGTGCGGCGAGCAATTCAGCTTGCTTCGAATTGATCTCGCTCATCTTGGCCGTAATGGCACCTTCGTAGTCACCAGCGTTCGCCCCTGATTGTCCCTTGATCAGCGCCGAACCCTCGACATTAACGATTGCATTCACATCCTGAGCAATGCAGGCTGCGGTCATAGCCAGAATAACTGCAGCTATAAAACTTCTCTTCATTTCTGTCCTCCTGACGTCATGGCTCACTGGCGACGAGCCTGACAGTGCGGCCACTTGTTTGCAGCTCAGTTCTTCATGATGTCAATGATTGAAAGTCCTCGTGATCCTGCCACAATGAGCATGACGCCAAAGACAATCGGCATAATTGTGTACGAAACAAAATGCATCGCGAATCCAGTTTTCCCGCCCCAAAACCTTTTCATCGCATCCAGCTTTCCGAACTTACTAGGGTCTTTTTTCCTCATATATCCCGTGTAGACCCCATAACCTGCGGCGACAACACCCAGTCCCATCGTCACTAGATCCATTTCATGCTCCCTTTAGGTTTTGCAAACACAACAGTCGTCTTTTTCAGCGGCGAACCTGTGTGCGGGACGGAATAAGGGGTGGTTCGGCGTGTCTTTTGAATTCATAACCATGCCATGCCGGGGATGGTACATCCTCCTGTGAATGACAAAGGCTGTCCCAAACTTCCTCCAGAACGCGAAGTTTCTCGGCTACATCCATTTTGTCGAGCGGTATCGCCACATGCATGATTGTCTTCTTCAGCTGGCGAAAGAATATCCCAATCATCATCCTTCTGCAACATTCAACCCTTCCCTCAAATTGGCAGATGATGATTACGATAAACCCAGTGTTCGACACTGGGCGGTCGTAATTTCCCCCCTTTCGGGTGGTGATAATATCTGGCTGGATTCACTATAGTTCGGTTCACAAAAGGTTCCCGATATGGGGCCGTGGGGAGATACCGGACTATGCGTACTAGGAAACTCGGGAATTCAGGGATTGAAGCTTCTGTTGTCGGGCTTGGCGCCTGGGTGCTGGGCGGGGGGGCGGTGTGGGGGGCTGATACGGATGACAACGAGTCCATCGCCACGATCAAATCGGCCCTGGATGCGGGCATCACTCTCATTGACACGGCACCCGCCTACGGGTTCGGGCGCAGCGAGGAGGTTGTGGGCAAGGCGATCCGCGGCCGGCGCGGCCAGGTTGTCCTGGCCACCAAGTGCGGGCTGTGGTGGGATGACCAGCGCGGATCCTACTTCTGTGAGTTCGACGGGCGCCCGATCCAACGATCCCTGCGTCCCGACACGATTGTCATCGAACTCGAAAACAGCCTGCGGCGACTGGGAACCGATTACATCGACCTTTACCAGAGCCACTGGCCAGCGGTGGCGCCCGACAAGACTCCGATTGCCGACACCATGGCGTGCCTGATGAAGCTGAAGGAGCAGGGGAAGATCCGCGCCATCGGGGTCTCCAATGTGTCCATCCCGGAGCTGGGTGAGAATCTCGCCAGCGGGGATGTGGCCTCGAACCAGTTCCGCTACAGCATGCTGCACCGGGCCCCGGAGCAGGATATGCTCCCGGCCTGCCGCCAGAACAATTTGGCCACGCTGACCTACATGAGCCTCGAGCAGGGACTGCTGACCGGCAAGGTAGGCATGGACCGGTCCTTCTCGTCCGGCGATTTCCGCAGTAACGAAGCCTGGAATCCCTGGTACAAGATCGAGAACCGCCAGCGCGTGCTGGATTTTCTGGCCGGGTTCAAGCCCTTGACTGAAAAGTACGCCTGCACCACCGCCCAGCTGGTTATCGCCTGGACCCTGGCTCAGCCCGGCGTGACCCACACTCTGGCCGGCGCCCGCCGCGAGGCGCAGGCCCGGGAGAATGCCCGCGGCGGCGATATCCTGATCGAAATCGATGATTTGAAGGCCATGTGCAAGGCCGTGGAGGTGCTCGGTGAACCGATACGCTAAGCGATATGCGACGATGATCATCGGCGGGGCGTTGTGGCTGGCAGGGCAGACCGCCCCGGCCTTTGAGACAAACGCCCTGGCTCGCGCCATTGAGGACCTGTCGGCCTCGTTCCCGGCGCACTACACGCAGGGAGCTGATTTCCTGAAGCAATTGGCGGCGGTCCGCACCGAGGCTGAGTTCGCGGCCCTGGAGCGGAAGGCCCTGTTGGCCAATCCGCTTCTCGATTTCGACCAGGTGCTGGTGGTCAGGCGCGGCGCCGATAAGCTCGCCCTTCCCCAGAATTGGCAGGGAAACTGCGCCCTTCCTCCCAAAGGCTATCGCAACGACATCGCTGTCCTCTCCCTCTCCAACGGGGTTGCCAGGGCGCTCTTCACGCCGACCAACGGGGTGTTCGTCGGGGATGTGGATCTGGATTTCGATGCCGACAAGCTCCTGTTCTCGATGCCTGATGACGCTGGCAACTGGCATGTCTGGGAACTGGTCGCGAACGGGGCCGGCCTTAAAAAGGTCACTCCCGATGAGCCGATGATTGACCAGTACGACGCCTGTTACCTGCCGGATGGCGGGATTATTTTCAACTCCACCGCCGCCGTTGCCGGGGTGCCCTGTGTCGGGGGCGGGACGGTTGTGGCCAACCTTTTCCGCATGTCGGCCGACCGGAGCACGATCCGGCGCCTATGCTTCGACCAGGAGCACAATTGGTGCCCCACGGTGTTGAATGACGGGCGTATCCTGTACACCCGCTGGGAATATACCGACACGCCGCATTACTTCACCCGCCTGCTGTTCTCGATGAATCCGGACGGAACGACCCAATCGGCCTACTATGGTAGCAATTCCTATTGGCCCAATTCCATCTTCTATGCGCGGCCCATTCCCGGTGTAGCGGGCAAGGTGGTTGGGATTGTCTCCGGTCACCACGGCGTGACGCGGATGGGGGATCTCATCCTGTTTGATCCGGGCTTCGGCCGCAACGAGTCCGCCGGGGTCGTCCAGCGTATTCCCGGGTTCGGGAAAAAGGTTGAACCGGTAATCAAGGATCAGCTGGTGGATGATGTCTGGCCGAAGTTCCTGCATCCCTATCCGCTGAGCGCGAAATATTTCCTGGTTTCCTGCAAGCCCGGACCCCATGAAAAGTGGGGGATATACCTGGTGGACGTTTTCGACAATAGGGTGCGGCTCTACGACGAGCCGGGCATGGCCATCCTGGAGCCCATCCCGTTCCGGAAGACCGTCAGGCCCCCGGTGATTCCCGACCGTGTCAATCTGGATGAAAAGGAAGCCACGGTCTATCTCAACGATGTCTATACGGGCCCCGGCCTCGCGGGTGTGCCTCGCGGGACAGTGACAAAACTTCGCGTCTACACCTATCATTTCGCCTACCCGGGAATGGGGGGGCATATCAACGTGGGGATCGATGGCCCCTGGGATGTGCGCCGTTTACTGGGAACCGTGCCGGTCAATGCCGATGGCTCAGCATCGTTCAAGGTGCCTGCCAACATGCCCCTGGCCCTGCAGCCGCTGGACAAGGACGGGCAGGCCCTCCAGATCATGCGGAGCTGGTTCACCGCCATGCCCGGTGAGAGCGTGACCTGCGCGGGGTGTCATGAGAAGCAGAATACCACCCCGCCATCGCGACCGAACAAGGCGGTTCTGCAGAAACCGGTAACGATCACCCCGTGGTACGGTCCTTTCCGCGGTTTCAGCTTCACCCGCGAGGTGCAGCCGGTCCTGGACCGGAACTGCACCGGGTGTCATTCCCAATTCGCCGCGAACCAGCCCAAGATCGGCGGCTTTACCCGTTCCTATTTCGCCCTGCATCCCTTTGTGCGGCGGCCTGGCCCCGAGAGCGATTACCATATGCCGAAGCCCTACGAGTATCATGCAAGCACCAGTGAGCTGGTCCAGATGCTGCGCCAGGGGCATCATGGTGTCCGGCTCGACAAGGAGGACTGGGACCGCCTCACGACCTGGATCGACCTCAACGTCCCCGATCATGGCACATGGGGCGAGCACCACTCCATCCCGGCAAACATGGAGACGTTGCGCCGGGACATGCTGAAGAAGTATGCGCAGATGGACGATAACCCGGAGGTGATCCCGGAGACGCCTGCCAGAAGCACTAAATTTGTCCCGCCCGCCGCGACGTCTCAGGAAAAACCGGCCGTCAAGGACTGGTCCGTTGATGCCCGCTGGGGCCAGGGACTGGCCCCTGAAATGAAATTCGATCTCGGGGAGGGGAAGGTTATGGAGCTGGTCCTGATCCCGGCGAAGAAGCCCTTCTATATGGGGCGTTTCGAGGTCGTGAATGCGCAGTACCGGCTGTTCGATCCGGATCATGACAGCGGTTATGTCCAGATCTTCAACAAGGACCGAACGGCCCGGGGGGTTCCGGTTAATGGGGCGGCCCAGCCTGTCGTGCGGGTCACCTGGCAGGAAGCCTCGGCTTTCTGTGCCTGGCTGTCGAAGAAAACGGGGAACAAATTCAAGCTGCCCGACGAAGATCAATGGGAATGGGCCTGCCGCGCCGGAAAGGCGACCCCGATGTGGTACGGGGAGACCAACGCGGATTTTGCAACGTTCGCCAATCTGGCGGATACCAACCTGGCAGAATTAACCCCCGGGAATTCCCCGAAATGGATTCCGGCGATCCGGACGGTCGATGACGGGGTGGCGGCAACGGCCGGGGTGGGGCGCTATCTGCCGAATCCGTGGGGACTTTACGACATGCACGGGAATGCCGCGGAATGGACCTCGTCCGTGACCCGCGAGGGGGAGCGGATCTGTCGGGGCGGCTCCTTCTATGACCGTCCGAAACGGGCCACCGCCAGTTCGTACCGCGGCTATCTTCCTTTCCAGCCGGTTTTTGATGTCGGGTTCAGGGTAATCATGGAACTTCCCGATCGTAAATGATACTCTCAACCCCGTTGCCCTGGGAGGGGGGCTGTCTGCATCGAGAAGGGGGAGGCATGAGTATCAGGTTTGATCGTCTCTGTTCCATATTCGTGCTGATATCGGCTGTTCCCGTGTTTGCCGCGGACGTGTCGCCGTCGCTGCCTGAGGTGGCGAAGCAATCGGTCCTGTTCGTCACGCGCCACCAATACCAGCGCGACCACCATAACACGCACGATTTCTTTCCCGTGGCGGAGCATGAATTCAACCTGGGTGAATTCACGCCCGGCAGCGCCATGAAGATTATCGAGCTGCCGTCGCGGAAGATCACCACCCTCCTGGAAACGAAGACGGGCGTCATCCGCGACCCGGACCTGAGTTATGATGCCCGGAAAATTGTCTTCTCCATGCGCCGCGACACTCAGGACAGTTATCACATCTACGAGATCAATGTCGATGGGACGGGCTTGAGGCAACTGACGTCGCTGAAGGATGCCGATGATCTCGACCCGGTCATCCTGCCGGATGGCCACATCCTGTTCAGCTCTACCCGGGAACCGAAGTACTGCCTCTGCAACCGGCATATCATGGGCAACCTGTACCGCATGGAGCCGGATGGCGCCAACATCATCCAGATCAGCAAGAACACGCTGTTCGACAACAAGCCCTCCGTGATGCCGGATGGACGGATCCTCTATACGCGCTGGGAATATGTCGACCGCGAGCAGCTGAGCGCCCAGGGCCTGTGGGTCTGCAATCCCGACGGCACGCGTCACCAGTTGATCTGGGGGAACAACACGCAAAGTCCGGGCGGCATCCAGGATGGCCGCATCATTCCTGGCACCCGTCAGCAGATCGTGTGCACCTTCTCTCCCTGCCACGACAGGAGCTGGGGGGCGATTGCCCTTATCAACCGATCCCTCGGCATGGACGGTCCGAAGCCCGTGGTGAAGATCTGGCCCGCCTCCGCCCGCCGCCTGATTGCGGAGGTCGGTTCCTGTGATGCCTTTGCCGTATGTAATCCCAAGTACGAGGATCCCTATCCCCTGACGTATCCCGGGACCGGAATCGCGGGCCGCTATTTCCTCAGCATCCGAACCATCGGCAAGGGCGAAAAAACCGCGATCGTCCTGCTTGATGCCGAAGGCGAGGATGTTGTCCTGCACGAGGAGGTGGGGCCGCTGGGTTGCTTTGACCCCATGCCGGTGAGGGCAAGGGAAAAGCCGCCCGTTGTCCCGGCGCAACGCAAATACGATATTGGATCGGAAGGGGCCTTGTATATTTCCGACGTCTATAACGGAACCCACATGCAGGGGATCGCCAGGGGCGATGCCAAGTTCCTGCGAATTGTCGAAACGCCGGAAAAACGGTTTTACGTGCTACGGCATACCTGGACCGCCCCGGCCATCAACTGGAATGAATTCAACACCAAGAGGATCATCGGCACCGTGCCGGTGGAGGAGGATGGCTCTGCCTATTTCACCGTTCCGTCCGAGAAATTCGTCTACTTCCAGTTGCTCGACAAGGATGGCATGATGATCCAGTCCATGCGCAGCGGCACCTATGTCCAGCCGGGAGAAACGCAAGGGTGCAACGGCTGCCACGAGAACCGCCTGTCCACCCCGCTCACGCGCCCTGACAAGTCGGCGGCCTTGAGGAAGAAGCCCGCGGTCCCCTCAGGATGGTACGGGAGCAGGGAGTCCTTCAATTTCCTGTCCGCGATCCAACCCATCCTGGACCAGCACTGCCTGAAGTGTCATGACTACGGCGGGCAGGGGGCCAGGAAAGTTGTGCTTGCGGGAGATAAGAGCGTCCCTTTCAATGTGTCCTACATGGAACTGCACCGCAAAAAATATCTCGGCAGCATCGGGGCCGGCCCGGTTCCCATTTTCCAGCCGAAAACATGGGGATCCCATGCCAGTAAACTCATCGACATCCTGCGGAAGGGGCACAAGGAGGTGCGCCTGTCGCGGGAAGAACTCGACAAGATCATCACCTGGGTTGATCTCAATGCCCCTTATTACCCCTCCTTTGCCTGTTCCTTCCCGGACAATGTGACGGGGCGCTGTCCGTTGAACGACGAGGAGTTGACGCGGCTCGAACAGATGACCGGGCGACCGGACCTGATCGCCAGCCTCAATGAATGGGCCTGGAAAGCGCCTGAACCATTCCTGAATTTCGACCGGCCGGCCCTGAGCCCGATCATGCAGGCCGTTCCTGCGAAGGACAAGGAAACCGCCTTGAAGATCATTCAGACTGGCGCATTGCGTCTAAGGGACAAGCCTCGCGCCGACATGCCCGGGTTCAAGTTGTCGGGCCTCGATGAATGGCGTGAAGAGAAGTATCAGAAGCGCCTTGGCCGTGAAGCGGTCAACCGGGAGGCCGTGACCAAGGGTAAAAAGGTCTATGATTGAGCCACGGCGCCCTATTGAATAACCACCCGAAAGTGGGGGTTCCAATATTCTTATTTCGGGTTACCTTTAAGCAAATGACCGAGATGGGGTGTCTACTATGGAGAAGGGGATAATTTTAATGAAAAACTATCTGCGGTTTACGATGTCGGGTGTTGGGGCTGTCCTGGTGTGTGTCCTTGTGTCCCAGGCCCGGGCGGGATGGTTCAGTGCAAAAAGCGAAGCCCGTTATTATTCCCCTTGCGCCGTTGTGGCATCCGACGATGGTAACGATGTGTTCGTGGCCGAATATTCCGCCAACCAAGTGGTCCAGGCTGATGTTGTCAAGGGAGGCCTGAAGCGCACCATTGCCACAAAACTACCCCCGTCCGGTCTTGCCCTGGATTCCAGGTCCGGTGTCCTGTTTGTCACACTGGAGTCAAACGAGGGACAGGTTGTCCTGATCGACACCCGCACGGGAAAGCTGGAAGCCCGGATTGCCGTTGGCCATACCCCGCTTGCGCCGGCGTTGAGTCCCGACGGGAAGACCCTGGCCGTCTGCAACCGGTTCAATAACAATGTCAGCCTGATTGACGTCCCTTCCCGCAAGGAATCGGGGCGGGTTGCCGTTTCCCGGGAGCCCGTGGCGGCGGCCTTCTCGCCCGATGGTCGTCAGCTCCTGATCGCCAGCCATTTGCCGTCCATGCCCGCCAATGGCGACTATAGCGCTTCGGTCGTTACGGTGATTGATCCTGCCACGCGGCTTGTGGTGACCAACCTGACGCTTCCCAACGGGTCCACCGGGCTCCGGGGCCTGTGCGTTTCGCCCGATGGCCGGTATGCCTATGTGACCCATACGCTTGGCCGGTATCAGTTGCCGACCACCCAGCTCGAGCGGGGGTGGATGAACACCAGCGCCATCAGCATTATTGACCTGCAGGGCGTGAAGATGCTGTCCACCGTGCTGCTGGATGACGTTGACCTGGGGGCGGCTAATCCTTGGGGGGTGGCCTGTACGACCAATGGGGCGCTGTTGTGTGTGGCTCAGGCGGGCACGCACGAGGTCAGTGTGATTGACCGCAATGCCCTCCATGAACGCCTTGGCCGTGTTGCCAAGGGCGAGAAAGTCGGAGTGTCCCTGTCGCTGGAGGATGTCCCGAATGACCTGAGTTTCCTGGTCGGGATCCGGCAACGCGTCAAGCTGCCCGGGAACGGGCCCCGCGGGTTATGCCTGGCCGGTGACCTCGCGGTCGCGGGGATGTACTTCAGCGACAATCTGGCGGTTGTGTCGCTGACGACCACCCCGGTGGTGGCCCGCGAGGTGTCGCTTGGGCCCAAGACACCGCTTTCCGAGGAACGCAAGGGAGAGATGTATTTCAATGACGCCGCGTTCTGTTTCCAGGAATGGCAGAGCTGCGCGAGCTGTCACCCCGACGGAAGGGCAGATGCCCTGAACTGGGACCTGCTCAATGACGGGATTGGAAACCCGAAGAATACCAAGAACATGCTGCTGAGCGTTCAAACTCCGCCCTCGATGAGCCTCGCGGTGCGTGCGGATGCGGCCATGGGGGTTCGGGCAGGACTCAAGTTCATCCAGTTCTCCATGCGGCCTGAGGAGGATGCCCTGGCGATTGATGCGTACCTGACCAAGATGAAGCCGGTTCCCAGCCCCTATCTCGAGAAAGGCAAGCTTAGCAAGGCCGCCCGCCGTGGCGAAAAGGTGTTCAGGAAGGCCAACTGCGCCACCTGTCATTCCGGCTCACTCTACACCGACCTCCAGACCCATGAGATGGGTATGGGGCAGGGGATGGACAAGGATAAGCCTTTTGATACACCCACCCTTGTGGAGTGCTGGCGCACAGCGCCGTTTCTTCATGACGGGCGGGCCTCCACGATGAAGGAGCTGTTCCAGGAATTTAATAAGGATGACGTTCACGGTGACACCAGCAAGTTGTCGCCGCGGGAGCTGGATGACCTGGTGGAGTTTGTATTGTCGTTGTGATGGGGGGAGGGGGAACCACAATGAAACTGCCGGAAAAAGATGTGGCGCGTTTTGTACGCCCGATCGGGCACTGCGGCGTAACGGAAGCCTGTCTCGGTGTGCAGCGTCTTGGCGACGACCCGATGTCGGTTTTCCAGGGGTTCCCTCAGGAACCCGGGGAAGTAGCGGCCCAACTGGTTTTTGGAGGGTGTCAATTCCAGGAAGCCGGCCAGGCGCTCATGGGCGGGGCCAAGTGGCCGATGATGTGGCTTCAGGGTGATCCGTGCGATGGGAAGCACGTGGCCGGGCTCCAAGCCCTGCTGCTCAAGGGTGCGTCCATCAGGCGGCTCCAGTTGGACGGTGCGGTGGTCGGATCGGCCTGGTCTGACGAGGATGCCGACTATTGCCTGCTGGCCGGGATTATGCCTTCCGATTTGTCTGCCTCCCGTAGCGATCAGGCGCGGCAGGTCTTTGAGCGGATCGAGACGGTCCTCAGGCAGGCGGACATGGGTTTTGACGACGTGATCCGAACCTGGCTGTATCTGGATCACCTGCTCGACTGGTATGGGGATTTCAATGTCGTCCGCACCCGGTTTTTCGAGGAACGTGGCGTGATGGGGAAGCGGGTTCCTGCGAGCACCGGAATCGGAGCCCGCAATCCGCTCGGTTCGGCGATTGTGGCGGGTGCCCTGGCGATCCGCCCGAAACACAAGGGTGTCAAGATCACGCTGGTATCCTCGCCGCTCCAGTGTTCCGCCCTGGAGTACAAGAGTACCTTCAGTCGCGCGGTTGAATTGGAGTTTCCCGGGCGGCGCCAGCTGCTCATCTCCGGCACGGCGAGCATTGCCCCGGGGGGCGAATCGGTGCACCGGGGTGATACGGCGGCCCAGATCGAACTGACCATGAAGGTGGTTGCCGCCATCCTGGAGTCACGGGGCATGACGTGGAAGGACACGACGCGCGCCATCGGTTATTTCCAGGACATGAAGGATGCCCCGCTGCTGGCGGAGTATTGCCGGGCAAACGGGATCAAGGACTTCCCGGTGGTCAACGCCCACGCCACCGTCTGCCGCGATGATCTTCTCTTCGAGATCGAACTGGACGCCGCCGTTACCTGCTGCTAATCCGGCTACTAAATAGTGGCGATTCCCGCACGACGAGCAAGATTCACCACCCGCTTCGCTAGAGGCGCGGAGACGCAGAGAAGAAAATGTTGCGGGAATTATGCCCGCGGAAATACCGTGGGCATAATTCCCGCAACCCCTCTGGTGGAGAATTCCCAAGAGGAAAAGGATCCTAACGTCCCCCTCTCCCGCGTGCGGGAGAGGGCTGGGGTGAGGGGTTCTGATCTCCGTCCTCTGTTATTCGTCACATTCGGGCTGTTTTTCAGTGCGTTTCTTTCCTGAGGCCGAACTGCCGACATGTCTTTATGGCTCTCCAAGAAGATGGATATATGACTATCAACTCACCTTCGGAGTAAAGCGTTACAAGCCACTCTCGAGGGGGCCAGCGGGCTCCGAAGCGGGTGCGTTTGTTGGTTCGACGATCTCTATGGTGAAGACTTCCGTTGTGGCGGGTGGGTTCCAGCCGCGAGTAGACGCCCTGCGAGCCTGGCATTTGCGCGCCTCTTGGAAAATGTAGGAAATACCCCGTCTATGAAAATAAC
Organism: Verrucomicrobiota bacterium; assembly: GCA_011391785.1. Lineage (GTDB taxonomy): Bacteria > Verrucomicrobiota > Kiritimatiellia > CAIKKV01 > CAITUY01 > JAABPW01. Next base: position 68,361 of record JAABPW010000228.1, read on the forward strand.
AGGAGGCACTTGTTTGATATTCCGGATGCTCTTGGCGGAAGTCAGCGATTCGCAGAATCAGCTGGTATTCATCTTCGCCATTAGGCCATTCGAGCCCGCGATGATCTCCAAATTCCGTCCAGCCGCTGTGTTCCAGAATTCTGCTGTTAATTATGTTGTTCAGACGATCAACGGCTCCGGGTAAATCATTCTTTCGCTGGAGCAATTCCACAACAGATTGGAACTCGTCCAGCGTGTGATTGTTCTCGGCTCGGTTTTCGTATAACGAAGCTTCCAGGCATTGCTCCAGATATTGTAGGCGTTGGCGATCTGCAGGTTGCCCATGGGTCCACCCTATGAGGATGCCAAGACCAATGACTATGACTTGCAGAGCAATAAGGAGTATGATTTTTCCATTTATCTTCATCCGTTCCTTACCTGGTTCAAATCAGTTCCCATTCATCATCTCCTTGCTTTCCTTATGTTCAACCCCTCATTCCGGCACCGTTTTGTCAGGCAGGTGCCTGAATCGCGGAAATGTAGGGGTGGGGGGACAAAGGGTCAAGGGCGATCTGAAGAAGTTCTTGATGGACGCTTAATTCGCGCCAGTATCAATAGCCTGCGACGCTTCGCTGGGTGTATTCATTCTCTTAAGGGCGCGAAGCGACGCCTTCATTTCAGTAAGTGTGTGGAATCCCGCCTCCTGTTCCCTGCGCCAGCGGTAGGCGTCATCCGCTTCAACCCGGGCAATGGTCCACTCAATCGCTTCAATCTGAAGCTCGGGGAGCGTCTTCTGCTGGTGTGATTGCCACCAGGCAGCGATGTTGTCGCGGGTCAGGTAGGAGGGGCCGGACTTGTTGTAGGAGTACCATTCCACCTGCCAGACGATGATATTGAGGCACGCATCGCCAACAGTTGTCCGGGTAGAGGTGTCGGCCTGGAAGCAGGGGCAGGCGGGGCGACGGTCTGGCAGGCTCGCGATTAGGGCGGGGAATACCGCCGTTCCCATGCTGATGAGCTTGTCATAAGCGAGCACCGCCGCCGGTGGATTGAACTGGCTGGTGGTATCCGCGAGCAGGTTGACCAGGTCCTGCGGCCTGTCCGGGCGAAAATCACTGAACGTCCGTGTCTGGCAGGAGGCGGTAAACATCCCCGCTATAGTCATCACAATCGCAATTGCCTGGTTTATTTTCATCATTCTTATGGAGTGCCGACTCAAGCGACCACTCTCCAAATTTCCCGATGCCCTCTGGCATCTATATTCCTGGGCTTTATTCCTGATCACCCTTGGGCTTGATTCCGGCCCCTGCGATGATTTTCCTGATCTCATCTTTTGAGTCGAGGTTCTCCATTTTGAATCGGAAAGTTTTCACGATGCAGGAGACAAAATCCATCACGTCATTCGTGCAGCCTTTTCGGGTGCGGATATGCATTCCCACCGTCTGGGTTCCCGCCCTGTTCTGGATCGAGACATGTGATTTGGTGAAGTCATCAGGAGTCTCTCCTACTCGAACCAGTCCGCGTGTTTCAGACGTGTGATAGGTGTGGACGCGCCGCATGCCTCGGCCTACTGAGAAGCCCTTTTCTTGAAGGAGTATTGAATTCACAACGAAAACGGACCAATCCTCAAGACAGGCCTCCCATAATGATTCCGGGAGCATCTGCTCAGCGCGTATTTCCATGTCCAGGAATGTCGTGCCTGGACACGGTGCGAGCGCACGGTAGGGATGGCTGGCGGGCAGCTTGGCTAACGCCTGTGATAAAATATTATTTGTCCATTCAGGCGCTGAAGGGTTGAACGGAATCAAAAAAAAGAAGCTTAGCCGGTCAGTGTTGCCCAGAACCACGCAACCTTCTCCGGATGACTTCAGTTGAACCGCGTTGGTCGAGGGGATGATGAATTCGGCATAACCAACATCGCAGGTCACGCCATGTTTGGCCTGGATGGGTGACAAGTCGAGTTCCGTCGCAACGACCCCGGCGCGATATCGCACTTCCGGATGATGGTACAGCTTATGTAACACATACCACCGCGAGCCCACACGCCATCCCGCGAGTGCGATAGCTAGCACAACAATGCTGATTATCCATTTCTTCATCAGATTTCCGGTCCAAATGTCAGGACATCTCCGCTCCCTGCATCATCCTGGGTTATAGCTCTTCGAAAGGTGGATTGAATATCCATCCGGGGTATTGAATATCACCTCGTTCTCTTTCCACTCAACAGCGCACTGCTTCATCCAGCCTGCCTTGTCATTGGTATATTGAATTGAGAATTCCGCGGGATAGTCCCATCCGCCACGATCAATATAAACCCTTTGCCTTTCGGCATGGAGGAAATCAACAATAGGGCTAAATGTCTGAACTCTTAAGGACAAATTCCCTTCAGGGGCTTTGTAGACATGAAGATCCTTCCATTCCCCCGCCGTTGAAAGAATTATCATGGCTGTGGGGAGCAGCAGCGTGATGAGGATAAGAAGTGTTGCTGCTGTTGATTTCTTCATTTCATTTTCCTTCCAGGGCGCTGATCCTGGTAAACGGCCAGTAGATCCGGGTCACCCTGCCGAGGATGTTCCGCTCGGGTACGGCGCCCCAGAATCGGCTGTCAAAGCTGTTCTGGGTGTTGTCGCCAAGAACCAGGTATTCATGGGGGCCAAGGGTGATTTCGTCGGTGGGTTTTGAAAGGCGTCCGCCGACCGGTCCAGCGAGCTGGAATCCAGCGTAGCCGCCGGACGAGGTCGATATGGTCTTGAATATCGGTGGTTCCATCACCTCGTGGCCGTTCACGATCAGGAAGGGGGGCGCGATACGGATCCGTTCCCCGGGAAGCCCGGCGATGCGCTTGATATAGAAAGTGCCGGGAGGGAGGGTAGGGATGCCCTCGGTGCGGAAGACCACGATGTCACCCCGCTTTGGCTTGCTGAAAAGATACGAGATCCGCTCGATGAACACGTGGTCACCGGCGGTTACGATGCCTGCCCACAGCGTATCGCCAGCTGACACTTGCTCGCCGGGCTGCTTGAGCGGTGGCGCGAAGCGCGGTAGCTCATACTGCCGGGAACCGACACGACATGTCAGCCAGGATGGGTCAACTCGGGAAAGAGACATCGCGGAAAACGTGCCGCTGGACTCCGCCTTGACCTCCAGATAACGCTGCCCCGACAGGAGCCACTGGGAAAAGCCAGGCTTGTCACACGAATCCGCAGGCATGCTTCGCGCATGGGTCCCGAAGATGGTCGGCTGCATTGTGCCGGTTGGCACCTTGAAGGGATGGATGAATTGCCGTGCCAGGAAGCTTGAGCCGCTTCTGAGAACTATGGCTATAACAATGAGGGTTAGCCAGCCGGGGATCCCGATCCGCTGGACGGGGCGGTATGATTGCTTGAGCATCACGAGCCACAAGACAACGCCGGCGGGAATAATGGCCAGTCCGAGAATGAAGGGGGCCATGCCCGGAGTGGCAAGGAGCGCCACGCCGACAACGCCACAGGCAAACAGGCTAATATACCACTTCAGGCCAGCTGCACGCTGGCCCGACAGGAAATGGGCGGCGCCGGCGAGTAGCATCCCAAGCACTACGCCAACCCACTCGCGATATGGTTGTTTGTTGTTCATCCCTGCATGCGTTTCCTAGTAGCAGTCGCTTGCCCATGTGACGTTTCCACGGGTGTCGATCATGAAGTAGATGCAGCCTACGTCTCCAAACATCATTTCATAGAGCTCCCCGTCTGACTCTTCGTCGCCGTCCGATATGCTCCGCGGGAGTGCTTCCATGTTCGTAAACGGCCATTTTTCTTTAGGCTGAACACTGCTGAGCGCGCAAATGAACTCCTGGCCCTTTTTGCGGGGATCGCCCTGGATTACATAGGTTTCCCGGCCGATCTTCGTGCTTTGACTCTTTGAGAGGAGGTAGGATTCATAGTGCCCTTCCTTTTCAAAGATCTCGGTGCTGTCCGGATATTCGTTACAGCGGTGGAGCTCGCCCGCGAGTTCGGGAACAGCAAAACCGGGTTTCGGGCAGTCCTTTTGGGTCATCGGTTGCCGGAGCGAGGCGGAAGACCACTCGATATGCACATCGCCCGGGTCGCCTGCATAACTCTCGGAGTCCTTGAAGAACACCAGCATGATGTCGCCAGGCAACTTGTCCGACACAATATCCTTCGAGTCCAGGAAACAGAACTGGGCTACAAATGTATAGGGCCTGCCTGTCTTTTCGGTGGGCCATTGCAAGGATTTCTCCCTGTGCGGCACACCCCCTGTTTTCGTCAGGTAAGGCTTCTCCGGCGCCCCATGACTCCAGATAATCGTGTCAACCGGCACACGCCGTCCCAGATCGTGTTTTTTCGCGACACGCTCCCGGACGAGTTCCACCTGGCAAAGGTCGGAGGGGCTGCTGATGATCGTGCCGCTGGCCTTCCAGAGATCGAGAGGATCACCCTTCGGGGTAGTCGAGTACTGGTGCGGACCGTCCTTCTTCTCGAAAGTCTCGATAGGGAAGATCGCGCGCCACTTGGCGAAGTCTACCGTCGGATGGTGCTTCGCCGCAGGTCCCTTGATGGAAGAACTGTCGGGCTCCTGTTTCGTGCACGAAGCAAGGACAGTTGCAAGAAGTATTACAGGTACTATCTTTTTCATATTCAGATCAGTTCCCATTCATCATTCCGATGCCGTATTGTCAGGCAGGTGCCTGAATTGCGGAAATGTAGGGGCGGGGGAGTGAACGGTCAAGGGCGATCTGGATAAGTCCTTGGTGACGGAGGGTTTGCCTGTTTTGAAGTTATTCCGTTGAGGAGGTCGCATGCCGTCTTTTTGCGTTTCGCGTTGTTTTCCAGTGCGGTGCGGTAGTCTTTCAGGCGCTCCTCCAGTATGCGAATCTGGCTCTCATTGACTGGCGTCAGCTTGCTTTGTTTATCAAGGGTGGCTTGAAGCTTGTCGATGACTCTGGCAAGCCGGTTGCATTCCTTGGTCAGCGACTTGATCAATACCTCAAGCTCGCTTTGCTGCGGATGGACCTCTTTTCCCAGGGGACGCAGGCTGCATCCGGCATCACCAAGGTCGACGAGCTTGCTCTTCACTATATTGAAACGATATCTCGTGTCTGGGCGGTACAGGCGGGCCGGGTCGCCTGACGCAAGGTAGCCATCATGGTGGAGCCTGAAATACTGGCCGGCGTAATTGGTTGGTGAGAGCACAAAGAAGAGGAACGCTCCGGCGCCTGAACCGGTAGCCTTGTCGCCTGTAAATAGCGGGGCATGTTCCCCCGTTGGCAGTTCGCGCCACAATTCATAACCAGCGAGCGAGGCGGTGACCTCGATCGTTTCAGGGTGCGGCGTGGGGTCCTGCCGGGATGCCTTGTTCATCTGGCAGGCGGAGGTTGTGGCAATGGCAAGAATCAATACGGCAAGTGTTCTCATGATTGTTTTTCGCTATTGAACATCAGCGCACACTCCCGATCCTGCCGGCTGGCATCCATGGCCAGACTGGCTCAGGGTTCAAACCTGACCCAGTCCACGTTGTTTACCGCTCCGCCGGGGAAGACCAGGTACAGGTTGTGAATGCCGGCGGCATGATCGATGCCGCATTCGGACTGGCCGGGAAGGAGCTGGCCGATGACCTTGCCCTCCGGCGAGTCGAGTCGCAGTTCGATGAGGGGAGCCGCTGTGGCTTCACTCACCTGCGCATCGGCAGGCAATCCGGGCAAGGAGACGATCTTTCCGCAGGAGCTGGCGACGGTCCCGAACTTGAAGGAGAAATTGCCGGGTTCCGTTCCCTGGTTCACCTTCATCAGGATGGTGTTCCAGCCCTGCCGGATGACGCCTTTGGCGCTCTCCGTCCAGGTGCCGGGCTTATCCTGCGCGATGATCAGCTCCCCGTTGAGCCAGACCTTGACGCCGCCGGAGCAGGTGACCGTCATGGTCGCATTGGATCGGCCGCTCTCCGCATGGATCGCTGTTCGCGCATAGGCGCAGGCATGGCGCGACCCTTCGCCGTTGGCCACATCGAAGTCCACGACACCGGCCTCAGGCGTGATTCCGCCCTTGGAGGTGAACGGCTGCAGGAACAGCGACCATTCGCCGGCCTTCGGGTCGGTCTCGGGTGCGAACACCTCGCCAAAAAGGTCCGGCCCGCTCTTGCGGTCCTTCGTGTACGGTTTCGAGATTTCCCACTGCCGTACCGTCTCCACGCTCGCGTCACCCTTGAACGGGATCGCCTCCATCACGGAATTCCCCGAACGGCGCACGAACTTCTTTGCCGGGGCCGCGTTCGGAGCCGGCGCCCTCGCGTCCAGCGCGAACCGCGCCTTGCTCATGCCCTTGCCGAAATCGATATTGGCATACTTGGTCCAGGAGCCGGGTTGCAGGTTGCAGATGCCGTAGCCGCCGATCGTGCGCGCCACGTGCGTGCGCTGATAATCCTCGACCTGGATTTTCTCCGTGGCCGGTCGACGCGTCCACGCCAGCTTGTC
>JAABPW010000125.1 GCA_011391785.1 Verrucomicrobiota bacterium
GAATGGTATATGAAGGGGTGTTCATAGTGCCCAATGGGCTCCGATGATGAAAAGCATGGCCGAGGGATACATGTCGGGATCGGTTTTTCCGTCACTGCCGGACTGCTGATAACGCTCCACACCCAAATCCAGAGTTAATCGGGACGAGGGAACCCAGATTATTTTTAGGCCATATGCGGTGGCTTTATACGCAGAGAGCCTGTAATCGGAACTGTAGAACTCAGGCGAACCGGAGAATCTCACGTCATAAAAATCAGCTTCCGTCTGGGTGTAATAGCGTAAGGAAGGGCTAACAATGAAATGGTCCCCGATTTTCTGGAACCAGGCCAATGAAATGGTTTCGGAGTTGATCCCTAAACTATCACCGTAGTGTCGAAGTCCGATCTCGACACTGCCATTTAGCGGGGTGATGAACTGGTCGAGACCGACATAGATGATTTCTTTCGTTTTGCTTTCGGGACGCTTTTCGTAAGTCAGGTTGTTATTTAACTCAACCACTTTATAAGGGTCACTGATAAAACCCGAGACCTGACCGATTCCGAAGTTTACGGTAAGCAATGTGGTGGGGGTTAGGACCTGGGTAATTCCCAGAATGGCGTCAGTACTGGTTTTCGTATCACCGGCGCGCCCATTGGCAGGAGAGAGGGTGTCGTGTGTTAAAGCCCCGCCTACCAGCAAGGTGGTATTCTTTTTGTTGAAGTCAATGGCGTCCTGGAGACTGATGCCGGCGGACTGGTAGTCGGATTCATGACTGAAAGAGAACTGTCCACCCGGGGTGTGCTGTCCCATCCTTTTGGACAACCCAAGATTGAAACCCCATCGGTTGTCGCTGAAATCAGCCATCGGAACACCGGGCTTCGTGGCTGGTTTGGCTACCTGCGGAGTGGATGAGGTGTTACGCGCTGCCGGTGCAGTCCCTGTCGATCCTGAGGACGTTGCAGGTTGAGTAGAGGCGGGGGGTGGTGTAACCACAGGTGTCGCGCCTGTAACTGCGGAGAATCTGGTAGTGGAGAGACTCTGGGAGCCTCTGGCTCGTGAAATGTAGAAATCACGTTCATTTTCGTCATCGTCTTCAGGTTCATGCGTGGTTGTGACCGTCGGGACAGTGGCAGGCCTAGGTCGAGGTTGAGCTGCGGTTGTTGTCGTAGAGGAGGTGATCGTCCTGTTGGGGGGGGCGCCGGTTGGAGTGGCTCCTGTAATGGAATTAAAAATTCCGTCCAATTTGATGGTCCAACCGGACTCGGTTTCATGCTGTGTCATGAAGGTTGGGGCGAGCACTCTTATTCGGTTTTTATCCTCTTGGTAATAGAGGAATTTGGCATCAGCAGAATTCTCCGCGTTGGACCGACGAGGGATGGAAACACTCAGGAAAATAAACAAAGAAAAAGAAGTCGCTGATTTGCGTGTCAAATATATAAAAGAAATAAAATTGGTTTTTCTTGTCATAAAATATTTCCCCATATTTTTGTGTTGGTAGCTGGAGATGTGCCAACAGGATAAAATGCCGATAAATAACACTAAAAAAGTCCATTATTACGAAAAGCTTTGAAATAATGTCTCAATTTGTTGTGTCAGGCGTGCTCAAGCGTCTCAAAAGTGAAAATGCAACGGTGTAGTTTTCGCGATCGTATATTGCCGCCACTGTCCATGAGGCACAGTTTGATCATCGCTTATGTCTCAGTAAAAACCCTGATCGAGATTCAGGGTTTCCCTGATAGTCAAAAATTTTGTGATTGATATTGTTTTCCGGTGATATGGTTATGACGCATAAATCCATAATGGTTGTTGATGACGATGAAGCCGTGCTCGGTTTTTTGGGGGAGCTTTTCCGGGCTAATGGCTATCGTGCGTATTGTGCCGTGAATGGGGCCAATGCATTGGATGTGTTAAAGTCCGAAAAAGTCAGGGTCTGTTTTCTGGATTTAAGGATGCCTGGCATGAATGGCGAGGAACTGTGCCGCCGCATCAAGGCTCATGATCCTGGAAGTCGCATTTACGCATTGAGCAGTTATGCGGGATCTTTTGGGGAATCTAAATTTCAAGAACTGGGATTTGATGGCTGCATTGCCAAGCCGATCAACCGCGAGCAACTTCTGCAAGCGGGTAAAACAGCCTTCGAGAAGCTGGAAAAATGCGGATCACGCCATATGGGTGCTGCGGCTATTCCGGAATTCGAGCCGATATCGCATTTTTTTACGGTCCAAGTGCCTGAAGGTCTTCACGCCCGGCCTGTGACCATGATCGTTAAGATTGCCTCCCGGTTCAAATCCGATGTGGAGATCTGCCATGGTGGCAAGAGGGTCAATGCCAGAAGCGTTCTTGGCATTCTCTCCCTCGGGATCGGCTTTGGCGAACGGTTCGAGATGAAGGCCAAGGGATCCGACGCCGGGGAGTTGCTGGCCGCCATGGCCGATCTGGTGCGCAACCAGTTCCAGGATTACCTTCCGGGGATGGCTCCTGTCTCCGAAAATCTTACCAGAAACTCCTGACCCGCTTTTGCCTGTTTCCATCTCGGGAAACTTTATCTTCAACTTTGCCCTGAACTTTGTCAGTTTACTCCTGTTTTCGGCAAGGGTAAGGCCGGGGGCGGGATTTTCGAAAGGTGGGTGCGGATGAGTGTTCGTCAAACAGGGGAAGCGGATGTTCTGGTTTCCTTTATTTCCCGGCTTGAAAAGGCTCTCTCCGGCCATTCTTTCATCAAGCTGGTGTTGGGTAAATATCGAGGGCAGGAGGCGGAACTTCAGAAAATCCTGATCCGGGCGGTTGAAATTCACGGCAAGGATATGCTCACGTTTGTGTTTCGCTACAAGACTCGTGATATTACCAGGAACTATGAGCCAAGGGAAGGGAGCCAAATGATCCGGGATCTGCTCGGGCATGACTTTCGAAGCGCAAGCCTCTTCACCTTGCACGACGTTGTGCAGCTTGAATTCAACAAACGCGGGGAGGGGCGTGTGGGTGTTTCCCTTGTTCCGGCGGCCACTATGCCTGAGACATGCCATGATCATGTGAAGCACCGTCTTATCGCCCCCTCTCGGCCGTTCTTACAGGCATTGGGGATTACCAACAGACAGCATCAGGTGTTTCCTTCCATGTCGAGGAAATGGAAGCAGATCAATATGTTCCTGGATATTTTCCAGCATGCGCTCCAATCGTCGCAGGCCGCCGGACTGAAACAGATCAGGGTGGTGGATTACGGTTCAGGAAAGGGGTATCTCACCTTTGCCGTCGCCGATTATCTCCAGGGATTGCCGGGCGTGGAATCACTGGTTACGGGTGTGGAACAGCGGGCCGACCTTGTTAGTCTTTGTAAGGCGGCAGCGACGAGGTCCGGCTTGATCGGGTTGACCTTTATCCCTGGTGATGTGAAGACACACCATCCGGGGAGGCTCCATGTCATGATCGCCTTACACGCCTGCGACACGGCCACCGATCTGGCAATTTATGCAGGTATCCGCGGTGGTGCGGAAATCATCATGTGTGCTCCTTGCTGTCACAAGGAGATTCGTCCGCAGATAACCTTGGCTCCCGTTCTTCGGCCCGTGTTGCGGTTCGGTGTTCATCTGGGGCAGGAGGCGGAAATGGTGACCGATGCCCTGCGGGCACTTTGGCTGGAGGCGTCCGGCTACGATGCCCAGATTTTTGAGTTCATTTCACCCGAGGAGACGCACAAGAACAAGATGATCCTCGCCGTGAAACGTACCCAACCTGTGGATCGGGAGCCAATCTTGGCGCAAATCAAGGCGCTTCAGGATTTTTATGGCATCCAGCAGCATACGCTCGCAACGCTGTTGAAGGGGTCAGGGTAAAGGTACGCGGGTTCCCTGTCGTTTCCGGAACCGCAGGGAATCCTTGTAGCCTGCCTCTTTCGCCAGTAGCAGGGCTTTTTCAAATTCGTGGCCGACCTCGTTGGGTGCGTGTGCGTCCGACCCGAAGGTGATTGGAATGCCGCGTTCGCAGGCCAGGCTGAGGATCAGGGCGGACGGATAGGCTTCCTCGACCTTCCGCCGCCAACCCGAGGTGTTGATTTCGATGCCCATGCCGCTTTTGGCAATATGATCCAGGATGGGTTGGACCAGTTCCTTCATGTCCTTGTCGCGGAGCTTGTGTCCGAATTTTTTAGGCAGGTCAAAATGCCCGATCATGTCAAAAAAGCGGGTATCAACCAGCCCCTTAACCAGGGAGAAGTACTCCTTCCAGACGCCTTTGACGTCCACTGATTCCCACATCTTAAGGTAGTCCGGGTTGTCGAACCCCCAGTCCTTGATGTAGTGGACAGATCCGAGGACGAGGTCAAGGGGTTGGCGTGGGAGAAAATTAGAGAGGAATTTTTGGCAACCCGGGAAATAGTCTCCCTCGATCCCCAGGAAAATGTCGGGTTTGGTGCCGTCCTGCTGGCTTTTCACAAGGTCGTAGTAGGCAGGGATCTCGTCAATGGACATGCGGTGCTTGGAATCGTAACCGGACGGCTCCGGGCAGTGGTCAGTAAAGCACAGTTCCGGCAGGCCGCGTTCCCGGGCGACCTGTTTGAACTCTTGCGTGGTGCCCTCGGCGTGTTTGCATAGCGTGGTGTGCATATGGTAGTCGGGGGGGAGTGCGGCGTTATGGTGTGTATTCATAAGTTGGATCTTCAGCCTTCCCAGTTCGAAGGGGGGAGGTCAATGTGTTTCATTTTCCTTTGTGTGAGCAGTCCATGTATCCGGATGGCCTTTCCTGCCCGGATGGCGGGGCACTGATTCTCGCATACGCCGCAACCGCGGCAGAGTTCAGGCTTCATCACGGGTCTGGGGAGATTGTCGCCGGGGCGCGGGTCGTTGCCCACTGCCTGGTAGGGGCAGAATTCCTGGCAAACCAGGCAGTGTTCTCCATCGGTCCAGGCCAAGCAAATTGAACGCTCAATAACCGCAAGGCCGAGTTGATGAACTCTTTTTTCATCTATGGTTAATGGTTTGAGGGCGCCGGTCGGGCAGGCCTTGGTGCAATCGTTACAGTATTCCGCGCAGGCCCCCTGGCTCATGTCCAGGTGGGGCAGGAACGCCGTGCCCAGTGATTCGAGTTTCGGTGGCAGGAGCCGGATCACTTTCGAGGGACATTTCTGGACACAAAGGTAGCAACGGGTACATGTGTTGGACAGGCGATCCATGGATTCCGCACCCGGGGGGAGTACCGGGATGCTGGTTGGTTTTTTGCCGGGATGGCTGAAATGTTTGGCGATAACAGAGAGAGGCAGCCCAATACCGGCTGCGATCAGGATATCCCGCCGGATCGGGTCGGCGTTGGCAGCAGGCATGGCACGGCGGAACCTGCCCAGGAGATCCATTGCATAGCCCAGTGGGCAGAAACGGCTACACCAGATCATGGGCTGGAAGGCGCCCAATATCATGAAAAGAGGAAGGATGCCGCCTCCCACCCATACGGCTATCCCCTGTGAAATGGTGGCAGGGGTAAAGGCGGCGTTAAAGGTGGCGAGGGGATCCATCGGCAGAAAGAAAGGAACGCCTGCAATGGCGCCCAGCAGGATGCTCCAGAACAGGATACCATTGATCCGCCAGGGGAACAGGGATTTGCGGATGCCGGTCTTTGCGGCCAGGGTGTAGAGGGTGCCTGCAGGGCAGATGTGGCGGCAGAAAAAACGTCCTTTCAAGAGAGCGAGGATCAGGATGGCAAAGGGAGCGACACACCAGACGAGTCCCGGGACCCAAGTGCGCCCGGCGATGGATGCCGCGACCACCGCGAGCGGACTGAATGAAGGGATGAGACGGGCAAGCCAAACGGGTCCGGGACCGATGACCGCCAGGAAAATCGCGCTAGACAAAAGGAACAGGCGCACAACCCAGGAAATTACGGTGGCTGTCTTCATGAATCAGGTCAGACCGCCACCCGGGCAATGTTTATCCGGGCAAGATCAGAAACCCCGATACCCATTTCTCCTGCGATTTTGAGGTAGCCGACTTTTGCAGGACTGTCCACAAACAGACTGCTGGCAACGGCGTCGGCGGCGACCTGATCGCGGGATACGATAAGCTGGTTCGGATGACGCAGTTCCTTTGCGGGTCCTTGCGGGCCATTGTCCATGATCGTGCGGGTGGCATCCACCAGGGTCCATGCCGGTTTCATGAACGAGGCGAAATCCGCAATGCACTGGTGCAGGTTGTTCCGGTGCCAGAAGCCACGGTCTTCGATGGCGCCCATCCAGTTTTTCATGGCGATCGTGATCAGGGCACCCCCATGATGCTTGGCGACGGGCATATTCACCACCACGGTGCCCGGAGTGATGTAATCACGCGCCACTTTGGCCTCAGTAAGCTTTTTGCCGCCGGGAATAGCTACCTGCTCGAATTGTTTCTTATTCGCGCCCAAATCAATCATTTTCGCGCCATGTTTTGTGGCGACTGCCCCAATGCCGCTCATTTTAAAAGTGGTGGTGGCGGGGCCGCAGGTGTGTTCGGGGATTACGACCTCCTCGATGCCGGCTTTTTTCACGCCGGCCAAAAATGCATCAATCAGTTCGGGATGGGTGTTGGCGCCCTGATCCGGCGTTCGCGGCCAGGCCGCATTGACTTTCAGGGCCATACGGCGGGCGCCTTTCCCGAATCCGCCGTTTTTGGAAATGACGTCCAGGGCCGCAGCCATAAGTTTTTTCTTGTCCTCACCGGTAAACACCCACACGTCGGCCTTTGCACCGGTGGCTACGGCCTCTTCAGCGACTAGGGGAAGGGCTGAGCCGACTACGGTGGCTGCTCCCCCAAACACTCCTGCCCTGATAAAGTCACGACGGGAAAATTCTGAATAAGTGGTTGTTTTCATGAAGAAAGATGCTAAATCTTTCCCCGATATTTGGCAACGGGTAAATCCTTTATCCGGCTTTTGGATGGGACTTAGAAACAACATGGACTGGTTAAAGCAGTGGAGTCGGTCACGATGGGGGCGCCTGACTGCATGGGTGTTATTGGCCGCAGCAGGGGTGTCGCTGGTTGAGATGGGGCTGGTGATGATTGCCGGGGGCGACTGGCTTCATGGGATCAGGGTTAGCAACCCCATGGCCCGAGTCCGGGCGGCGTGTCTTTTCTGGTTCGGGTGGTATTGCCTGAGATATGGGATTCATCAGGGCCGCAGGGAATGGGCGGGGTTCGCGGGTAAAGTTTTCCTTTTTATTTTCAGTACCGCCATGGCCCTTCTTGCGGCGGAGATAGGTCTCCGGTTCTTCTTCATGCAGTTGCAAAGTTCCCAGTCCCTCGACCGGGCTGAGGTGATTGCCAAAAAACTCAACAAGGAGACCATTAAGAGTTCTCATCCCCTGGCAGCCATCATCCGCAAGAGCGAGGATCGCCTTCTGGTATACGAGTTGAGGCCCGGTCTCGAAATGGATTTCGGGCATAACCGGTTACGGACAAACCGGCAGGGATTCCGCGCGAGTCACGATTACAAAATTGAAAAACCGCTGAATTCCGTCCGAATCATCGGATTGGGAGACTCAGGGATGTTCGGGTGGGGGGTCCATCAGGGGCAGGATTACCTGTCGGTTCTGGAGTCAAATCTGAACGCGAGGGCGGATGGCCGGGTCTATGAGGTCCTGAACCTGGCCGTGCCAGGCTACAACAGCCAACTGGAATTCCAGATGCTGAAGAGCCGGGGATTGGCTTACAAGCCCGACATCGTTGTGGTGGGGTGGTGCGATAATGATTTTGGCCTTCCGTTTTTCATTCCTCAGGAGGGGCAATGGTTCAGGAAAGATGTTTCCTTCCTGTATTACCTCTTGTTTAACCGGAAACGTCTCCCCGAGGTGGCCGTTAGTACGCTTAATGACCGGCGTGATTTTGATGAAGGCAAGGTTCCGGAAGGACTGCGGCAGGGGGTTGACATCAAGGGGGTTCGTGACAGCTTCATGGAATTGATGGCGTTGGGCCGGAAACACGGGTTCAAGGTCGTTGTGATGGGGCCGATGGGCAAGGAGCCTCCGGTGATTTTCAAGGAAATTGGAATTCCCTTTTATAACACTTTTGAGCGGATTGACGCGAAGAAGTACCCAGAGGATTATCTGGTATTTTTCATGCACCCCGCCGCCGCCGGGCACCGCGTCTTGGCCGAGTATCTGGAGCAGGATCTCCGTGACCGCGGCTGGTTATAAGCCCTGCCAATCTGCTTGGGCTTGCAATAGGATACCGTGATCGGTATTCTCTGAAACTTTATGAAACAAGATACACATTTGGCATCGAAGCCCAGTACCGGCACTGTGTTGCTTCAGGCGGCAGTCCCGGCCATCGTGGGGGCTGTCCTGTTTTTAAAGTACCACCATCAGGTGGCTTCCGGAATTCTGTGCGGCATCGGCACGCTGATGCTGATATCGGGATTTTTCATTCCCGCCCTTTTTTACAAAATCGAGAAGGTCGGACGCTGGATCGGAACGGTTTTCGGGACCGCACTGACCTGGGTGTTGCTGACACCGGTGTTCTATCTGATTTTTTTGCCTGGTCGGCTCGTTTTGATGCTCCGGGGAATTGATCCGATGTGTCGCAAATTTCCGACGGATGCGTCCACCTACTGGGTCCCCCGTAAACCTGTTTCCGATGTGAACGAATACAAGAGGCAGTTCTAATGAATATCCTCGGCATCAGCGCATTCTACCATGACTCCGCCGCGGCACTTGTGTGTGACGGAAAGATCATTGCCGCCGCCCAGGAAGAGCGGTTCACCCGAAAAAAACACGATGCGAATTTCCCCCTGAACGCGGTCAAGTACTGTCTGGCGGAACTTGAGAAGCGGGGCGGCACACTGGATGCGGTAGCTTTCTATGATAAGCCGATCCGCAAGTTCGAACGTATCCTGAAAACTTATTTCAGCACGGCACCTGCCGGACTCCAGTCCTTCATGATGGCCTTGCCTCTCTGGCTCCGGGAAAAGCTCTGGATTCCGTTGAAGATCGAGGAAGCCCTGACGAAATGCGGGATGAAGAGCATTCCCCCCCTGTATTTTCCTGAGCATCATGAGTCGCATGCGGCCAGCGCATTCTTCGCCTCGCCTTTCCAGAAAGCGGCTATCCTGACCCTTGATGGTGTCGGGGAGTGGGCCACCAGTGCCATCGGACGGGGTGACGGCAACCACCTTGAAATCATGGAGGACCTGCATTTTCCTCATTCTCTCGGGTTGCTGTACTCCGCGTTCACCTATTTCACAGGTTTCCGTGTCAATTCGGGCGAATACAAGCTCATGGGTTTGGCTCCCTATGGCGAGCCGAAATATGTGGATGTGATCAAGGACAACCTGTTGGATCTCCGGGAGGACGGCTCCTTCCGCCTGAACCTCAAGTATTTCGGCTATGTGGACGGATTGAGGATGACCAACGACAAGTTCGCTGAACTGTTCGGGGGTCCAGCCCGTACGTCCGAGACTGAAATCTCCCAGCGTGAAATGGATATTGCCCGGTCAATCCAGGTGGTGACCGAGGAGATTGTGATCCTCATGGCGAAGCATGCCCGCAAGATCACCGGTGAGGACTATCTTGTCATGGCCGGTGGCGTTGCACTGAACTGTGTGGCCAACGGGCGGTTATTGCGTGAGAATATTTTCAAGGATATTTGGATTCAGCCGGCCGCTGGAGACGCCGGCGGCGCCTTGGGCGCCGCCCTGATGGTTGCCTACCAGGTTGAAAAACAACCGCGCCAGGCAGACAATGTCCATGATTTCATGCAGGGAACCCTGCTGGGGCCGGATATCGAAGATGATGTGGTCGAGGCGTTCCTCAAGGCCAACGGGTATCCCGCGAAAAAATGTGGACCACAGGAGTGGGGAACTGAAATCGCCAAAATCATCGCCGCGGAAAACGTCATCGGGCTGGTGCAGGGGCGCATGGAGTTCGGCCCGAGGGCCTTGGGCGGACGTTCAATTATTGGTGACGCCCGATCCACGAAGATGCAGTCGGTGATGAACCTCAAGATCAAATACCGTGAGTCGTTTCGTCCTTTTGCGCCGTCCTGTCTGGTGGAGCGGGTAGGGGACTACTTTGAGCTAGACCGCCCATCGCCCTACATGCTTCTTGTGGCCCAAGTTCAGAAGGCCCGTTGCAAGGGGTTGGAGGAGGCCGGAACGTTATCCATCCGGGACCGGATCAACCAGGTGCGCTCGGACATTCCGGCGATTACCCATGTGGATTATTCGGCCCGGGTCCAGACGGTTTCTCCCGGGAACAATCCACGGTATTACGAGATTATCAAGGCGTTTGAGCAGCAGACCGGTTACGGGGTGATCATCAACACGTCCTTCAATGTCCGTGGCGAGCCGATTGTATGCACCCCCGAGGATGCGTATCGGTGTTTCATGCGGACCGAGATGGATTATCTGGTGCTCGGATCGTTCATCCTTTCGAAAAAAGAACAGCCACCGTGGCAGGATAAGGCGAACTGGCGCACGGAATACGCGCTGGATTAAGGGGAATCATGCTTTTTTTAAGACATCTTGGCCGGTTGCTGAAAGAGTTCGGAAGCTTTGCCTGGCACAACAAGGCCTGGTGGATCATTCCGGTTGTGGTGGTACTGTTGCTGCTGGCCGTTTTTATCGTGGCCGGCCAGGCCGTTGCGCCGTTCATCTACACGTTGTTCTGAGATATCAAGCCCGCGTAATACGGCTTGCCTCCAGTTTCGCTAGATACCGTTTCCGGTACCAAACGAAACCGAATAGGTCAAAAATGGTGCGAGGCAGGCGTTTCATGTTCGTGTACTTGGAGGCTCCCATTGTTCTTGCCCGGTGATCCACAGCCAGTTCCTTGATGGAACGGCCGTTGAGGGTGAAATATGCAGGCATGAACCGGTGTACGCCCTCGACGGCGGGCAGGTCGGCAACACAGGTCTTCCGGAACACTTTGAGGCTGCACCCCGTATCACGGATGCCATCATGGGTTGCCCAATTTCGAACCCTGTTTGCCAGTCGTGATCCCACCCTGCGTGCCCAGGTGTCCTTCCGCTTGGCGCGGAACCCGCACACGGCATCGGCGCCCTTCAGCTCTTCGAGCATTCGCGGGATGTCGGCCGGGTTGTTCTGCATATCGCCGTCAATCGTTACCAGAACGTCGCCGGCGGCAAGATTGAGGCCCACCAGCATGGCATGGCTCTGGCCGCGGTTTGGAGAGTAGTGGAGGCCGTGAACGGTGTTGAACCGGTCCCTGGCCTCCGTGATGCGGGCCCAGGTCTGGTCCTTGCTTCCGTCATCAACGAACAGCACCTCTAGGTCGGGAATATCATTGTGGAGTCGATGCAATTCCTCGGCGAGGGGCATGACATTGTCCTGTTCATTGTAAACTGGCACCACGATTGATACTTTCATGGGAGTGATTAGTATCATTTGTGGGCGCGGCTCGGCAAGCCCCTCGCTTCGGAAATCTTTTTAGAGAGCCGGGCTTGCCGAAAGGCCTGATTATCAGTAATGTCACCGAAATTTCCAAAAGATAAGGATGGCGAAAATGCAACGAGTTTCATGGAAGTCCCTGATGGTGGCCTTGGTGGGTATGGCGATGACCGGAATTTTCACCAGTTGTGACGGCGGTGGTGGTGGCAGCGGTGGAGGTGGAGGTGATCTGGGTGACATTGGGGACAACAATCCGGACCTGTATGTCGCGTTGGGCGACAGCACTACGGATGGCGGCAATGGCGGGGGTGATCCCTATCCTCCTCGTCTTGCGGCGATGAC
Organism: Verrucomicrobiota bacterium; assembly: GCA_011391785.1. Classification (GTDB taxonomy): domain Bacteria; phylum Verrucomicrobiota; class Kiritimatiellia; order CAIKKV01; family CAITUY01; genus JAABPW01. The sequence goes on from JAABPW010000125.1 coordinate 11,680, forward strand.
CGGAAAAACCGTCGACAATAAGGCTGCTTCGAATGAGTACTCGGAAGGGGCGGCATCCAAGGTCGGCGGGATTCTCGCCAACCAAAAGCCGGCAGCGGTTCTCTTTCAGTTGGGTGCCGTTGATTTGATCAATGGTCGGAGCATTGACAGCACCATCGCCAACCTGAGGTCCATCATCCAGCAGTGCAGGGCCAACAAAACCGTGCCTGTGGTCGCGACGCTTCAGCCGATGATTGGCAGTCATAGCCGGTGGAGTGGCCTGACCCGCGAATTGAACGCCCGGATTCGCAGCCTGGCAGCCGAGGAAGGGGCCCGGCTTGCGGATGTTGAGTCCGATTTCGGGGACGGCTCGGGCTTGATTCTCGATGACGGGTTGCATCCCAATGAGGCTGGCAATCAGTTGATGGCCGAGACCTTCAACGACGCCCTGTAGTCCTGATTTCTTTTCCTGGTTCCTCCTGAGCCTACGGGCCGGTTTTGTGCATGTCATTCAGCAGATGATGCCACGGCGGGATATTCGGGCGATTGTTAGATAATTACCGGCGGTTAGGATTGGACGCGGCCCGAACGAGGGTGTGATAAGGTCCGAAACCAATACATGCTATCCGTGAAATTTCACTGGATTGCGGGCATTGACCTAATTCCGAAAGGAAAACTTGAATGGCCAACCAAACAGCTGCCTCCATTGCAACCAGCTCATTAAGTCCCGATCTTATCAAACTCAATAATCACGACAGGATTGTCCTGCGGGATCTTGCGGGCATGGTGGCAGACCTTGCTATGCGCCCCGTCGAGGAGGAGAAGCGCAAACTCTGGTATGCGCACAACGAGCTGAAGCCGGGCCGGCCCCTGATCTTCTGTGATCCTGAAAACGGTTGGAATGAAATCATTACCGAAGACCAGATCCTATGCGAGGGCGAACTGGCCAAAAGCTGGGAAATGGTCCTGCGCAAGGAAATCTTCTGGGGAACCAGGATGGGGGACGACCGGGTGACCGAACCCTTCTTTAATGTCGGTCATGTCTACACGGAGACCGACTGGGGCATGCATGAGCGCAAGATCGGCGGTGATCACGGTGGCTCATACAAGTGGGACGCGCCCCTGAAGAGTTATGACGATTTCGACAAGCTTAAATTCCCCCGGATCGACGTCAACCACCAGGCCACTGCGGATGTGGTGGCCCTTGCGCAACAGGCATTCGGTAATCTTCTGACCGTTCGCCTGAAAACCAGCTGGTGGTGGACGCTCGGAATGACCTGGACGCTTGCCAATATACGCGGTCTGGAGCAGATCATGCTGGACATGTATGACGAGCCTGAGAATCTGCACCGGATCATGGCCTTCCTGCGCGACGGAACCTTGACCAGACTCGATTTTCTGGAAATAAATGGCCTACTGAGTGGCAATTTCGACGGAACCTATGTGGGCTCGGGCGGCTTCGGTTATACACGCCAGCTTCCCCAGAAGGATTTCGACAGCACCCATGTCAGGACAAGGGACATGTGGGGTTTCTGCGAGAGCCAGGAGACAGTTGGGGTGGCGCCCGAGATGTTTGCTGAGTTCATTTATCCCTATCAGGTCCCGATCCTCGAGCGGTTCGGTCTGAACTGCTACGGATGCTGCGAGCCGCTCGACAAGCGCTGGGCGTTTATCAAGGATGCCCCGCGCCTGAGGCGTGTATCGGCTTCAACCTGGATTGATCCCGAGGTGATGGCTGGCCAGCTGGGCGGGAATTATATCTTTTCCAGCAAACCAAATCCCACGCACCTTGCCGAGCCTGTCCTTCGGCAGGAAGAGGCCCGGGCCGAAATTCGCAAGGTTTTGGAGGCGGGCAGGAAGCACGACTGCGTCATCGAGCTGATCATGAAGGATAATCACACGATTGGAAATAATCCCGAAAATGTGGTGCAATGGTGCGCCATGGCCAGGGAAGAAATTGAAAGGATGTTCTGATTATGGAAGTGACAATCACGCTGCAGTTGATCGATAAATTGATGATTGGCGCTTATGCGGTGATCATTGTTGCCATTGGGTTCTGGCTTTCCCGGAAACCCCAGACAAGCGAGGGCTATTTTCTGGCTGGGCGGCAGCTGTCATGGCCGTTCATCGGGGCCTCGCTGTTTGCCGCTAATATCTCGGCAGAGCATATCGTGGGGCTTGCCGAGGGCGGTTGCAAGGGGGGCATGGCGGTTGGCGGATTTGAATGGATGGCGGTTTTTTGTCTCGCCCCGCTGGTTTTTCTGTTCCTGCCGTTCTACGTCCAGAACAAGATCTACACGGTGCCGGAGTTCCTTGAAAAACGATTCAGCCCCGGCGTACGGCTGGCCTTTTCGGGCTTCATGATGATCCTGTCGATTCTGACCAAGATATCCATATCCCTGTGGGCGGCGTCCGTGGTGTTCTCCAAGATATTCGGGATGTCGACCTTGAGCATTATCTGGATCGTGGGCCTGCTGACTGTCCTTTACACCATGAAGGGGGGCTTGCGCGTCGTGGTATACACCGATGCGATCCAGACCGTCATCCTGCTGGCCGCGGCCTGTGTGATCACCTTTGTCGGGCTTCATCATGTTGGGGGCTGGTCGGGCCTGCAGGCTAAGCTTGATCCGGCGATGTTCAAGATGGTCCTGCCCGCCGACGATCCGAATTATCCCTGGCCGGGAATGTTCATTTGCGTTTTCATCCTGGGCAGTTTCTACTGGTCGATGGATCAGGTACTTGTTCAGCGTGTTTTTGCCGCCAAAAACCTGAACGAGGGCCGGCTTGGCGCGATTTTCTGCGGCGGATTGAAAATCCTGACGCCCTTCCTGCTGGTCCTTCCGGGACTCATTGCTGCGGCGCTATTTCCCCAGCTCAGGGCAAAGGCGGCTGACGGCACCTTCCCGAATGCGGCACAGGCCTATCCCATGCTTCTTTCTGAATTGATGCCCACCGGGCTGCTTGGCGTGACTATTGCCGGTCTGGCCGCCGCGTTGATGGGGCATATCAGCGCCACCTATAATTCCGTGGCGACATTATTCACGAAGGACATCTACATGCGTTTCAATCCCCGGGCGGATGACAAGCGTCAGGTCCTGGTCGGTCGTCTTGCCTGTTTTGTCATTTTTATCCTGGGTGCCGCCTGGGCTCCGATGGTCGGGAAGTTCGGCGGCATCTTCGACTACCTGCAGAAGATGCAGAGCAACCTCATGATGCCGTTTGCCGGAATATTCTTCCTGGGAGTATTTTGGAAACGCATTAACGCCAAAGGCGTTCTGGCCTGTCTCCTTGCCGTCTTGGTTCTGAGCCCGATTTTTATCTACAACGCCGAAGCGTTAGCCAAGACTGGCGGAACCGGATTCATCCCCTTTATGGAGCATCCCCTGCTTCGGCCTTGGTTGCATTCCGCGTTTGTGGTGTTCGCTTTGTGTATGGTTGTCCTTATCGTCGTGAGCTTTCTTACCAAGGCTCCTGACGCTGCACGTCTCGAGGGGACAACGGTGAAGTCGCTTGCATTTTTTGGTCACGACAAGGTGCCGCTGTTGAAGGATTACCGGCTTTGGTTTGCCGCAATTGTTGTCATCACCGCAACACTGTGGTGGTGGATGGCGTAAGGTAGTAGTCGGCACCACTGTGCAAGCCTTACTTGGGGCCGCGTCGCATCAGTTTCGCAATGAACATACCATTGCAGGGCCCCTCCCAGGGCTGAATCCGGAGTTGGCCGGCGCAGGGTGAGTGATCCAAGGGGCTGATGAAGGGAACTGACGTGAATTCCGGTGAAGCTGCCAGGAAATGATCCACTACCTGCTCGTTTTCAAGGGTGAGCATCGAACAGGTGGCATAAATCAGGGTTCCCCCAGGGGCAAGCCGGGTAGAGCAGGCTTTGAGCAGGCATGCCTGAAGCCTAACAAGCTGCTCGACACGCTCGCCGCTGAGTCGCCAACGGGCATCCGGATTGCGGTGCCATGTCCCTGTTCCTGAGCATGGGGCATCCAGCAAAATGCCGTTGAATTCTCCCTCAGGCGGCACCTCCACGGCTCCGTCCCAGACAGCCGTCTTGATATTACGAAAACCGCTTTCACTCATCCGCCTTTCGAGTTCACCAAGGATGGCCGGGCGGACATCGGTGGCCAGCAGGGAAAGGGTTTCACCCCCGATTTCCGAAAGGTAAAATGTTTTACCTCCTGATCCGCAGCAGGCGTCCCACCACCGTTGTCCCGGCTGTGGCGCACAGACGAGACCTGTGATTTGGGAGGCTAAGTCCTGAACATCGATCCGGTTTCGAACCGGTCGGGGAAGGGATCTGAGGTTGATTCCTCGGGGCACTGAGGCGGCGGATGGCAGCAGGGGGTGAATGATCGGTTCGGCTCCCTGATTACGGATGGCCGCCAACAGGGCCTCGCGTTCCCCTGATCGGCTACGCAACCAGGTAGGGGGCGGGTATTGAAAGGCGTCAATCAGACGATGCCGGTTTGTTTTGGGAAGAAGCGGCAGAATCCACTCCGGGACCAGTTGCTCCATATTGAGCTCCACGCCTGTAAGGGCGCCAAGCTGACGGGCTTTTTCCGGGGCGCTGAGCGCACCTAGTGGAATGAGGATTGCTTCGGGAAGACCCGCCCGGATTGCCAGTCGCACAATAGCGGGGTTGATTTCTGTGGCTTCAAGAAGGTGCGAGAAGACGCAGGCGGCATCGGGGCGTTTCGTGATTAGGTCGATCCAGCCCTTCCATCGGAAGTAGGAAAAAAGGGTTCCTGAAAAAAGGCGGCGGTCGCGTGAACCGAATTCGGGATGTCCGTGATAAAAATGCGACAGATGGGAGTCGAGCGGATGGCCTGTTTCAACGACTTCCCGGGTATCTTCGAGAAGGCGTGCCAGCAGGTCAGCCTGGCGGTCATAGATGCGTTCAGCCCGGAGGGGATCCATTACCGTGGTCCCAGCCGGCCCAGGAACAGGCCGGTATAAAGGAAGCCTAGCCGGAACTGTTCGATGGAATAGGACTCGTTGGGGGCATGGATGTTGTCCTGTTCGCTTCCGAATCCAACGAGGATGGCCTCGCCCCCGGCAAGTGCTGGCAGATGCGACAGGATTGGCACCGATGCCCCTTCCCAGAGGAAAGCGGTTGGAAGCGGGGAAATTTCGCTGAGTACCTGCCTCGCCACCGTGATGGCGGGAGAGGATAGGTTCCCGCGGATGGCAGGGCCACCGGGCACGGCCTCGCTGATTTCCAACACCAGTCCGGGCGGAACATGTTTCTGCAGATGATCGCAGATCAGTTGGAGGATGCGCACCGGATCCTGGCCGGGTACAATCCGGGCGGATATCTTGGCCATAGCCCTGGAGGCAATGATGGTTTTGCTCCCGGCTCCGCCATATCCCGAGTGAATGCCGTTCAGGTCGATGGCGGGACGGAATCCCGATCGTTCCACGGGGGTGTATTGCTGCTCGCCGCCAACCGGTAGGACACCGGTCACGGATTGATACCAGGCCGGATCAATCGGTTGGGCATTGGCCAGCGCCCGCTCCTCGACGGAGGGCTCGTGTACGCCCTCATAGAACCCGGGCACGGCCACGCGCCCGTCATCCTGATGAAGCGAGGTAATCAGGCGGCAGAGGGCGTTGGCGGGATTGGGAATACGTCCGCCATGCACTCCCGAATGCAGGTCATGATCCGGACCGGATAGCGTGGCAGTGAAGGTAAGGATGCCGCGCAACCCCATGGTGATAGTCGGCGCGCCCGAACTGACGGCGCTGGTGTCTGCCGCCATGACGATATCGGCTTTAAGAGCCGTTTTTTCCATCTGAAGAACAGGGAGGACTGGTGTCAGCCCTTTTTCCTCATCGCCTTCAATCAGGATTTTCAGGGTGCAATTGAGGGCGTTGGACTGAACCAAAGTCTCGATGGCCTTGAGCGCGGCGAAGAGCTGGCCCTTGTTGTCCTGGGCACCCCGGGCGTACATCCGTCCGTTGATCAGGGTGGGTTCAAAGGGAGGGGTTTTCCACAATTCCACGGGATCCTCCGGCTGGACATCATAGTGTCCGTAGAAGAGGACGGTCGGGTGGTTCTTCTTTCCGGCGCGTTCGGCGAAGACCAGTGGATGGGAACTGGTGGGAACCAACCGGGTGGTGAAGCCCATGGGTTCCAGATGGGCCATCAACCAGCGCGCACAGGCTGAGCAGTCCTCCGTTTTCGCAGGATTCGTGCTGACACTGGGGAACCGGAGGAAATCCTGCCATTCCCGGACAAAACGGTTCTGCTGCGCGGCAAAATGCGCCTGTAGCTGTGCAACATTCATGAGCTGGTGGCGTCTCCGTTCTACAGGATTTCTGCGGCGATGGCGGCCAGGGTGCTGCGCTCACTCTTGGTGAGCGTCACATGGCCATGGATGGACTGGGTCTTCATCCGCTCCACGGCGTAGGCAAGACCGTTGCTGCTGGCATCGAGATAGGGGTTGTCAATCTGGTAGGGATCCCCGGTGAGGATCATCTTGGTGCCTTCCCCAGCGCGGCTGATGATGGTCTTCACCTCATGCGGGGTGAGGTTCTGGGCTTCGTCGACGATGACGAACTGTTTCGGGATTGACCGGCCCCGGATGTAGGTGAGTGCTTCCAGTTCGATGATCTCGTCGCGCAGGAGCTTGTCGATGCGATCCCGGATGGATGTCTTGTGTTCGCCTGGACCGCTGGTCTTCATCATGAGATAGGCCAGGTTATCGAAGATGGGCATCATCCAGTTGGCAATTTTTTCCTCCTTGCTGCCCGGCAAATATCCGATGTCCTTGCCGAACGGCATGATGGGGCGTGTCACCAGGATGCGGTCATAGCGCTTCTGGACGAGGGTCTTTTCGAGGGCGGCGGCGAGGGCGAGGAGGGTTTTACCCGTTCCCGCCTGGCCGACGAGGGTCACCAGGTGAACGGAATCGTCCATGAGCAATTCCAGGGCCATGCGCTGCTCGCGGCTGCGTGGCTTGATGTGGAATACGCTTTCGATTTTGGGGTTCATCGGCACGATTGTTCCATTGCCACCGGCGCGGCCGAGGGCGGTCTGGTGTTCGGTCCCCTCGGAGATCAGGTTAACGAACTCGTTGGGAAGCAGCTCAAGGTCGGGGATCTCCACGCTCCGGTTAGCGTAAAACGCATCGATAACCTCGGGTTTTACGCTTATTTCGCGATAACCGGAGAACAGTTCATCGAAATTGACCTTCTGCTTCTCGAAATCCATGACCTCGATACCGAGGGCATCGGCCTTGATGCGGACATTGATGTCCTTTGAGACGAAGTAAACATGTTCTCCCTGCTTGTGAAGCCAGTAGGCCACCCGGAGGATCTTGTTGTCAGGGATATCGTCCTCGAGTCCGCTGTCGCCGACCGGACGGGACCCGACGATGATCTTGAGAATACCGCCATTTGCCATGCGGACGCCCTCGCCGAGCCTGCCCAGCTCCCGCAGGCTGTCGAGTCGGCGGATAACCCCACGTGCGTTCCGTCCGAGTTCGCTCGTCTCCCGCTTGAACTTGTCCAGCTCCTCAATCACCGCCATGGGCAGGACGACGGTGTTGTCGGCAAAGGATTCTATGCAAGTGTGGTCGTGAAGCAGGACGTTTGTGTCGAGGACAAATGTTTTATTGCTCATGTTCGGTTATGCTGTTCCCTTCGGGTGTTAGATACTGGGATACTATTGTCACGATGAAGGGCGACTTGGCAAGAAATTCCGTGACAGAAATTCCGTGACGCGGCCATTGGGGTTTGTTCTAATAAACGAACGTTGACTTTCAGGTGACCTTTTCGGCTTACAGGGTAGGGGTATCACGGGGAACTGCTGTACATCCGGTTTTTCTTCAATCGGCGGGAGACGAATATAATGGTTAAACACTATTCAGGAGTCAGTCTCGCCTTTATTTTCATGATGAGCCTCCTGGCCGTTATCAATGCCGACGGAAGAGATTTAACCACGGATTTCCTTTCCGGTTCCATGTCGAACGTGGAGGAAATTGTGTTTGCTGCCCGATCCCTGAACAACCGCGACGGGCATTGGTATGCCAACATCGGTTACTATGCCAATGATCGCGGGCGAATGGCCTTCGGCAAGGAGGGGCGGCTGTGCAAGCTGAATGTCAGGACGGGAAAAATAAAAGTCCTGGTCGATGATCCGGCGGGCAGTGTTCGTGATCCCTGTGTGAATTATGATGGCAGGCAGATTCTCTTCTCCTATCGAAAAGGGGGAGCTGAAAATTATCTTTTGTACCTGGTCAATTCTGACGGTAGCGGCCTGAAGCAGCTTACCAAGGGGGATTTTGATGATATCGAGCCCTCCTGGCTTCCCGACGGAGGCATTGTTTTCGTCACTACCCGCGCGAAACGATGGGTGAACTGCTGGCTCACACAGGTGGCCAATATATGGAGGTGCGATTCCGACGGTGGAAACATGAGGGCATTGTCGGCAAATCTGGAGCAGGATAACACGCCTTGGGTCACGCCTGATGGGCGGATCCTGTATATGCGTTGGGAATATGTGGACCGGTCTCAGGTGGATTATCATCATCTCTGGACCATGTACCCCGATGGTACGGCGCAATCCGTGTATTTTGGCAATATGCATCCGGGCGGAGTGTTTATTGACGCCAAGCCCATACCCGGTAGCGATGACATGGTGCTAATCAATTCGCCCGGTCATGGCGGCATCGAGCACGAGGGTTTCCTGGCAACAGTAAACGCCAAGAACGGGCCGGATGACCTCAATAGCCTAAGGAACATCAGCAGTCGAAACGGATGCCGTGACCCGTGGGCGTTCAGCCGCGATGCCTTCATGGTTGCCATCGCCAACACCCTTGTTCTGATGGATGGGACCGGGAAATCCGCCGTACTGTATACGCTGCCGGCGGAGTTCGGCGGGGCCTGGTTGCACGAGCCCCGTCCGATCCTTCCCCGCGCCAGGGAGCGTGTCATACCGTCACGGGTCGACTTGTCGCAGCCAAACGGGAAGTTCCTGCTGGATAACCTTTACCACGGGCGGAATATGGCGAAGGTCAAATCGGGCGAGGTCAAGAGAATCATGATTGTCGAAAGCCTGCCGAAGCCCATCAACTTCACGGGTGGCATGGATCCGCTTAGTTTCGTCGGGACTTTTACACTTGAGCGGGCGCTTGGAACGGTTCCGGTGGAGCCGGATGGTTCGGCGTATTTCGAGGGGCCGGCACTGAGAAGTCTTTTTTTTATCGCCCTGGATGAGGACAACCGGGCTATCAAGCGCATGCAAAGTTTTACGACGGTTCAGCCGAATGAAACAGTTGGTTGCATCGGGTGTCATGAGCAGCGGGTCATGACGCGGACGGTGGCTGGAGCAACCCTCCCGCTTGCCGCTAAACGGGCGGCTAGCCACATTGAACCCCTGGTCGGTCTTCCTGAGCTTCCTGATTTCCCCCGTGACATCCAGCCGGTCCTGGACCGGAATTGCGTGGCCTGTCACAACGACGCCAAGCGGTCAGGCGGAGTGAGTCTGACGGGCGATCACGGGCCGATGTTTTCTCACAGCTACTTTAGCCTGAAGGCCTGGCGCCAGATATCCGATGGAGGCAACCATGCCCGCAGCAATTATGCGCCACGCATGCTGGGCAGCGGGGGATCGCCACTGGCAGACAAGCTGAGCGGCGGGCATCATGACGTGAAAGCCAGCAAGCAGGATAAGGCGCTGGTCAACCTGTGGCTGGATCTTGGCGCGCCTTATCCCGGGACTTACGCCTCACTGGGTTGCGGGTCAATTGGGGGCTATATCGAAAATCAGCAGGTTTTAAACAATGACCGCGATTGGGCGGAGACCAAGGCGGCTCAACCGGTGTTCAAGGATCGTTGTGATTCCTGCCACGGCAGCACCTTGCAGGCCTTGCCTAAAACGCTTTCGGATGGGATTGGCCTGGATTTCTGGCGGCCTGACCTGAATGACCCGAGGCTGAAACATTCCCGACATATCGTTTTCAACCTGTCGAATCCCTCGAACTCAGTAATGCTCCTGGCACCCCTGGCGAAGAGCGCCGGCGGGTATGGTCTTTGCAGGTCCCTCGGGACGGGGCCTGACGCGGATAGCGCGGTATTCACCAGCCGGGATGATCCCGGCTACCAGTTGTTGTTGGCGATGTGTGAGGGTGGGAAGCGGCACTTGGAGGAATTCAAGCGGTTTGACATGCTGGGATTCAAGCCGAGGTTCGAATATATCCGTGAAATGAAGCGATTCAAGCTCCTGCCGGAAAGTTTCGACCTGGAAAAGGATCCGGTCGATGTCTATGAAATGGACAAAAAATACTGGGATTCGTTTATCTACAAGCCGTGACTGTGAATTTCCATCACCGTTCATGACGGTCAGTGCTACAGGATCTATATGAACTTTATAAAAACTTTTATGACAGCCATGTTGTTGTGCGGGACCGCGGCTTCGGCAGGCGAACCCATGACCATTGTGACCACGTTTTACCCGATGCAGATAGCCGTCCTCAATGTGACGGCCGGGGTAGAGGGACTACGGGTTATAAATCTGGTGGCCCAGACAACCGGATGCCTGCATGATTACCAGCTTACGCCCCGCGATCGGGCGACTTTGTCCAAGGCGGATGTGGTGGTGGCCAACGGTGCAGGGATGGAAGCCTTTCTTGCAGAAGCGGGACGCGGACGCTCAGAGGTCGCTCAGATCGACGCGAGTGCCGGGATTCCTCTTCTGATCACGGGGGGGGAGACAAATTCCCATCTTTGGGTGAGTCCCTCCCGCCATGTGCAGCAAGTTCAGTCGATTGTTGAAGGTCTTGCGAAGTGGGATCCGGGTCATGCGATGCAGTACCGAATCAATGGAAGACGATATATTCGGGACCTGGAGACTTTGAAAGTGAAGATGGCGGCGGGGCTAAAGGACGTCAAGGTGAGGGATATCATTACCCTTCATGAGGCCTTTCCGTATTTTGCGGACGAATTCGGGCT
>JAABPW010000115.1 GCA_011391785.1 Verrucomicrobiota bacterium
AAAGCTGGAACAGGGTGCTATACTGTGGTCCAAGCTCCCGCTCGACGTGACCATTCCACCAATCGCAGGTCAGCCCGTAGAGGCCATCCTGCTGGCGGGAGAGGGCGACGTCATAAGGACCCTTGAGGCGGATAACGAGATCGCCCCGGTGCTGATTCCCGTTGTAGCCCCGCGCCTTGGTGTTCTCCAGCAGTTCAACACCCAGCTCCCGGCACGCCTCGCGCAGGGCGGCAGGGTCCCGGATCTGGGTCTCAATTGTTGTGAAATGACTCATATGCTGCCTTTCGTTGATGGTTAAAACCTCACATAGGTTATGACTCGCCCTGGGCGATAATTAAGAGGTGTGGGGGGGAGTGTGTGCCGTTTATGCCGTTTGTGCATAGGATGCCGTTTCTCAGGAGACCCCCAGCATAGTTATCCGAAACGGCATAGATGTTTTGCAGTGGAAACGGTAGTGCCGTTTGTGCCATGTGTGCCGTTATATTGGAAATACCTGAAATAGAATAAAGGGATCACTACCGTTCAGCATCAACGCCGTAGTGCCGTTATCAGGAGATTAAGGAACCCCTCCCGTGAAACGGCACGGTAGGCATAAACGGCACAAACGGCACTGGGTGGGGCAGGGGTGTTGTTACTGGAAGACGCGGGCTGCTGAAAATTCCGGTTGATAATTATATGGGGCCGGAGGGCCCGGTATAAGGGTCAACGGGTTAGCGGGAGGGTAAGTTTCAATTGCGCCGACTCGGCGCTATTGATCGGGGAGAAACGGACTTCTATGCTCGATGCAAGTCTTCCGCAGGCCGCCAATTCGTGGAGCAGCGTCTACGAAGGGAAGGCGGCATATATGCGTGAATCTCCGATTCGACACGGCAGCGTACTATTGTTTCCTGGCCGCACGTTCCTCGTTCAACGCCAGCAGTCTTTCAAGTATTTGATCGTCTGACATTTCCGGCGCCCAACCGAAGGCGGCGGCGACGGCGGCGTCAAGTTTAGCGTGGCAAGCGGCAAACCAAGCGGGACGTTCGTTGTAGAGCTTAGTCAAGGTGCGTGATTTGAGGCGCGCGGCGCATTCGGTGTCGCGCGGCACAAGGCGAGGATAGCGCACGGTCCCAACTTTGAATTCGCCCCTGTCCGTCACTGTTTCTGGGTTAATGTATCGGTTCCATGGGCCACCCACCGTGCCGGGAAATTCCACGACTTCCGTGCGCGTCCACTCGGGAGGGTTAAGCCAGTTATCGCGCAATTCATTCAGTTCTTTGGCCGCTGCTGAGATAGCGGCAAGAGCGAGCGTTTCTGGGCCATTCTCCAGAACGCCGACAGGAAACGGAAACGTCTCGAAACAGGTGGACGGGGTATAGCGAAACCCGCTTTCTTTCTCCCTGAGTTGCGTGCCCTGAGCTAACGCCCAAACTTCATGAAAACGTGAATGGATGACTCCGAAGAACAGTTCATCGGATCGGGCAAACCCAACAACAGCACTATCTGGAAGTGTTGTTCCAACTGCCCACGCAAAAATACGGTGTTTGGACACGCGCGGCGTAAAGACTGTTCGTATGGTGCCTGCCGTGGCATGTTTCCAGTCTGACCCACTTCTACCTAAGCGCCACCAGTGATCCCGTCGTTGGCGGTCCGCATTACGTATTCGTTCTGGCTTAATATGTTTTTCGACGTACTGATAGGGGAGGCAATACAAAGCAGCGGATCTTTCTGCCATGTCCCCAAAGTCGATGATCCAGAAGTTGCGCGGCCGAGAGGTTAGATCTTTGCCGTTCAGCCACGGAATAACCACATCGGAGTTTGGTTTGCCGTGCGGATTGGGATCAGACAACCAAGCGCGTGCAGTGACATCGTCAATATCGAACTGTCCAACCTTGACCGGCCCTTGGTAGGAAATGCCTTCATTGATGGGGATTCGTCGGGCGGTAACGGTATTAGCGGTGGCGGTCAAGTTGGCGTTTATCGTGCCGACAACCTCCCCATTCAGCGTGCGCGTATTGTCCTCCCCGCCGTCGAATGCCACAATACTGACGTGGACATTAGCGCCGTCGAGAATCCAATCGCGGTCAGATACGGCCCAAAAAATTCCGCCGCCGTCCTGGATTCGTTTAAGAACTTCACGATTGGCGCCACCGCGTATTCCTTGGGTTGCAAGTAAACCGGCACGTTTACACTTGCCAGCGGCAATATGAGAACGGGCCTTCTCAAACCAGTAACAGCAAAGATCGGACTGGCCCGGAATGCGACCATCGTAAAGTGATCGCACCCGATCCACATAGGCATCCCCCAGTTCGCGGCGCATGAGCTTGTCGCCCAGAAATGGTGGGTTACCAACAATAAAATCAACGGTTGGCCAGTCAGGCTCACCTTTATCGGAGATAATGGCATCCATGAGGCGGATATTTTCAGAGAGGGGCCGAAGGATGGGGTCGGCCGGGAAACCGAACCCGTTGACTCGAATCCACTGAAGCCAACCAATCCATACGGTCATTTGCGCAAGATCATGGGCGTAGGAGTTAATTTCTACGCCATAGAGTTGCGAAGGCCCGACCATTGGCAGGAATGAACCAAGGCCGTTATCATTCCCAAATAGGATGGCTTCTTTCTCTAAATCTTTCAGGCGGAGCAATGCGACATAAAGGAAGTTGCCCGAACCGCAAGCGGGATCCAGCACCTTAACGTGTTGAAGGCGGTTAAGAAATCGAAGGAGAATGGTCCCGGCTTCGCCCTTCGCCTTCTTCATGGCGGCGACATTTATCAGTTTCGTGGGTGCCTTGGAAGTGCCCGGTGTCTTCCGTCCCGTGGTGAGCAGAGTATTGATGATATCGCGGCATTCATCCCACTCCCGGCGAAGGACGGTCATGATGACGGCATCAATCACGAGCTCAATATCTGTCCGACTGGTAAAGTGTGCGCCGAGTTGTGAGCGCTTGGCGGGGTCAAGGCCGCGTTCAAATAAGGTGCCGAAGATGGAGGGGTCAACAGCACTCCAATCAAGAGCGGCAGCGGCGGCAATACGCTTCATCTCGTCAGCGGTGAGGTCCATGACGGTGCGGTCATCAAACAAACTTCCGTTGAAATGTCGGATACGTTCAAGGCCGAAATCGCCACCTGTCGCCATTGTATCGAAAAGCTGGCCTAGTATTTTGCCGAATCGGGAGGGATCGCCGCCGGATTTCTCAACAATTCGAGTGAATACCATGTCGGGCAAAAGTCCGGTGTCCTCTGCAAATAGGCAGAATACAAGCCGGTCAAGGAAATGAGCGACGACGGCAGGATCAAGTCCCCGTTGCCGCATGGCGTCAGCTATAACAGCGAAGTGCTTGGCGGCGTCCTCTGTAACGGCGGTACTTGTGCGGCCAGGGCGGAGGGCTTCAGGTTTGTGGAAGACCGCCCGCATGATTTCGATATTACGGGGTTCGCTGAGACTTTCGAGGGGTATGTCATAGGCTGCGGAAACAGTGCCGGTAAAGTTCGTATGAATGACGATGCGGTCAAGGTCGCAAACAACCAGAAGAGGCGGACTTTCAAGGGCATCTCGGTAGCGTAGGAGTTGGTTGTATGCCTCGGAAAGGTCCTTGTGTTTACCCTTGTACTCCCACCCAGAAAAACCGCGTTTCCATACGTCGGCGAATCCATCACCGCCACCATGCTTGGCTGCGCCTTTCTCAAAGCAAAAGCTTTCACCTGTGGGATCAGCGGCGGCGGGGGTGGGATGCTCAAACACATTACAAAGGTCGATGAAGTGTTCCTGGGCGGCGGATCGTTCCTTCAATTCAACTTTACGCCACTTAGTTATGAACTCCTGAATATTCATGCGCAAATTCCTATCACGGTGGTAGGTGATAATACAAGTGATTCAAGGTCCGACTAGAGTTAATTCTTCGGGGGGCACGGGAATTGATGAAGATGGTGTTGGGGTGATCCTTTTGCTGCATCTAGCTGGGGTTATTCCCTCGGTCCCGACAGCGCCCCGTTAGATCATATGGAGAGTGCCGCCCGTTTGTGTAGCCCGCACCGGATCGCTGAAGTCATGCTCATGTGATTGCATTTCCCCTTAAATGTGGCATATTCCGTCCCATTAGGGCGTACCATAACGGTCGCCCCACATTAACCTAAGGAGATATCGAGATGGCGAAACCGATGACGAAGAGTCAGATTGTGGCGGGCGTGGCTGAGGCGACTGAGCTATCCAAGAAGCAGACTGTTGCGGCAATTGAGGCGTTGGTCGCTTTGGCGTACAAGAATGCCAAGAACAGCTTCACGCTTCCCGGTCTGGGCAAGCTGGTGCTGGTGAATCGCAAGGCGCGTTTGGGCCGTAATCCCGCGACCGGCGAGACGATCAAGATCAAGGCCAAGCGCGTGGTGAAGTTCCGCGTCGCCAAGGCATGCAAGGACGCGATCCTGGGTTGATCTGACCTGTGATTCAGAAGGCCGCTGCCGAAAGGTTGGCGGCCTTTTTTGCTTTAAGCGGTAATAGCTTACGCCGTACGCTCGCCTCGCGCTCCCCGTAACACGCTTGAACTTCAGGCCCAGTTTCGGCACTCTACTTGTATGCAAGATTCAATGGATATGACCCGGAAATGATGAAGGCAAATCCCAATGATGCCGGCGTGGGCTTGGTTTTTCTCAGCGCAATATTCAAAGAGATGGCTGCGATGCCGAAATGAGCTGTAAAATGAAATCCGCACG
>JAABPW010000116.1 GCA_011391785.1 Verrucomicrobiota bacterium
GGGCGCGGGTTGCCGGTTCAGCAGCCGTTTGCTGAAGTCGGGCGGAATGACCACCACCAGGCCGGCCTTGCCGGAGACCAGTTGCTGGCCGTCGTCCGCCTCGCTGCCCGTGGCTTCCGTGATCTTGAAATATCCCGAGGCGGCCAGGGTGCTGATATAGTCGCGGCTCTGGGCGGAATGACAGTTGTCGCGGACGGTGACGCTGATGTTGCGGATATCCGTGTTGGCGGCGAAGCCCATCACCATCAGCTGGACGACCGGAGCGACCACCAGGATGCCGAAGAGGCTTCGGTCGCGGCGGATCTGGGCGAGCTCCTTGGAGAGGAGGACCCGGATACGATGGAGGGAGAAGGGTTTCATGGGGTCATGCGGTCTTCCGGGTGCGCCCGGTGGCGAGCAGGTTGAAGAGGAGGCCCAGTATCAACAGGCCCAGCAATTGCGGCCATATGTCGATGAAGGAAGCGTTTTTCAGGATGATTCCCCGGATGGCCTCCACGAAGTAGCGCGGGATGATCAGGTAGGTGATGCCCTGGATCGCCACCGGCATGTTCTGGATCGGGAAGATGAAGCCCGACAGGATGATGGCCGGCAGCATGGAGGCGAGCACCGCGACCTGGAAGGCCATTTGCTGGGTGCGGGTGACGGTGGAAATGAGGACTCCCATGCCCAGCGCGGCGAACAGGAAGAGAAGGGTGGTCAGGCCCAGCAGCAGGAAGGAGCCCCTGATGGTGACCCCGAACAGGAAATAACCCAGCAGGAGCACCATCGACATGGTGACCAGGCAGATCAGGACATAGGGGAGGAGCTTGCCGAGGATCAGCTCCCGGGGCCTGATCGGCGAGACCATGATCTGCTCCATGGTCTCGCGCTCTTTTTCGCGCACGATCGAAAGGGAGGTGGCCACCACGGCGGACAGCATCAACAGCAGGCCAATCAGGCCGGGCACCAGGAATTTCGCGCTGCTGAGCTCGGGGTTGAACCAGATGCGGGGTTCAAGGACGACGCCCTGCAGTGCCGGGGTAACGCCTGCGTGCGTGAGCGCCGCGAATCGCACCCTGCGGTTGATCCGGTCGGACAGGGCGTCGAAATACCCGATGGTGGTGGTGGCGGTGTTGGCATCGCTGGCGTCGACCAGCACCTGGAGGTTGACGGCTTCCCCCCGGGCCAGGCTCCGCGCATAACCGCGCGGGATGGCCAGCACGGCGCGGACGCGGCCGTGGTCCAGCAGTCCGGCGCCTTCCCGGGGACTGGTGATGGTGGCGATGCGGTCGAAATAGGGGTTCTGGAAAAGACTGTCCTGAAGGCTGCGGCTCTCCGGGGTCTGGTCGTCGTCCAGCACGGCGATCCGGATGTGCTTGACGTCGAACGAGAGCGCGTAGCCATAGAGCGACAGCAACATGGCGGGCACGAAAACCAGGAGGCCCAGCGAGAGCGGGTCCCGCCGGATCTGGCGGAATTCCTTCTTGAGGATGGCGAAGAAGCGTTTCATGTTGCCAGCTTGATAAAGGCGGCTTCCAGGGTGGCGGAGCCGGTTGTGGTTTTGATCCGGGCGGGAGTGTCGAGGGCGATGAGGCGTCCCGCGTTGATGAAGCCCAGCCGGTCGCAGAATTCGGCCTCGTCCATGAAGTGGGTCGTGACGAGGATGGTGATGCCGCGGGCGGACAGGCCGCGGATGAGGTCCCAGAATTCCCGACGCGAGACCGGATCGACCCCGCTGGTGGGTTCATCCAGGAAAAGGATGGGGGGCTCGTGGAGGATGGCGCAACCCAGGGCCAGCCGCTGCTGGAGCGCGCCCGAGAGGGTCCCGGTCAGGTGGTTTTCCTGCCCGGTCAGTCCGGCCAGGGTCATGACCGTGGCGGTGCGGTCGCGAAGGCGCGCGCCTTGCAGCCCGTAGATGCCGCCGAAGAAGGCGATGTTCTCGGCGACGGTGAGGTCCCGGTAGAGGCTGAATTTCTGCGACATGTAGCCAATGGCCTCGCGGATCAGTTCGGGTTCCCGGTTGATATCGTGACCGTTCACCTGCGCGGTGCCCGAGGAGGATGAAAGCAGTCCGCACAGCATCCGGATGGTGGTGGATTTTCCCGCGCCGTTGGGCCCCAGAAATCCAAAGATCTCCCCGCGGCGGATGGAGAAGGAGACCCGGTCAACCGCCGTGAAACGCCCGAAGACCTTCGAGAGGTCGCGGGTTTCGATGACAGGTTCTGACGGGTCCCGACTCATGGTCCTATTCCCGGGATATCCCTGTCGCATGCCGGAGGGCGGCGTGCGCCAGGATGATATCCGCTTCCACGGCCAGGCGCTGGGCGGTGGTGGCGGTGAGTTTGGATTGCGCGTCCAGCACATCCGAGTGCCGGGCGGTGCCGTTTTTCCAGAGAGCGGTGGCGACCTCGAGATTGCGGCTGGCTCCAGCCTCGGCACGCAGGGCGGTTTGCCGCCGGGTCAGGGCGTGCTGGAGGGACAGGTGCGCCGCCCGGACCCCGGCGACGACGGATTCCTCCCTGGCCTGGAGCTGAAGGGCGTCCGACCGCGCCCGTGTCCGGGCTTCGGCGGTGCGCGCCCGTGTCAGGCCGCCATCGAACAGGTTCCATGACAGGGTGGCTCCGATGACCGCATCATCCCGCCACTTGTCGTCGGGTGGGAAATCGCGCTGGTTCGGGTTGCCCTGTTCATAGCGGGCGACAAGCGCGAGCTGGGGGCGGCCATCGGCCCGTGCCGCCGCCACAAGCGAGTCGCTGGCGCGGGCGGCCAGGCGGAGCGCGATGAGATCCTGGCGGTTGGTCAGGGCCAATGCCTTGGCGCCGTCCAGCGGGGGCAACTGCAGGTCGGCAGGGGCCAGAACCGGTTTTTGGGGCATCTCGTCCGGCTTGAATTCCCGGCCAGTCAGGCGTTCCAGTTCGATCCGGCTGAGGTCGGCCTGCTGTTGGGCCTCATCAAGCTGGAGTTGCGCCTGGTCGAGTGACACATCCACGGTCAGACGGTCGTTGTCGGTGGCCATTCCGGCCTTTTCAAGATTCCGGGTGTCGGTGGCCAGGGCGTTCATCCGGGTGATGGCGGCCTGGTAGGCCTCCTTCTGGGCGAGGATCTTGCTCCACTGCCAGTAGGTGGTGAGGGTCTGCAGCGTCAGGTCGGACGAGGAAGCGGACCGCGCATGGCGGGAGGATTCCTCGTTGAGCCGTGCGCCCTGTTTCTGGCGGGTGATGCGTCCCCCGGTGTAGAGCGGCTGGGTAATGCCGATGGAGGCGGAGTATTGATCCTCGATGACGGGGATGGTGACCGGTCCGAGCGCCTGGTTTTCCAGTCCCTCGAAATGCAGGGCCTGGGCGCGGGTGTCGAGCTGGGGCTTCAGGCCGGCCTCGGCCTGGCGGCGGCGAGCGGTGGCGGCGAGCACGGCCTCATCGCGGCTCTTGAGCGCCGGACTATGGGCGAGGGTGAGTTTCACGACCGTGTCCGGGGTGACGACAACCGGTTCCCCCGGGGAACTGGATGCGGAAACCGCCAGACAAAGGGCGGTGGTCAACAGGGTGATCTTATTCATGGGTTCCTTTCGAGGTATCGGCAGGCATGGCCTGGTTTTCGCGTCGCATGAGTGAGACAAAGACATCCTCCAGCGAGGGTTCGACAGGTTGGAAGGTGGCCTCGATGCCGTTTTGCCGGAGCCATGAGCCGGCCTCATTCAGGTCGCCTGGCAGGGAAGAGCAGAAATGGAGACGATCCCCGTACCGGACCAGGGAGGAGGGTGGCCATCGTTGTTTCAGGATGCGGTGAAGGCTATCGAGGGAGGCGCCGGAAACCGAGACGACCCGGCCGTGGAGTTCATTCCGGATGGCCTGCGGGGTATCGAGCCGGATGAGTGTGCCTTGGTGCATGAGACCGATCCGGTCGCAGCGTTCCGCCTCGTCGAGATAGGGGGTGGTCATGAGGATGGTGATGCCGCGTCCCAGGATTTCCTTCAGAAGCAGCCAGAATTCATTTCGCGAGACCGGATCCACGCCGGTGGAAGGTTCGTCCAGCAGGAGCAGTTCCGGGGTATGGATGAGGGAACAGGCGAGGGCGAGTTTCTTTTTCATGCCGCCGGAGAGCGCCTCGGCCAGCCGGTTATGGAAGGGGGCCAGGCGGGTGATGGCGAGGAGTTCATCGCGCCGTGACTGATAGCGGTCAACCCCGTGGAGTTCGGCGAAGAATTCAATATTCTCGTTCACGGTCAGGTCCCCGTACAGGGTGAACGACTGGGAGAGGTAGCCGATGCGCGACTTGATGGCTTCGGTTTCGCGGAACAGGTCGAAGCCGAGGATGCGACCCTCGCCGGAGGTGGGCCGGAGCAGGCCGCACAGGAGGCGGATGGCCGTGCTTTTGCCGGCGCCGTCCGGCCCGACGAGACCGAAGAAGGTCCCCCGCCCGAGGCTCAAGGTCAGATCCCTGACCGCCTCTACCGGACCGAAGGATCGTCCGAGTCCGCAGGTTTCAATGACGATAGAATCCATATGAGCGTAAGCATAGTCTTTGAGCGCCAGCACAGGTGGGCGCCGATCTCCGAGCGGCGCTGGGCGCATGGTGAGGGACCATATAGGTGCCCAACCGCGCCCGGAGGTCGCGGTCCACCAAGGCGGATGACCAGCCGAGAGCGCCAGCACAGGTGGGCGCCGATCTCCGAG
>JAABPW010000117.1 GCA_011391785.1 Verrucomicrobiota bacterium
TAGGTGCATAGGATGAGCATGGATTAACCAAACCGCGCCCGGAGGTCGCGGTCCACCTTGGAAATGAATAGCCCAAACTCGGAGATGCGCTCTAAAGGCGTTACACCAGCAATCTTCATTCCACATTTCAGGGGTAATATGGTTTACTTGCCAGGTTTCATGGCAGGATTACCAGTAGGGTGGCAATTCAAGAAGGGGAATACGCGATGAAGAAAGTCTTGATGGTCTGGGGGCTATTGCTGGCGGCCGTGAGCGGCCTCGGCCAATCCAACGAGTTGATCTATGCGCCGCAGGGTGATGCGATTGTCATCACGAACGGGGTGCGCTGGAACAATCGTCCGCTGTACTGCCACGAACGGTTTCCCCTTGTCTGGTCCGGGGAAATGCCCTCGCTGAAAGGCGACATGGGCATCCTGTATGCCGGCATTGAACGGGGCGGGGTGCGTGTCCCGCTCCATCAGTTTGCCACGCGGATCATGAGGAGCCGTCCCGGGCGCCTGGAATGGGAATGCCGCGACCCCCGTTTCCCGGGGCTTACGGTGACGCTGCACGGCACGGTGCTGGCGGATGCCAATGGAATCGCCGCGCGCCTGGCGGTCAAGGGCAGCCTGGCCGGTGACCGCGCGCTGTGGTGCCTGTTCCCGCCGGCGGCCGAGGGGGGCGGGGCTTGCAACGTGAAACCCGGGTCGCTCGGGTATCAGGCCGGCCAGGTTCATGGCCGCCTCTCGCTTCCCGTGCCACAGTGGGAAATGATCGCCTTCCGCGACCGTGAAACCCTGGCGAAGGCGGTCCCGCTGGCCGGCGATACGTTGCAGGGCGCGGGACTTCTTGCCGGCATCCCGATCACGGACGACGTTCCGCAGTCCGTTGCCATGGCCTGCGACGAGGGTGGCAAGCCCGCATCGGCCGCCGTGGCGGATGCGGCCAAGGCTTTTGACCAGGGGATCACCCGCGCCGCGAATTTCAGCTCCCGCCTGGTCGTCGACACGCCGGATCCTTACCTGAACGCGGGCGCCCCCTTTTCGGTGTCGGCCTGCGATGGGACGTTTGTCGACCCCACTTTCGTGCATGGCGGTTCCCAGTGGCGCATGCGCATGCCGGGCTGGCGCACGATGGGGGGCTCGATCTACTACGGCTGGCAGGACCGGGTGCGGCGCGCCGTCAAGTACTGGGGCAGCCTGCAGGTGAAGGAAGCGCCCGGCAAGACCGGGGCCGAGTATTCCGAAAACGGTTGCCAGCAGGTCGGCAACTCGCGGTTCTTCGGCTCGGGCTTCATCAACTATCCGAATATCCCGCAGGTCTATGAGTTCCAGACGCAATTTTTCGATGATGCCGTCCGCGCCTGGCGGGCGAGCGCCGATCCGGACCTGGAGAAAATGCTGAAGCCGATGCTCGAGCTGCACCTGGCCCGTTGCAAGGACTGCTTCGATCCCGATGGCGACGGAATCTACGAGAGCTACAACAACACCTGGCCGAACGACTCGATCTGGTTCAATGGCGGCGGCACGCCGGAACAATCGGGCTACGTCTATTACGGGCACCGCGCCGCGGCCGACATGTGCCGGCGCGCCGGCGAGGCGGCGGGTGCCGCCAAACATGACGCCATGGCCGACAAGATCAAGAAGGCGGTCAACACCCTGCTCTGGATGCCCGGGCGCGGGCAGTTCGCGTCCTATGTCGAGCCCTGGGGCCACAGGCGCCAGATGCCGGATGCCTGGGTGTATGCCCAGCACATTCCCATTGAGACCGGCCTGGCCACGCCTGAACAGGCCTGGAAGGCGATGTTCTACACCGAGTGGGCGATGGAACGATTCAAGTTGCCCTACGGCGAAATGCGCCACACCTCGAATTTCGTCCCCGGCCAGTGGTCGATTCGCGAGCTCTATCACGGGGATAATTTCGGCATGGCCCTCGGCTATTTCCTGGCGGGGCAGGGCGATGAGGGATGGAGCCTGATGCGCGGCGCCATGATCGAATCGATGTTCGGTGATGGCGTGCCCAAGTCCGGCTACAGCCGGGAATCCGGCCAGCACAATTTCGTGAATCACATTTCTCCCGGGGGATTGAGCCATCCCAACTGCGCGATCGATTTCATTGATATCATCACGCCCTATTGCCGGGCGCTGGTCGAGGGGCTTTTCGGCTACCGTCCGGATTACCCCAACGGCTTCGTCCGGATGGAGCCGACCTTCCCGTCGTCGTGGGACCGCGCGTCGATCAAAACGCCGGACTTCGCCCTCGCCTTCAAGGACCAGACCTACACGCTGACCCTCGCCAAGCCCGCCGCCGTGAAGTTCGGCCTGCCGGTCCGCGCGAAGAAAGTCCGCTCGGTGCTCGTCAATGGCAAGCGCGCGGCGTTTACCATCGAGCCCTGGGCGGGGTATGGGATGCTCCGCCTGGAGGTGCCGGCCACGGCGCAGGTGGAGGTGAAGCTCGAGCTTGAAGGCGCCGCGGAGGTTCTGCCGGTCAAGGTCGTGGAGAAATCCAAGGGCGTTCCCGGCAATCACCTGCTGTTGAAGAAACTTTCCGGGCGCGTTCCGCGCTATCAGCTCACCAAGCTCCATGTGGCCGAGCCGCCGAAGCCGGTCCTGCTCCGGGAGGCGCCGACCAATGCGGTGTGGAAGGCCATCGACATGGGCGCCGTGTTCAATGGCGACCTGCGCACGATCTTCAAGCAACGCTACGCCTCGCCCCGGCCTGACCGGGTTTCCATGCGCATCGCCTATGATGGCTGGGGTGCCTGGACCTTTAGCCGGTTCTGGGGGATTCGAACGCCGGAGATCGCCATGGAAAATGTCCTCGGTTCCACGAACGGACCGGCTGTGTTGATCCAGGGTGGAGCCCTGGTCACGCCGCAGCAGGCGCGTTTCGCCGCGCCGCGTCCGGACAAGAACATTGCCTTTACGTCGCTCTGGGACAACTGGCCGGTCTCGGTCCGGGTTCCGGTTCAGGCGAAGGGCGAAGCCGTCTGGCTGCTGGTTGCCGGTTCCACGACCCCGATGCAGGGGAAGATCGCCAATGCCGTTATCCGCTTCAGTTATGCCGACGGGAAAGATGAGACGCTGGATCTCGTCCCGCCGGAAAACTTCTGGGCGCTCTGCAGGTTTGGCAACGTCGACTACACCTACGCCCGCGACGGTTATTCCCTGCCGAAGGTGCCGCCGCCGATGGTCCAGCTGGGGGCCAACTGCCGTGCCATGGTCTATGGCTGGAAACTGCGCCCCGGCGTGGAGCTGAAGGAAGTCACCCTGGAGACCCTCTCGCTTGACGTTGTTATCGGCCTGATGGGCGTGAGCGTCATGAATCCGGAATGAGCGAAAAGGAGTTAATGGGTCAGTTATAGGGGGTGCCCCGCCACCTTGCGTGGCGGGAACCGAACATTTTTGCGACCCGTGGCACAAGGCCACGGGGACGCCCCGCTGTAACTGATCCCTTACAAAAGGATTTCGACTATGGACGGAGCTTCGGGTGCTGTGATGAGATGCCGCTGGGCCTGGCTGAACTGGCCTGCAGGCATTCGCCGGGTTTTGGCCGCCTTATTCTGGATGCTTGTGACGGTGCTTTTGTTTCTGCCCTCCGACAACTTTCACGACGTCGAGATGCTCTTCCCGCAACAGGACAAGGTTGCCCATCTCGGGATGATTGGAACCCTGGCGGCGCTGATCCGGTGGTCCATCCCCGATTCGTGGGGCAGGGGGTGGAGGGGGGGCGTTGTCGTCATGGTGCTGATGGCCTACGGCCTCGGGACCGAATGCCTCCAGCCTCTCATCCCCGGCTCAGGTCGCTCGTTTGAGTGGGCCGATATCCTGATGGATGGCATCGGCGTTGTGCTCGGAACGTGGCTATGCGGGCGGCTTGCCGTCTCCGGGGAAGGGGCCAGGGTTCAGGGTTCAGGATTTCCTAACCCCTGAATCCTTCCCCCCCGACCCCCTGAACTCTCTTCATGAATGCCACAAACGGCTCAAGGTCAAACGGTTCCATCAAAGGCTCCAATCATTTTACACGCAGGCGACAAACTACCGCCAGCGGTTAAGCCTATATACTAGCTACCATTAGCCGCTCAAAACAATCAAAAACGGGCATTCACACCCCGCGATATGCCGCCAGCGGCTCATCCATCATATTGACGGGGTAATACCGCTTGGCGGAATGACCATTGAAAAATCCGGACAGGGGAAGCATTGAAGAGAAAGGCGGGGATCATGCCAGGCGAATACCATTCATTGTTCCATTATAGCCCTTATTGTCAGGCATTTAAGTGCAGCAACCCTGGACCAAACCGAGGGGGCTTCTTGACAGCAGGACTTTGCAAATGTAGCTTTGAGCCGATCAGGGCCGGAGGTGAATCTTGGACGGGTTTCAGGAAATCACCGCCGGCGGCAGAATATATGTTGGGGAATGAAACCAAAGAGATGATGGATGGGGATCGATTCAATGTGGGAGGGGCACTCCGTGCCGCGACGGGCACTGGGTGGGTAACCGGGAGGAACCGAGTCGCCGCGCGGAGCGCGCCTCCCACATTGGGAAAACTCAAGATGGCTGAAACGGAAATGGTCCCAACCAGGCCTCGCACGCGACGGCGTGTACGCCGTGCGTGATGGCCGGGCGTTGGACTGAAGAGATAATTAAGAATGGAT
>JAABPW010000118.1 GCA_011391785.1 Verrucomicrobiota bacterium
TGGCCCGATGGAGCCGGGAATAATGGCTTTTGACGGGCCTGTAACAGGTCCCAGGGCGATTGGTTCGCTACCGCCGGGGCCGGGCTCACTCCCCCAGGGAATCAAATTGCCCCCTTCAATGGAGATGGGGTGCGGTTCGTGGGACGGTCCCAGTGGGCCCAGCGGCCCCGTTGGGTCCACCGGTTCAGGGTCGCCGTGCATGGGCGGCTCGGGTGCCGGCGATTCCGGGGAGGGGTCCCCTGCCTGGGGTTCCTCGGAACCGATTGTGATGGTTGTGCCATCCACGGGGTCACTGGGGGGCAGGGCATAGGGAACCCAGAACAGGATGAGAACAATAACGGCGACATTGACCACCATGGAGATGCTGACGGGGCCGAACATCCGGGTCAATTCCTCGCGGGCGGCATGGTTGGAAGGGGTTCCCCTGGCGGCATGCAGTCCCTTGACGATGAGGGTAAAGCGTTCACGGAGGGTTTTTCGGTGGAAGGTCTCCATGAAGGTGTTGGGGTCCCGGTGTTTCTCGGCGATGTCCATGACCATGATGGCGATGTGCTGCGACTCGGTGAAGTCGATGCGGCTGGTCTGGGCATGGATGCGGATGTGCAGGCGGGCCTGCTCCTCGAAGAGCTGGCGACGGGCGGGGTTCTCGCGGACCTCGGCGCCGAGCGCGGTTCGCCCGTCGGGCGACAGTGATCCGTCGAGATACTCCTCGACCAGCAGGCTGAATTCCTGGTCATTCATGATGCCGCCTCCTTCATCATGCAATCCTTCAGCATGTCGCGGACCCGGAAGAGGTTGACGGCGATCCAGGTTTCCGTCCGGCTGTTCAACCGGGCCAGATCCCGTACCGAAAGCTTGTTGAAATAGCGCTGTTCGATCAGCTTCCGGGATTCGCCCGGGAGTTTGGTCAGGCAATTCCGGAGCCGCTCCACGTAGGCCTCCTCGCGATCCTGGGCTTGAAGGGAATTCATCGCCGCATCGACCACGATACGTTCCAGGACATCCTCCTCGTGGGTCACATAGCGCGACCGGGCCTTGATCTCCTTGAGCAGGAGATTGCGTGAAATCCCCTTGGTCCAGGACAGGAAGGTGCCGCGCCGCTCGTACTTGCCGATATTCTCGTAGCAGACGACCAGGGTGGACTGGAGCACTTCCTCGATCATGTCGATGGAACTGGCGTGGGCGGAAAGGAAAATCCGCAACTCCTTGCGGATGGCATAAACCACTTCGCCGAAGGCATCCCGGTCGCCTCCCTGCACGCGTTCTACCAATTGATCAAGTTCGGTTTCGTTCACTGGATATAGTTCCTCTGCAACGTATTACCGTGCAACGGGGAAATATTACAGGTAAAAGTGAAAGTCTGTGAAGGGTGTTGACGGTTGATAGGGGATGCCGATAGAGTCACTTTGCTTATGTCCTCCATTGTCCAGATCAGATTGGTGCAGATGGAAGTCCTGCCGGGACGGCCACGTGAGAATACCGCGAAGATCCTGTCCGCCGTGGAGTCGGCGAAGAAGGATGGAGTCGGCCTGCTGGTCTTTCCTGAGATGGCGATCCCCGGCTACCTGCTGGGCGATGAATGGGAACGGGGCGCCTTTCTGCGGGAATGCGAGGCCTGCGGGGAAAAGGTGAAGGACGCTTCCATCGGCCTGACGGTGATGTTCGGGAACGTGGGGCTGGACTGGCAGCGCAAGAACGAGGATGGGCGGGTGCGCAAGTACAACGCCCTCTTCGTGGCGGAATCCGGGCGGTTCGTGGGGCCTGAAGGCGGGCCGTATCCTTTTGTCATCAAGACCTTGATGCCCAATTACCGCGAGTTTGATGATAGCCGCCATTTTTATGACACCCGGAAGCTGTCCGCCGAACTGGGGCGTAACCTGGCGGACCTCATTGCCCCGGTGCCGACCGCCTCCGGCCGGATCGGGGCCGTGCTCTGTGAGGATTCCTGGGATATGGATTATGCCGTGTCCCCCTTGCAGGTTCTGGGTGGCAAGGGCGTGGATTTCGTGGTCAATGCCAGTTGTTCGCCGTTCACCTTCAACAAGAACAACAAGCGGAACCGGGTCTTCGCGGCGGCGGCCCGGCGCCTGCAGCGGCCGCTGGTGTATGTCAATAATGTCGGCATCCAGAACAACGGGAAGACCGTGTTCACCTTCGATGGCGCTTCCTGCATCTATGACGGGCAGGGGAATCCCGTGGAAACGCTGGCGCCATTTGCCGAGGGCGTCATGGATTTTGCGCTGCCCGTCGGCGGGACGGGGGCGGTGGCTGTTCCCTCTGTCGTCCGCGAGGATGACACGGCGGTGCTTTATGAAGCCATCCGCTACGGCACGGAAAAGTTCATGAAGGCCTGTGGTGTGGAGCGGGTGGTGGTGGGGGCGTCCGGCGGGATTGATTCCGCCGTGGTGGCCGCGATCTACAGCCGGATCCTTCCGCCCGACCGGCTCCTGCTCGTGAATATGCCCAGCCGGTTCAATTCCCCTACCACGATCAACCTGGCCCGTGAATTGGCGAAGAACCTCGGTTGCGGGTATATCGAAATTCCCATTGAGGACAGCGTGAAGCTGACCCGCGCCCAGGTGGACGGGGTGGAAGCGCGGTGGCCGGATGGAGTGAAGCGGCTGGCCCTGACGGACTTCCTGCTCGAGAATGTCCAGGCACGCGACCGGTCCTCCCGGGTGCTCGCCGCCGTCGCGGCCTCATTTGGCGGGGTGTTCACCTGCAATGCGAACAAGTCCGAGATGACGGTGGGCTACACGACCCTCTATGGTGATCTGGGTGGCTGGCTGGCCAATCTGGCCGACTTGTGGAAGGGCGAAGTTTATGCCATCGGCCGTCACCTGAATGACAAGGTGCTGGGACGGGCCGTTATTCCCGAAGGCAGTTTCGCGATTGTGCCGTCCGCCGAATTGAGTTCCGCCCAGGCCGTCGACGAGGGGAAGGGGGATCCCCTGATCTATCCCTATCACGATTGCCTGTTCCGTGCCTGGGTTGAGGACTGGAACCGTGTGACACCGGAAGAGATCCTGGAATGGTATCTGGAAGATACACTGGAGTCGCACATCGGCTATCCGGGCAAGGTCAAAGAGCTTTTTCCGACGCCTCGTCAGTTCATCGCCGACCTGGAGCGCTGGTGGAATCACTATCAGGGGCTGGGCATCGCCAAGCGAATCCAGGCTCCGCCGGTTCTTGCCGTCAAGCGCCGCGCCTACGGCTTCGACCACCGTGAATCCCAGATGGGGCCCCGCTATACGTCGCGGTATGAGGACTTGAAAAGGAGGGTGCTATGAAAATCTGGATTGTCCTTTTTTGATGCCTGAATAATGAACGGGTGTGAAGGGGAGAGGCGCATGGGATCACTAATCGAAATCAACGACACCTTGAAGCTGAAGCGCGGCGCGGGGTTTCCTCCTGACATCAGGGAGGGCGGGGAGTATGGGTTTACCTTGCCCGGGCGGCGGCTTTTCCATTTGAACCCGGTCCGGGTATTCCTGGTAGAGGAAATTGACGGGAAGTGGAATTTTGCAGGGCAGGCGTTGGTTCTGGAGCAGACAATTGATGCTGTGAAGGATGAAACGCGGGGGCGGTATAAGGTGATCCGGCTGTATCCGGCGGACTATGTTGCCCAGATGAACCGGCATGAAGCGCCACCCGGAAAAGGGTTCCCCTGATTTATCCCCGCGCGGCTGTTCCCTTGAGTCATCAAAGATGCTTGATGGCGAAGGCGCGGCCTGAATGTGTCTTTAGATAACGTTCAAAGTCGAGTGCCCGTTCGCGGTTACGGAAGCTTAAACAGGTCTTGAATTGCCATGGTCGAAAGGGTGCTGTGGAGGGAACTTTCCCGCTGTTGTGGTGATCAAGACGAGCCTTGAGGTCTTCTGTAAAGCCGGTATAGAAGCGACTTGAGTCGGCTTCGCTTTGCAGAATGTAGACGTAGTAGAAGGTGTTCAATTTAGCGTGCCGAGGCGTAGTTCGCAACTGCGACCCGGCTTCACGGGCTTCGCAGGCTCATCCCGTTATGCCGCGGCAGTCTTCGTTCTCCGCTACGCTGCGAACGAAGACTGGTGCACCCGGAGGGAGTTGAACCCCCACTCCTTGCGGAATAAGAACCTGAATCTTACGTGTCTGCCAATTCCACCACGGGTGCGTCAAAAAACGGGGGCAATAGTTATCAATATGGCTTTCGGGTGTCAATAACTTGTTTGATGAAAAAGTGCAGTTGACGAGGGAGGGGGGGTTCGGTATTGTCTCTCCCCCGTTCAGTCAGCGTGGTTTGTGTTTGGTCTTTTTCAAGCACATTTTAGAAACATAACCAATAAGAAGGAGTAAGTAGAGATGTCAATCAAGGTTGGTATCAACGGTTTCGGGCGTATTGGACGCATGGCTTTTCAGGCCATCTGCGACCAGGGTTTGCTGGGCAAGGCGATTGATGTGGTGGCGGTCGTGGATGTTTCCACGGATGCCGACTATTTTGCCTACCAGATGAAGTATGATTCGGTTCACGGCCGCTTCAAGCACACTGTGACCACCGAGAAGAGCGACCCCGCGGCGACAGAAGCCGACACCCTCGTGGTGGACGGGCACAAGATCAAGTGCGTCATGGCGACCAAGA
>JAABPW010000119.1 GCA_011391785.1 Verrucomicrobiota bacterium
ATGTTCCTCCGGAATGCAACCGAGGACCGGCGCCGGGTAGGCATGGAGCGCGTGTTCTTCGATGAGATCAGCGGCACGATTGCGGGGGTACTGGGCCGGAGCAAGTTGCTGTTGTCGGCGGATGCCGAGAAGGCCCGCATCCTGTCCGGGGACATCTTCAACTCCCTGCTACAAGTGGCGCAGGAGATCCGGGTTCAGCGCCGCCTGGTCTATGGCGACAAGAAGGCCGTCCAGCCTTTCCTGCAAACCCTTACCCTTGCCAAGGTGATCAGGGAGGTGGAGGCTACGTTCAGGGATCATCCGGCGGCGAAGGCCAAGCGGCTGAAAATCAACTCCACGAATCCCGAGTTTCTCTTCAAGACCGATATCTGGCTGCTGATGCGGGTGTTGGTCGGCATGCTGTTGAACGCCTTTGAGGCCTCCAGCGAAGGGGATGAAGTTCAACTGACTGCCGCCGGCGCCGGGAATGAGGTCGCCTTTTCCGTATGGAACCGGCAGGTGATTTCGCCGGACGCCATTCACCGTATATTCGAACAGAACTTCAGCACGAAGCCCGAGCCCGGACGGGGCATGGGAACCTACAGCATGAAACTTCTGGGAGAGGAGTTCCTTGGCGGAAAGGTGGACTTCACCTCCACGGCGGCGGCGGGAACCGTTTTCCGGCTGACCTTGAAGGCGTGATGAACTCAAGGTGGACGCCGACCTCCGGGCGGCGTCAGGAGGAAGCGAGAATCATGTCTATAAAATGATCAGGGGCTTGACGCTATACCCTGCCCCCTTTATCTTTTGCCGCACATGAACACTCCACGTTTACCGGCAGAATGGGAAGAGCAGGATGGCGTCCTCATGGCTTGGCCGCATGCGGCCACGGACTGGAAGCCCTACCTGGCCCGGGTCCAGGAAACCTTTGCCGGCATCATTGCGGAAGCGAGCCATCATGCCCGGGTGCTTGTCCTGACCGAGTCTCCTGATGAAACGCGCCGGTTTCTCCAGGAAACCCAGGCCGACCTCGCGCGGATCTCGTTTCACCCTGTTCCCTGCAACGATACCTGGGCGCGGGATTTCGGTCCCATTACCGTTTATGAAAACCAGCGGGCCGTCCTCCTGGATTTCGAGTTCACCGGCTGGGGCGGAAAATTCAGGGCCAATCTCGACAACGACATCACTCTGCGCCTCAAGGAGCATGGCGTCTTCTGCGGGACGCACCTGCGGTCCATCCACCTGATCCTCGAGGGGGGGAGTATCGAGAGCGACGGACACGGGACCATTCTCACCACGTCCTCGTGCAACAACAACCCCAACCGGAACGCCCGCCTGTCCCGTGCGGAAACCGATATGGCCCTCCGCAAATTCCTGGGCGTTTCCCGCGTCCTGTGGCTGGAGCATGGCTATCTGGCCGGGGATGACACCGACGGGCATGTGGATATGCTCGCCCGGCTGGCGCCCCATGACACCATTGTCTACCAGGCCTGCGATAATCCCGGTGACGAGCATTTCGTGGAACTGTCGGCCATGGCCGATGAGCTCCGTTCCTTCAGCACCCTGGAGGGGAAACCCTACCGGCTCCTGGCGCTCCCCTGGCCCTCCGCCAAGCACGGGCCGGACGGGGAGCGGCTCCCGGTCTCCTACGCCAACTTCCTGGTCTTGAACGGCGCGGTCCTGGTGCCGGTGTATGACGATCCCCATGACGCCCGTGCGCTGGATGTCATTGGAAAGGCCTTTCCCGGCCGGCATGTCGTCGGCATTGACTGTTCCGCCCTTATCCTCCAGCATGGCTCCCTGCATTGCGTGACCATGCAGTTGCCGAAAGGAGTTCTCACATGTCAGTCCTGAAAGCCGCCCTTGTCCAGCATGCGTTCACCGCCGACCTCAATGCCAATGTGGAGAAGAGCCTTGCGGCGATACGACAGGCCGCCCAGGCTGGCGCCCGCCTGGTGGTCCTCTCGGAGCTGCACACGTCCCCGTATTTCTGCCAGGTGGAGGATCCCGGGTTGTGCGCCCTGGCGGAATCCATCCCCGGCCCCCTGACCGAACGCTTCGCCGCGGCGGCGCGCGACAATAAGGTGGTGCTGGTGGGCTCCTTTTTTGAACGCCGTGCCCCCGGGCTTTACCACAACACCGCCGTGGTGTTCGAGGCCGATGGAACCCTTGCGGGTCGGTACCGCAAGATGCACATCCCGGATGACCCCGCTTATTATGAGAAGTTCTATTTCACGCCGGGCGACCTCGGGTTTCACGCCATTTCCACCTCGGTCGGGAAGTTGGGCATCCTGGTGTGCTGGGATCAGTGGTATCCTGAGGCGGCCCGGTTGATGGCCCTGGATGGCGCCCAGGTCCTGATCTATCCCACCGCCATCGGTTGGGATCCCGGCGATCCCGAAGCCGAGAAGCAACGCCAGCTTGAGGCCTGGGTCACGATCCAGCGGTCCCATGCCGTGGCCAACGGGCTGCCCGTCCTGAGCGTGAACCGCGTCGGCTTTGAGCCCTCCCCCGCCGGCAAGGGCGGCATCCAGTTCTGGGGACACAGCTTCGCCGCCGGTGCGCAGGGTGAGATCCTTGCCCGTGGCAGCCACGAACGCGACGAGATTATTCCGGTGGACCTGAACCTCGCCCGCATCGAGGAGGTCCGCCGCATCTGGCCGTTCCTGCGTGACCGCCGGATCGACGCCTACGGCGACCTGGTGAAACGGTACCGGAACGACTAGGTCCGTTTGTCCAATCATTACCGCTGGTAATAAATGAACGCGGGGCGCAAGCGGCGTTTGATAGGGTAATTCCTGGTTCAATCAGGGTAAACGAATTCATATTCAAGGGGAACAACATGGGGACACGAACTTTATTTCCTGCAAGCCGGTTCTGGCTGTTTCTTGTGGCGATGGCCTGCGTCGGGACTTCCGCCAGGGGGGAGGCGAATTGGAAAGCCGTTCAGCAGGAGCGGTTGGCCAAATATGCCTTTGTCCGGACCGACTTTGACCCCGGTGCCCTTGGCTATCTCATCGGAAATGCCGAGCTTGGAGGCATGGCGGCCGTTTCAGGGCTTGCCATCCCGAAGGTCTTCGGGGCGGATTTGTGGAAAAATGAAGTAGACCGCAAGTCGGTAGATGGCCCGGGCCTGGCTTGTGCCGAATTTGCCGGCGATCGCAAGCCCGTCACGTTCCGCCAGGCGCTGGGGCTGGCTGATGGAGTGGTCAGGACCCGGGCAATATATGCGGGTGATACGGGTTATGAGGCTGAGATTTTCTGTTCCATGGAAAGCCCGCATCTTGTGGTGTTGCGGGTCCGGAACCTGGGGGGGGCGGGGGAACGGGCCTGGACCATTGTCCGGCCCGGTGCGGGGTATGCGGTCACTCGTCCGGAGGCCGGCATGATGGTCGGGCAGAACACCAACCAATCTTATACGCATGATGCCTGGGCGATTCGTGCCAGCAAGGCCTGGACCAGTGATGCCGGGGGGCGCGAGAGGATCATGCTTGCGCCAAACGAGACGGTGACACTGGTCTATTCCTGTACCACGCAGTGGGATGGGGCTGACCATGTGGCTCAATGCGGGCGCGCGGTTTCCGGGAAAGCGATAAACTACAAGCGCCAGGAGACGGCCCATTCCCGCGCCTGGGCGGCATTATGGGCCCAGTCCGCAACCCTGGTGATTCCCGATGAGACGCTGGAGAAGATGTGGTACCGCTCCCTGTTCTGGACGCTGAGCACCTGCGGCAGTGAACGGTTCCATCCCGGGGAGTGCATGTTCGCGGTTGATTGCTGGGGAATGCGGCCCTTTACCTACGGGGCCGCGGGCTGGGCCGTGCTGGCCTATACGGCCGCCGGGTTCCAGGACCGGGCCAGGACGATGCTGGACTGGTTCTACAAGCCGGATGTGCTGCAGGAAAACGCCCGGTACTATGTGAAAAGGCTGGCGGGCCGGGAATCCACCACGAACGCCTGGGCTTTCGCGCATGAAGTTCGCTCGCATGGCCAGCGGAATCCCTGCGATTTCTGGGAGCTCCAGCGGCATGTGGATGGGTTTGCCGCCACCCTTTTCTACCGGTACAACCGGTTCTATCCGGATGCGGAGTTCGGCCGGAAACGGGTTTATCCCGTGCTCAGGGGGGTGTCCTCCTTCTACCAGGAAATGGCCACCCTAGATAGCGGCTCCGGCCAATACATCTTGCCGAAGATGACGTCGCTGACCGAGGATTTGAGCGCCACCAATCCGATTGACGCCGCGCTGGCGGCCAAGTGGACCCTGGTTCAGGCTTCCCGAATGGCGGAAGATTTGAAGGTGGATGACGGTCCGCGGGAGTCGTGGAAGGCGCTGGCAGCCAAGCTCTGTATTCCCGGGAACGATGCCCGGTACCTGGAATACTTCGGCGACCAGGAAAAGCGGCCCGGCGGAGGCTACCAGGGGGTGCGGGGTTTCGTGTATCTCAGCTATCCCACGCTCGAGATCATTCCCCAGGTTGACCGCGACAAGGCGATAAGGACGCTGGACTACACCTGGGACCGCAACAACCATGGCGACGGGATGATCAGTTTCGTAGCCAACTGGTTTTCACTGGCGGATATCTATTTCGGGCGGGGCGAGCATGCCTTGACGGTCATGCAGCATA
>JAABPW010000120.1 GCA_011391785.1 Verrucomicrobiota bacterium
CCGGCTGGAAGGCGGGGGACAGGAGTCCGAGTATACCGACCTCGGCTTCGTGCCGCTGCTCAGTTTCAGCGCCATCTGGATCGCGCACCCGCGGCTCCATCTGGTCCTGGACGGCGACGCACTGGCCGCCTCTCAGGGCCGGGCGGAGGATGTGCTCCTCGCCGCAGTAGCCCCTCTCACCGACCATGTCTCCCTGAAGGCGGGATATCGAATCCTGGAAGGCGGCGCGGACAACGACAAGGTCTACACCTTCTCGCTCTTCCACTACGCCGTGGCAGGTATGGTCGTGGAGTTCTGAAGTGTCTGAATTTCTGTTTTCCAGTATCCCGAAATCAGCATTCAGAAATCTTCAGTTTTCATTCTTCAATCTTCGATCAAAAATCGAAAATCTTCAATTATAAATCTCGAATCTCAACACCCGCTGCGCTCAAGGCGCAAAGGGCGCAAAGGTGAAATGTGGCGTTTATTCCGGTGCCATGAGTACCTGGCCCCGGAATAAACGCCACGGCTTGCCAGAAGACGAAGCTCTATACCGCCACTACCCCCACAATGGGTGGTCATTCCAGTTTTCTGGCAAATCCATCAAGAGCGCCGCATTCGGAACCGAAGGCAAGCTTTGGGTTATGAGGCATTCAACCCGCTCCCGCCAGTCTGCTAAAAAGAGTTGTTCAGCTGGACATTGGCACATGAGGGCATTCTGGATAAGAAGCGTGGCGAATAATCTCGAATTGCTTGGCAATAAAGGCGCCATCCAAATCCTTCCTGCCGGCAAGATTGGCTTGATCGCCCACACGCGGTCCCACAATCGTGAATGATGGGCGCACAGGTTGCGGATATAGACCAGATGATGGAGCCATGATCCCAGGGTATCGGGCTGGAGATGATATCGAGCAGCAATCGTCTTTTGGTCCCCGCGAAGCATGCCATGATACATTTTTGAAAGACCGCCAAACGACATGATCTCAGTCGCCATCCATATAGGCAGATTCGGAAACTCCCGATAGGTTTCCTTATAGTGGGCAACAAACAACTCACTGGACCGGCCAGCCTCCTCATGAAGCTTCCTCAACCAATCCTGATGCCGAAACGAATGATGAAACCGGCTGGGGTCGGCATAACTGAACGGAGCATTCCTCCCGAATGAATGAGCGACCGCAGTCCTCAGGTCCAGCTCAATGATCTCAAGTGATTCTGTCACAAGGTCACGCAGGGAGCGATCGAACTCATAGGTCTCCCGGATATGTTCAAATGTTGCACCCGTGCGGAAATAATGTCGAGACCGCTCGAACGCCAGGCCGTAACCGCTGAACCGATAATAATTAATGTGCTGCAAGAACTGACGAGCGGAAGCCTCGTCGTCAATGGCGAGCCCATACCCCTTGAGTTTTCCCAGCTGGTCATCGATGGACAACCAGGGCTTTGCATAAGGTATACGCGGGGTCATCCTGAAACTCCCGCAAAAAACCTTATATCCAGAAAAAAAGAAACGCGCCCTTGATGTGCATCATCCCGAGAGACGAGAGGCACGGCGCGTGTGTTGGAATAAAGGTAGCGGATCGGGACATCATCGACAACATGAATCTGCGCAACAAGACAATCCTTGATCATTCCCGAAACCTCCGCCTAGCCGACTCCACAGACAACATCCAATCCAACAACTAATATACATTCTGTGCTATACTTATTCAATCATTAACTATCAATGATTCTATACACATGGCCGGCGTCGCAGAGGCATATGACCTATTGCAAAAGAGAAACCATAAACAGGGGAGGATTTTTGATTTAAAATTGAAGATTTCTGATTTCTGATTTCTGAATACTGAACACTCCCCCTCTTCCCCATTCGGAAATCTTCAATCAAAACTCTCAAATTACATCACGTTCCGCAGAAGGTCTGGTGCACGACTTCATGGGGCTGAGGCGGGGACCGGTATGGGAGGCTCCGGGGATCATCCTCCCAGGGGGTGGCGAGGACCTGCAGCAGCTTATCCAGCGGGGCGAGATCCTGCTCCAGCGCGGCGGCCAGGGCGGACTCGACCCGGTGGTTGCGCGGGATCACGGCCGGGTTCGCCCGCCGCATCCGGCTTGCCCGCAGGTCGGCCGCCAGGGGCTCCTGTTGCAGTCGCGCGCGCCAGCGCCGCAACCACTCCGGGGCGGCACGGCTATCCCCGAACTCCGTGAGGAAGCCAGCGTCTGAACCTGCCGCCGCGTCGCAGAGGGCCCGGAACGCATTGGTGAAGTCCGCGCGGCTCTCGACCATGACCTGCAGCAGGTCGTCAATGAGGAGGGTGTCCCCGCTCAGGGCCGCGGCAAGGCCCAGCTTGGCGCGGAACCGCTCCAGGCGGGCGGCCTCGAAGCGACCCGGGAAGGCGTCGACGGCCGACTGGGCCGCCTCCATGGCCTTATCCTGATCCTCATCCAGGAGCGGCAGCAGGCACTCGGCGAGCCGCAGGAGGTTCCACTGGGCGATCTGGGGCTGGTTGCCATAGGCATAGCGCCCGCCGTGATCGATGGAGCTGTACACGCTTTCGGGATGATAGGCGTCCATGAAGGCGCAGGGCCCATAGTCGATCGTCTCGCCGGCGATCGACATGTTGTCGGTGTTCATCACCCCGTGGATGAAGCCCACGGCGAGCCAGCGGGCGATCAGATCCGCCTGCCGCCCGATGACCCCCTCCAGCAGCGCCAGGCAGGGCCGATCGCTCTGCACGGCCTCCGGGTAGTGGCGGGCCATGACATAGTCGGCCAGCAGCCGCAGGGCCTCCGTGTCCCCGCGTGCGGCGAAGTACTCGAAGGTGCCGACCCGCACATGGCTGCGCGCCACCCGGGTGAGCACGGCACCCGGGAGTTCCCCCTCCCGGTACACGGGATCGCCGGTGGCCACCGCGGCCAGGGCGCGAGTACTCGGAATGTCCAATGCGTGCATGGCCTCGCCCATGATGTACTCGCGCAGGACCGGGCCGAGCCAGGCCCGGCCGTCGCCGCCGCGTGAGAAAGGGGTGCGCCCCGAGCCCTTGAGCTGGATGTCGAAGCGTACGCCTTGCGGGGACAGCACCTCCCCCAGGAGGATGGCACGTCCGTCCCCGAGCCGGGGGACGAAGCCACCGAACTGATGCCCCGCGTAGGCCATGGCGAGAGGCTCAGCCCCCGCCGGGACCCCGTTCCCGGCAAGCACCGCGATCCCCTCTGGAGAGTTTAACCAGGAAAGGTCGAGCCCCAGCTCCCCCGCCAAGGCCCGGTTCAACCGCACCAGCCGCGGCGCCGAGACCGGCAAGGGGTGTTGCCGGACATAGAACCTCGCCGGCAGCCGCGCAAAGCTGTTATTGAAGACAAAACTCATCCGGAACCTTTAAGAAAGAAACAATGAAGAAATAGTAACACATTTGATGAGTAAGGCAGAAAGTATTCAGTAGTCAGTAGTCAGAAAGCATTAGCGTCCCACGGAAATCTTAATCCTAATCGTAATCGTAATCTTAATCGTAATCCTCTGCCCTCCGAAAAGATTACGATTATGATTAAGATTAAGATTACGATTATGAATTCAATCGGAAATCGGAAATCGGAAAGTTTGAAGATTTCCCCTCCGGCGTTCGTTGTAGTAATACAAGGGTAATGTTCAGTTCACAAAAAGAGGAGATGCGGTGATGAAGACTCAAATCAAGTGTGCCGGGTTGATGTTGATTGCCTTGTGCTCGGCCTGTTTTGCGTGGGACAAGCCGACTGAAGCGCAGACGAAGAAAGCCCAGGAGTTATTCACGCTGAACAACATCACCTTCAAGGACACCTTGAAAGTGGTCGGGGTGCTGCCGGAGGAGAAGAAATTCGGCGTCCGCTGTGATCAATACTACAAGGGCATGCAGATCATCCACGGGGACGTGATCTTCCATTTCAACAAGGAAGGAAAGCTTGAGTTCGCGGGCGGCCCCTTGAATACGGCAGGCGACATCAAGGTGGCGGAGACCCCGGCCTTCAGCAAGGAAAAGGCTGAAGCGGCCTACAAGGCGCGTGTCGGCAACGGTGGCGCAAAGCCCGAAGACAAGACGATTTCCACCGTTCTGGCGATCTATGACATCAACACCGGCATGGGGAACAAGGCCAAGGAATATGTCTTAGTCTGGTACTTCACGAATCCAAAATCCCATCATGGTCACCCCATCATGATCATCGACGCCACCTCGGGTAAAACCCTTTCCTTTGATAGCGGGATAAGGCACTAGGGGCAGGAGTCAGTAGTCAGTAGTCAGTAGTCAGAATTTCAGTATTCAGAAATCAGAAATCTTCATTCACAAATCTTAATTCATAAATCAGAACAGGGAACCTCTCCCTTCCGACCCGTCCAGAAGAGGGCAAACCGCAGATGAACGCAGAACACGCTAACAAAAAGTGAGAAACGCTCTGGTTGGGAATTGCTACGCATTCCACAGGATAAGGCATTCTCCCCATCAGCGTTATCCGCGTTCATCTGCGGTTTACCACTTCCATGGTCTAGGATTTTCAGGGGCCGTCCCTGTCATCCCTAAATTATCAATCTGAACACTGACCTCTGAACACTGAACACTCTCCCCCTCTTC
>JAABPW010000121.1 GCA_011391785.1 Verrucomicrobiota bacterium
ACCACTATCAGGTCCCTGTCATCTGTGACTCGGCCGAAGCCATGGGAGCAAGATATCAGGGGGGGGGGAGTCGTTGGTCGTTGGTCGTTGGTCGTGAGTCGAATAATAACAACCAACAATCAACAACCAACAACCAACAACCAACAACCAACGACCACCGACTCTCCCATGCCGGAAACGACGCCTGGGCGTCTGTTTATTCCTTTAACGGGAACAAGATCATTACCACCTCGGGTGGGGGAATGCTGGCCTCTCATGACAAGGCGCTGATCGATCATGCCCGCAAGTTGTCGCAACAGGCGCGTGATCCGGCACCGTGGTACGAGCA
This sequence comes from Verrucomicrobiota bacterium, assembly GCA_011391785.1. Lineage (GTDB taxonomy): Bacteria > Verrucomicrobiota > Kiritimatiellia > CAIKKV01 > CAITUY01 > JAABPW01. Next base: position 329 of record JAABPW010000121.1, read on the forward strand.
TACGGAAATCGGCTACAACTACCGGTTAAGCAATATCCTCGCAGCCATCGGCCGGGGACAGCTCCAGGTCCTGGATGAACGGGTTCGGCGGCGGCGGGAAATCTTTGAGCATTATCAAGCCCGGCTAGCCACAGTGCCGGGCATCTCCCTGATGCCGGAGGCCCCCTATAACCGCGCCAACCGTTGGCTGACAGTTATTCTGATAGATCCTGCCCAGTTCGGAGCCGATACCCATGCCGTGCGGCAAGCTTTGGAGCGGGAAAACATTGAAGCCCGTCCCGTGTGGAAACCCATGCATCTGCAACCGGTTTTCAAAACCAGCAAAATCAGAGGTGGCAAGGTCAGTGAACATTTCTTTGAGCAGGGCCTCTGCCTGCCATCAGGCTCCGCGATGACCGATGCCGATGTGGACAGGGTGGTGCGGGTTCTGAGTCGTTAGTTGTTTGTCGAGAATCGGTTTTCGTTGGTCGCGAATTGTTGGTTGTTGGTCGCGAATTGTTGGTTGTTGGTTGATCGGGAATTGTCTACTATGCCGGCCAAATAAAAAAACGACCAACGACCAACGACCAACAACTAACGACCAACCTCCATGCTGAACCAGCTTACAAAACGAAACTTCTATCTGTTGATGGCGGCGGACATCGCCGTATTCGCCGTCTCATTGGTCCTTTCCTACTTCGTTCGCTACACTTTCGACATTCCCCTTGCCGAATTCCGTCGCATTATCGAAATCCTGCCGTGGGTCATTGCGGTCAAGTGCCTGACCTTTATCGCCTTGAGCGTCTACCGGGGTATGTGGCGCTATACCAGCCTGCCGGATGCCATCAATCTAGCCAAGGCTTGTTTTCTTGCCTCCCTGATCATTATCACCGGCATTACGGTGTTTAACAGGTTCGAGGGGTATCCCCGTTCCGTGTTCATAGCCGACAGCATTTTTACCCTCTTTTTCTGCGGGGGCATCCGGCTGGGCATCCGGTTTTATTATTCCGGCAAACGCGCACGGTCGGGCAACACGGATGAAAAACCGATAAACCGCATACGGGTCGTCCTGATCGGGGCTGGGGATGCCGCCGACAAGATCATCAGGGAAGTTCAGGGGAATCCCTGGTCCACTTATCAAATTGCCTGCTGTCTTGATGACGACACCACGAAACAACATCGTTCCCTGCTCGATATTCCCATTCGTGGACCTGTCAGCCGCCTGAGTCATTACGCCCAAGCATTCAAGGCCTCCGAGGTGCTGATTGCCATGCCCTCGATTTCCGGCGACCGGATGCGCAAGATTGTCAAAATCTGCGAGAAGTCCGAGCTTCCCTTTAAAACACTTCCCTCCCTGACCTCGCTGATCGACGGGAATGTCACGCTCAACGACTTGCGCCCGGTGAACTTCGAGGATCTGCTGGGGCGACCGCCGGTTAAACTTGATCTGGCTGAGATCGGCCATTATCTCACGGGGAAAACCGTGGCCGTGACCGGTGCCGGAGGGTCCATCGGTTCAGAGCTTTGCCGGCAGATTATCCGGTTCAAACCCGCGTCTTTGGTGCTCATTGATTCCTCGGAATTCAACCTCTATCGCATAGAAATGGAACTCAAGACCGAGCGGCACTTCGGTTCCATCCACCCGGTAATGGGCCGAATCCAGGATTTTCAACTGATGAACCGGATTTTCGCGCATTTCAAGCCCCACACGGTCTTTCATGCGGCGGCCTACAAGCATGTTCCCCTGGTTGAATTGAACCCCTGGGAGGCCGTTTTCAACAATGTGGTGGGTAGCCGGACCCTGATGGAGGTGGCTGAGGCGCATGGCTCGGAAAGGTGCGTGTTTATTTCCACCGACAAGGCGGTGCGCCCCACCAATGTCATGGGCGCCAGCAAGCGGGCGGTGGAAATGCTGTTGCAGTCAAGACCCCAGGGAAAAACCCGGTTCATGGCCGTAAGGTTCGGCAATGTGGTCGGTTCCTCTGGCTCCGCCATCCCGCTTTTCCAGAGTCAGATCAAGGCCGGGGGGCCAGTTACAGTGACGGACCCGGAAATGACCCGCTATTTCATGACCATTCCCGAGGCTGCTCAATTGGTCTTGCAAGCCGGCTCCCTTGGTGAAGGCGGGGAGATTTTCGTCCTTGAAATGGGGACCCCGGTCAAGATTGCCGACATGGCTCGTGATTTAATCCGACTTTCCGGAAAGGAGCCCGATCGCGATATCATGATTATCTTCACCGGTCTGCGGCCCGGTGAAAAACTTTACGAGGAGCTGATTACACAGGGCGAGGGGATTATGCCGACATCCCACGAGAAGATTATGGTATTGCGGCGTAGCGGACCCTTTAACGAAGAATACAACGCGACCCTGTCAGCCTTGCTGGCGGAACTGATTCGGGCCACCAATACCCTGGATGTCCGCAGCATCAAGGAGTCTTTCAAGAGATTTGTTCCGGAATACACTCCCTGCCACGCGGATAGCGTGTTGTGTAGACATTGAAAGAGCCTTTTGCAATCATGATCAGAATCATAAGTGAAACGTAAGCATTATATCTTAATGGCGTTTTTGTTTGCTGCTTGGGTCCCGGCAGGTGACGTGAGTGGGGAAGCCAAGGAGGTCGCGAATGTTCCCATCCTTTCCGGGTGCGAGCTGGACTATCCTCCGTACTGTATTGTGACCCCGGACGGCAAGGCGGAGGGTTTTTCCATTGAGCTTCTCCGTGCGGCGCTGAAGGCCGTGGGCCGCGAGGTTGTTTTCAAGAATGCGGCGTGGTCGGTGATCAAGCAGGATCTGACCGAAGGGCGGCTCAAGGCACTGCCGATGGTTGGAAGGACGCCCGAGCGCGAAGCGCTTTTTGACTTCACATTTCCCTACCTCACCATGCATGGCGCGATTGTGGTCAGGGAGGACAATTCGGGCATTCGTGTTCCGGGAGACCTGAAAGGCAGGCAGGTTGCGACCGTCACAGGGGAGAATGCCGAGGAGTATCTCCGGCGAGCCAAGCTGGGGGCTGTGGTCGTTTCCCTGCCTTCGTTCGAGGTTGCGCTCCGCGAGCTCTCCGCCGGGAAACACGATGCCGTTGTGGTTCAGAAGCTCGTTGCCCTCCAGCTGATCCAGAAAGCGGGGTTGAAGAATCTCCGGATCGTCGGCCCGCCGATCCGGGCATTCACGCAAAGCTTCTGCTTTGCTGCCCGGAAAGGGGACAGCGCCATGCTGGCGTTGCTGAACGAAGGGCTGTCCATCGTGATGGCCGACGGGACGTTCCGGCAACTTTCCACCAAGTGGTTCTCGATCCTGAATGAGGGCGAGGCGGTTCACCGGCGGATTATGGTCGGGGGTGACAGTAATTATCCGCCTTACGAATTCCTGGACCGGAATGGCCAACCAGCCGGGCTGAATGTTGATCTTACGCTGGCGATTGCCCGGCATATGGGACTCATGGTCGACGTGAAGCTGGGGCCCTGGAGCAGTATCCGGAAAAAACTGGAATCCGGGGAGATCGATGTGGTCCAGGGGATGTTCTATTCTGTCGAGAGGGATCGGGAATTCGACTTCACTCCTCCCAGTCTGGTGGCTCACCACGGGATTGCGGTCCGGAAAGATTCGCCGGAATTAACCGACATGAAGGAGCTCGCTGGCAAGTCGATTCTGGTGATGGCGGGCGATATCATGGAGGACTTAGCCGTTAAGCAGGGTTACGGCAAACAACTTGTAGCGGTGTCCTCCCAGGAGGAGGCCCTGCGCCTGCTGGCGGAAGGGCGGGGTGATTGCGCCCTGGTGGCTAAGATTCCTGCTCTTTATTGGATCAGGAAAAATGGATGGCAGAACCTCAAGCTATGCCGCCAGACTATTCTTGCAGCCGAATGTTGTTATGCTGTCACCCATGGACAGGATGAACTGTTGTCCCGGTGGGCGGCTGGCATGGCGGAACTCAAGGCCTCGGGGGAGTATCAGGAGATTCAAGCCCGGTGGCTGAGCTCCTATGGGTCGACAGACTCCCGCTGGCGCACCATTGGACAGGTTGCCCTGGCGGGGGTGCTTCTCTTGCTGGTTCTTCTTGGCGGCGGCTTTCTCTGGTCCCGTTCACTCCAGCGGCAGGTGGCCATCCGGACGCGTGAAATCGCCTTCAATAACGCGCTTCTTGCGGCACAGACGGAAACCTCGCCCGATGGAATTCTGATCGTTGAGAATGATGCCATTCGTTCCTATAACCGGCGTTTTATTGAAATGTGGGGGCTGCCTGACCAATTGGTGAG
>JAABPW010000122.1 GCA_011391785.1 Verrucomicrobiota bacterium
ATGCCACCGGCAAGAAAATGAGGGCGGTGGTGTCGACGAACGGAACCCTGATCACGCCGGAAATGGCGGGGCGCCTGAAGGAGGCCGGTCTTTCCTATGTCGGCATCAGCCTGGACGGCCTGGAGCCGACCAACGACAAGTTCCGCGGCGTGAAGGGCGCGTTCCGCCTGGCCCTGGCTGGCGTCCAGAACTGTCTCAAGACCGGGGTGAAGGTCGGGTTGCGCTTCACGGTGACCCGCGAGAACTACAAGGACGTGGGCGGTATCCTCGACCTCGTCGAGCAGGAAGGCATTCCGCGCGTTTGCTTCTATCACCTGGTGTATGCCGGGCGCGGCAGCAAGATGATCCACGACAGCCGCATGTCCCACGAGCAGACGCGCAGCACCGTGGACCTGATCATCGACCGGACCAAGGCGCTGCACGACAAGGGCAAGCCGGTGGAAGTGCTGACTGTGGACAACCACACCGATGGGCCGTACCTGTACCTGCGGCTCCTCAAGGAGGATCCGGCCCGGGCGGAGGAAGTGATGAAGCTCCTCAAGATGAATGGCGGCAACAGCAGCGGAACCGGCATCGGCTGCGTGAGCTGGGACGGGTCGGTGCATCCCGACCAGTTCTGGCGCCATTATTCGTTCGGCAACGTCAAGCAGCGGCCCTTCAGCGCCATCTGGTCCGACACCTCTGAGCCGCTGATGGGCAAGCTCCGCGAGCGCAAGCGCTACCTCAAGGGGCGGTGCGCCGCCTGCAAGTTCCTGGATATCTGCAACGGCAACTTCCGGGTGCGGGCCGAGGCGGTGACGGGCGATGTCTGGGAAGCCGAGCCGGATTGCTACCTGACCGACAAGGAGATCGGACTATCATGAAGGACGCCCTGCGCCTTGTCTTCTGGGAGTTGACCGCGAAGTGCAACCTGAAGTGCTGCCACTGCCGTGCGGAGGCGCAGGACGAGGTTGTCGCCGGAGAACTGTCCACAAGCCAGATCCTGGACGTGGCGCGGTCGATCCGGGAGACCGGTGACCCGATCATGATCCTGACCGGCGGCGAGCCGCTGGTGCGCAAGGATTTCTTCGAGATCGCCCGGGAATGCGTGGGCATGTTCAGCCGGGTCGCCCTTGCGACCAACGGCACCCTGGTGGATGACGACATGGCGCGCCGGATCGTCGATGTGGGAATCAAGCGCGTCAGCGTCAGCCTGGATGGTGCCACGGCGGCGACCCACGACAAGTTCCGCGGGGTACCCGGCAGTTTCGAGGCCACGCTCCGCGGCTATGATGCCCTGGCCCGCGCAGGCGCGTCGCTCCAGGTGAACGCCACCGTCGCCAGGCACAATATCGACGAGGTGGAGGCGCTGCTGAATTTGCTGCTCGAACGCAAGGCCGATGCCTTCCATGTGTTCTCCCTGGTGCCGGTGGGATGTGGCGCCGAGATCAGCGATGATGTCCGCCTTGGCCCCGAGCAGCTGGAGAAATTCCTGCGCTGGCTGTTCGAGAAGTCCATTGAGCTGAAGGACCGGATCCACATCAAGGCCACCTGTGCCCCGCAATATTACCGGATCATGCGGGAGGTTTCCCGGGAGAAGGGCCTGCCGCCGCCCGGCGTCGGTCATGGCCACGGTCATCCCGGGGGCGGGCAGGGGCATCCCGGCAATGCCAACGGCATGGCGGCGATGACGCGGGGTTGCCTCGCGGGCTCGGCGGTCTGTTTCATTTCGCGGACCGGCGACGTCCAGCCCTGCGGCTACCTTGACGTGCAGGTCGGGAATGTCCTCCAGAAGAAGTTCGGCGACATCTGGCGTGATTCCGAGGTGTTCAATGCCCTGCGTGATCCCGACCGGCTCAAGGGCAAGTGCGGCGCCTGCGGTTACCGTGTCATCTGCGAAGGCTGTCGCGCCCGCGCCTATGCCGCCACCGAGGATTTTCTCTCCGAGGATCCCGACTGTTACTATCAGCCCAGGAAACCCTGACCGCCGGCGTTATAAGTCCGGGGTATAAAGTGCTCACGAATTGTCTGCTATTTTTTACGGAATGTCTGTTTACATTCCGGCGGATTCTCGGCATAACTATAGCCACTCATTCTCGGTGATCGCTCCTCATTCCCGAATAGTGTTTTCGTTTAAACCTGAAAGGAGTTCCGTGTCATGCTAACCAACCAACCATCTCGTCGTGATTTCCTGAAACTGGGCGCCGCCGCCGCGATCCCGTTCATCCTTCCTTCACGCATCCTCTCTGCGGAGACGCCACCGAATAGCATGCTCGGTGTCGGGATAATCGGGTTCGGTACCCAGGGGCATACTTTAATGGATGTCTTTATCGAGAGGGACATCAAGATCCTGGCGGTGTGTGATGTGGATAAGATCAGCCGTGATGACGCCAAGGCGCATGTCGATGGGAAATACGGCAACAAGGACTGTGCCGCGTACGCTGATTTCCGTGAACTGCTCGGCCGCAGGGATATCGATGCGGTGATCATTGCCACGCCCGACCACTGGCACGCGATCATCACCCTGGCCGCGCTCAAGGCCGGCAAGGATGTCTACTGCGAGAAGCCGCTGACGCACAATATCCATGAGGCGATCGAGGTGATGAAGGCGGTCAGGAAGCATAAGCGGGTCTTGCAGACGGGGTCGATGCAGAGGTCGATGTCCACGTTCCGCATTGGTTGCGAACTGGTGTTGAACGGGGTGATTGGAAAACTCACGCATATTGACTGCGGTTTCGGCGGAGCCCCGCGCCCCTGTGATCTGCCGGAAGAAAAACCCGAGCCCGGGCTTGACTGGGACCTGTGGCTTGGACCGGCTCCTGTCCGGCCCTACAACTCGCGTCTTCGTCCCCGTGGTGCGCACCACGGTTTTCCTGACTGGCGCTCCTACGTGGAATATGGCGGCGGCGGGAACTGTGATTTCGGCGCGCACCACCTGGATATCGCGCACTGGGGCATGGGCATGGATGAGAGCGGTCCCGTGGAAATCAGGCCCCCGGAGATACAGGGGGACAGTTATGGCTGCCTGCTGACTTATGCCAATGGCGTTACCGTCAGGAACGTGAAGAAGCTTGAAGAGGATCGGGCGGGGGCACTGTTCATCGGTACGGAAGGCAAGGTATGGGCCGACCGGGATTCCTTTAAGTTTGTCCGCGGCAGCGAGACGATTACGAGCCAGAACGTGGCGGCGCAGAAGTACCTGCGTGACGCCAAGATCAAGCTGATCAGGACGAGATCCCACGCGGATGATTTCCTCGCAAGGGTCAAGGACCGCGGCCGGACCGTCGCCAGCGAGATTGAAGGCGCCCACACCGCGATCGCCTGCCACCTCGTCAACCTGGCCTGCATTCACAACGCGACGATCAAGTGGGACCCGAAAAAAATGCGATTTGTGGATGGGACCGGAGACAAGAAATGGTTGACCCGCGATTACCGCCGTACCTGGAAGGTTTAGAAGCTTTGTTCAGTTAACACTCTTGGATTTCGATATCTCAGTAGCTTTGTGAGTCTTAGTCTGTCGGTTGGAGTCCTGTGGTAGGCCAAAAAAAAGAGGTTCATGATGCGGGTTGGATTATATAAATTCGTGTGCGGTCCGGTTGCCGCGTTCCTGCTCGTTGTGGCGGGACCGGGACAAGCCAGGGAGTTTCATGTCGGAAAGGGGGGGGATGACGCAAACCGCGGGACCTCCGCCGCGAGGTTGAAAACGATTTCCGCCGCCGCGCTTCTTGCGCAACCCGGCGATACGATCACCGTGCACGAAGGGGTTTACCGTGAGCGGATCAACCCGCCCCGTGGCGGGACCTCCCCGAGGAAACGCATCGTGTACCGGGCGGCAGACGGGGAGACCGTTGTAATCAAGGGATCTGAAGTTATCAAGGGCTGGGAACGGGTTACAAACGATACCTGGAAAGTAACCATTCCCGACGAATTCTTCGGCGACTTCAACCCCTTCAAGGATCGTATCCGCGGCGACTGGTTCGGGGACATGGGCCGCGCGCATCACACGGGTGCGGTCTATCTGGAAGGACATTGGCTGACGGAGGCGACTAACCTTGTAGCGGTGCTGAATACGGCAGACAAGGATCCCCTGTGGATCGGCGATGCAAGGCAATCGGAAATCTTTACCCCGGGCCTGGATCCCTACCTGCTCAACCTGGCGTGGCTGAGCGTTACTGCGGGGCAAGGGGTCACATCGCGCGTTTCCGCGGTGGACTACCGTGCGATGCGCGGGGTTGAGACCGGCGATTGCTCCGAGGGTGGCCGGTGTATCGGCTGGATCCGCAATGGCTTCTGGGCCCAATACCAGAATGTCGATTTCGGTAAGCGCTCGGACCAGGTCGAGTTTCGTGCGGCTTCGCCTGACGGTCAGGGGAAGATCGAGATCCGGCTGGACCGGGTAGACGGTCCCTTGCTGGGACTCTGTGAAATCCCGAGCACGGGCGGATGGCAGTCGTGGAGAACCTTCACCACCTCCATCAAGCCGACCAGCGGGAAACGGACGGTCTGTCTCGTGTTCAAGGCGCAAAAACAGCCGGAGCCGAAAT
>JAABPW010000123.1 GCA_011391785.1 Verrucomicrobiota bacterium
GAGGTGTCTAGAAATAGCATGATGACGGGCCCAGTTCAATCCCTGCTAATTCTGAAGAAGAAAAGGCTGTGAATCGCTGATTGATATAATTTTTCCTTGTAGCTGAACGCGGGTTCAGTAATGATGTTGCCACTATTCAGAGAGGAGGCTTGATATGCCACGAGTTATGGATGTGAAGGGACATGCGGGGAAGATGCGGGAATTCATGCAACGGGAGGGGCGTCTTCCCGGGTACAGTGAGATGTTGGCCCTGTTCGGGTACCGTTCCAAGAATGCGGTGTTCGGTGCCCTGAAGAAACTGGAGGAGCACGGGTTTATTGAGAAACGGGGCGGGAAAATTATGCCAACACTGATGCTTTCCGGGGGCGTAAGGATGCTTGGCGCCGTGCAGGCGGGTTTCCCTTCCCCGGCCGAGGAGGATATTGCCGATACACTGAGTCTGGATGCGTATCTCATCCGGAAGCCGGAGGCTACTTTTATCCTGAGCGTTCATGGTGACTCCATGATTAACGCGGGAATCCTGCCGGGCGACATGGTTCTGGTTGAAAAGGGCGGGACGCCGAAGTCACACGATGTCGTGGTGGCCCAGGTGGATAATGAATGGACCCTCAAGTATTACATCAAGGACGAGACCGGTGTCAGCCTGGAGCCTGCCAATCCCCGCTATCCTGTCATCCGCCCCCGGTTGTCGCTGACCATTGGCGGCATCGTGAAGGCTGTTATCCGCAAATACGGCTGAATGAAATCTTCTCCTCCGCTGCGGCAGGTCGGGGAGTTTGACGGGCGGGTAAGGAATGGCTAGCATCCCGGGGCATCGTGCAAGAGCAAATCGATTTTTCAGTCCGCCGCAGTTCTGCATCGTCCGCCGAGGGGGATGGGGCGGCTCCTGTTGAAGCCCTGCGCGGGCTCGTCAACCGGGTCGTCTACCATGCCGATGACACCGGCTATACCGTTTGCGGGGTAATTCCCAAGGGAAAGCGCGAGACCAAGGATGAGATTATGGTGGTGGGCAATTGCCCTTCCATCTGCGAAGGAGAAACCCTGGAGGCGGAAGGGCGCTGGGCCCACCACAGCCGGCATGGCCGGCAGTTCCAGGCGACCCGTATCGATTGCCATCCCCCGCACTCCGTTGCGGGTATCCAGCGTTATCTGGCCAGTGGCATGATCAAGGGCATTCGGGGCGGGCTGGCGGAACGGTTGGTTGCGGCCTTCGGGGCGCGCACCCTCGAAATCATCGACAAGGAGTCTGTCCGGCTTGAGGAGGTTGAGGGGATCGGGCCCATGCGCCGCGAGATGATCAAGGAATCCTGGAAGGCGCAGAAGGCGGTCCGAGATATCATGGTCTTTCTCCAGTCGCACCAGGTCGGCACAGCCTGCTCGATGCGCATCTACAAGCAGTACGGGGACCAGGCGGTGACCGTGGTGCGGGAGAATCCCTACCGGCTCTGCCATGAAGTTTGGGGTATCGGGTTCAAGACGGCCGACCGCATTGCGTTGAGTATCGGCGTTCCGCCCCATTCCGAGAGCCGTGCCCGGGCCGGCCTTCTCTACATCCTGGGTACGATGGCGGAGGAGGGGCACTGCTTCTGTCCGAAAGAGGATCTTATTTCCGCCGCCGAACAGATGCTGGAAATCCCGTCTGATATCTTGAAGGACTCGCTGGTTCACGGTGTGCAGAACGGGACGCTGGTCGAGGAGCGGGGCAACCTCTTCTTGTCCCCCCTCTATCAGGCCGAGGTCGGTGTGGCGACCATGCTGGAGCGGCTGATGGCCACACCCCTGTCTCACGCGCCGATCCAGGTTGAGAAAGCGGTGTCCTGGGCCGAAGGGCAGATGACGATCGCCTTTGCCCCGGCGCAACGGGTGGCCTTGGAAATGGCCCTGTTGAAGAAAGTTTCCATCATCACCGGCGGACCCGGTGTCGGGAAAACCACCATTGTCCGGGCGCTGGTGGATATTTTCAACACCCGGAAAATGACCCTTTGCCTGGCAGCGCCCACGGGGCGGGCGGCCAAGCGCATGGAGGAAACCACGGGGGAACCCGCCCGGACGATTCACCGCCTGCTCAAATATACCCCGGGAACCCGGTCATTCGAGCATGACCTTCAGAATCCACTGGAAGGCGATGTGTTCATCCTGGATGAGGTTTCCATGATCGATATCCAGTTGATGAACTCGTTCCTGCGGGCCCTGCCGCCCAAGGCGATCCTTATCCTGGTGGGGGATGCCGACCAGCTTCCCAGCGTAGGGGCCGGCAACGTGTTGCGGGATCTTATTGATTGCGGGGTGATTCCCCTCACCATGCTGGAGACGATTTTCCGGCAGGAATCCCAGAGCTGGATCGTCCGCAATGCCCATCGGGTCAATCATGGGTTGCCCTTCGAAGAGCCTGAAAACGGACGCGTGACGGATTTCTTCTTCATTGAGGCCGATACGCCCGAGGATGTGATTGCCAAGATGCTGGAACTGGTCAAATCCCGGATTCCCAGGAAGTTCCACTTTGACCCGATGACTGAAATCCAGGTGCTCACGCCCATGCGGCGGAACCAGTTGGGATGCGAGAACCTGAATGTGATCCTCCAGGAGGCGCTAAATCCCGGCGGGCAATCCATCCGGCGGTTTGGCCGTCAGTACCGGGAGGGTGACCGGGTTCTCCAGATCCGGAACAACTATGACAAGGATGCCTACAACGGGGATATCGGGCAGGTTGAACGCATCGACCCGGACGCGCAGGAAGTGACAGTGAATTACGACGGGCGGCGGGTGATCTACACGGCCGAGGAGTTAGACGAGCTGGACCTGGCCTACGCCTGTTCCGTCCATAAGTCGCAGGGCAGTGAATATCCCGCCGTGGTACTGTTGATGACCATGCATCACTTCAAGTTGCTTCAACGCAACCTGCTTTACACCGCCATGACCCGCGGGCGCAAGCTCGTTTGCCTGGTGGGAACAACGAAAGCCGTTCACATGGCTATTCGGAACAACCACGTGTTGCTTCGGCGCACAACCCTGAAGGATCGGCTGAAAGGCCGCCTCTAGGAAGGCTAAGGCGGCCTGGTGGTGTCGCAACCTCCAACGTGCTTCAACGCGTTATTTTTTCTTCGACACGAATCGATAGGTTCCCGAGCCGACCGCGTACACGGCCGCGTCCTTTTCCATACGCAGGAATTTCACGCCCGCGGCCGTCCCCGCAGGCCGACCAGACTCCGTGACTGAAGCGGGGTCGGTGGCAGGTTCTTCAGCGTTGCCTCCGCCTTCGCCAGGGCCACGGCGGACAGGAAGGACGGGCACATACACCGTCGCGGTGGTATTGACGGGAACGGTGACCTCCAGGTGCACCGCGTTTTCCGTCTTTTTCCAAGCCGTGGCGATCAGGCCGTTGATCGAGCGATAGGAGGCGTTGGCCTCGGTGAGGTGCTCCCCAAGGGTGGGGTGGATGATTAGCTTTCGGAAGCCCGGTCCATCGGTGTCGATGCCGGCCAGCGAGGCGAACATCCACTCGCCGCAGGAGCCCAGCGAGAAGTGGTTGAAGGAATTCATCCCCGGATCCTGAAAGCCCCGGTCCGGCGTCCAGCCATCCCAGCGTTCCCACATCGTCGTCGCGCCATGCTTTACGGAGAAAAGCCACGAGGGGAAATTGTCCTGCAGGAACAAGGCGTGGGCGACATCATTCGAGCCTACCGCGGTCAGGACAGGCAGGAGGTAGCTGACGCCGATGAATCCGGTGGAAAGATGCGTGTTCTTAGAGAGAATATCCTTCGTCAGGTAATGTGCCGCCTTGATGCGGAGGTCGTCGGACAGCAGGCCAAACTTTAACGCCATGAGGTAGCTGCATTGGGTGTTGCTCTGGATGCGGCCATCCGCTTCAACATATTTCTTGTTAAAGGCCGCCTGAATGTCCCGGAAGAGCTGCTGGTATTTCGCCGCATCCTCCTTCTTGCCCAACGCTTCGGCCGACTGGGCCAGTAGCCGCGTGGAATAGGCGAAGTACGCCGTGCCGATCAAGTCCTTGGGTGTGTTGGCCTTGATGGAGAGCCAGTCGCCGTAATCGTTGCCACGGTTTTTATTTCGGATGAGGTCGGTGCTGTTCTTCCGGCAGAGTTCCACCCATTTCGCCATGGCATCGTAATTCTCCTCCAGCACGCGCCGGTCGCCGTAGACGTGATACATCGTCCAGGGACAGATGGTGATGGCGTCGGCCCAGCCTGGCGCACCTGCGTTGAACCCTACGCGCGGGCTCACGTCGGCGACGGCTCCCTCCGCTGTCTGGGCGTCGCGGACATCCGTTAGCCACTTGCGGTAAAAGGCCGCGACGTCCGCGTTGTAGGTCGCCGTGCGGGCGAACACCTGGGCGTCCCCCGCCCAGCCGCAGCGTTCGTCGCGTTGCGGGCAGTCGGTGGGAATGCTGAGGAAATTGCCGCGCTGGCCCCAGATAATGTTGGAGTAGAGCTGATTGATACGCTTGTCCGAACATTGAAATTCGCTGGTGCGCGGGAGGTCCGAGGCG
>JAABPW010000124.1 GCA_011391785.1 Verrucomicrobiota bacterium
CAGCATCTGCTGGAACAACAGGTGCGGAAACATGCCCAGGATATATTTATCCGGGTTCTCCCGGACGATCCGCTCCATGTCCAGAAAGCGCGCCGGCTTCGTGAAATCAGGAAGCCGATAGGTGTCTATCTTGCCGCTATCGGCAAGAGGATGCTCTTTCGGCTCGCCAAAAGTTTTCCCGTATGTCTGGTAGATTACCCCGAATTCATTCTCCTTGAGCGACCCGGTGGCAACACGCGGACAAAAGTCCGGATCGCACGAGGCGAAAACCCATTCGAAGTCATCACCGTACTTTTCCTCAATCTCAGGGGTCCGGTTACTGTCAAAGTTATAAGGAACACGCTCCGGATTCCGGAACTCAATGGCTTTCTTGACCAATTCTTTTCGGCTAATCATGGGATTATTCGCCTGTCACCGTGGTGTCATTCAATTACGAAGTCTAATAATAGAGCGATACCCTTGAGCTGTATATCAACTATTGAGTTTTTTAGTTTCATTTTTGAGCAATTGCTGGCTAGAGTTCCACCTGACATAAAGGATCGATTATGCTTCCGACTGCATGCTGCTGATCATGCAGTTTTCTCCCCCCCTGCGGAAATGAAATATGTTACCGGGAGGAGATGTATCGGGAAATGTATTTGATTTTCCAACAGCTTTCCCTATCCTGACTGCTCGCAAATACAAAACACTCTCCAGGAGAAGCAGAATGAAACCGAGCAAGATGAAAACGATTAAGTCCGCCGTGAAAGCAGGCGCCAAGAAGCCTGCCGCCAAAACGGCTCCCGTTCCCGTGAAGAAAGCAACCCCGGCCCCCAAGAAGGCCGCCAAGCCGGTGGTCAAGGCCGCCAAGCCCGCCGCCCCGGAGAAATCCACGTCCTCCTCAATCGAATCCATCCGCCAGGAGGTCGCCTCCCTGCGCACCCAGCTTGCCAGGCACATGGCACCCGTAACCACCGGCTCCATGGAAGAAGTGGACGCCATGCGCCGGGTCCTGAACGACCTGATGGAGGCCCGCCTGAACGATGTCATCCGCGAGCTGGTCACCATCCGCAACACGGCGGCCGCCGCCGGACCGGATGCCCGCCGGGTGACGGAACAGATGGACATGCTGCTGGCCGACCTCGGCGCCATGAAATTCGAGGCCGAGCGCCTCGAACACGTCGATCCCCTGATCCACTCCATCACCCGCGAAGTCGCCGATGCCAGTCTGCCCGACGGCGTGGTCGTGGAAACCATCCGGCCGGGCTTCTATACGGGCCGCGGTTTCGTCGTGGCCAAGGCCCTGGTCACCGTGAACCGGAGACACTGACATGGCGCGACTCGGCATTGATTACGGAACCACCAACACCGTGGTGGTCTGCGCCGACCGGGGCCGCTATCCCCTGGTGCCGCATGTGACCGACACCTCGATCGGTCGTGTCGCAAGGGACATCTTCCCCTCCATGGTTGTTTTCGACACGGTCACCGGCAGCCTGCGCTTCGGCGCCGAGGCCGAGCGGTCGCTTACGGAGCCGGGCGCCGCCCAGCGCCACATCCCGATCCGTTCACTCAAGCGGCTCTTCCGGAATTATGTCGACGGCATGCGGTTCGCCACGGAGTTTATTCCCGGCGGACTCGATATGCACGACACCTTCCGCCAGTTCACCAAGGCGGTCCACGCCTCGATCCGCGCATCGGGAATCGTCAGCGCGGTCGAACCGCTTGAGATCGTCCTGACCTGGCCCGCCAATGCCAACGGCGCCCAGCGCCATTTCACCCGCAGCGCCTTCCGGGATGCCGGGTTCACCGTGATCGGCACGCTCAACGAGCCCTCCGCCGCCGCCATTGAACTGGCCGACCGGATTGTGCACGGGAATCGCGCCAAGGCACGGCAGCTCAAGACAACCATCGCCGTGTTCGACCTGGGCGGGGGCACATTCGATGCCTCGGTCGTCAGGATCAATGCCACGGACTACACGGTGCTGGGTGCCTCCGGCATCGAAACCCTCGGCGGCGATGATTTCGACGAGGCGCTTGCCCGCCTGTTCTGCGACAAGCTGAAGCTGGATTTCGACACCCTCTCCCCTTTCCACCGCACGCTTCTGCTGATGCAGTCCTGCCGTGAAAAGGAACGCCTCGGCACCGGCCAGCCCCGCAGCCTGACGCTGGATCCCGAGGAAATCGGGCTTCCCGGCGAAACCGTCAAGGTTACCGCCGCCGCCTTCGAGAAACGCCTGGCTGAAATGATCGCGCCCGCCGTGGAGAAACTGGCCGAAGTGATCCTGAATATCGGCAGCGACGAGGTGGAAACCATCTATCTGGTGGGCGGGTCTTCCCGCCTGCCGGTGGTGGGCAAGCTGATCGGTCACCGCTTCCCTAAAATCAGGCTCTATACCACCGACAAGCCCTTCACCGCCACCGCCATGGGAGCCGCCATCCAGAGCACGGAGACGATCCGGGTTCATGATGTCTTTGCCCGGAATTTCGGCGTGATCCGGCTGGCCGACCATGGCCGCCGCGAGGTCTTCTCGCCGGTATTCAAGGCAGGCATGCGCCTGCCCGCCCGCAGCGAGTCCCCCGTCATGACCCATGTCAGCTACCAGCCGCAGCACAACATCGGGCGGTTGAGATATCTGGAATGCACCTCGGTGAATGACGAGGGCAAGCCGCTCGACGGCCTGCGCCCCTGGTCTGAAATCCTGTTCCCTTATGATCCCGGCCTCCCCATCAACGACCAATTCCAGGCGGACAGGATCCATGTCCGTCCGGATCTGGAAGCGACGGCCATCGAAACCTATTCCTGCGACAGCGACGGGATCATCACCGTGCAGATCAGCCGCGGCGACGGCCAGTCACGCACGTTCGAGGTGTTCAGGCAGTAGACAACCCACTCATGCAAGCGCCAAAACCATTGCCGGCCGAACTTTCACTCGTCAAGTGCGACCCCTATCTCAAGCCGTTTGAGCCGGTCATCCGCAGGAGGATGGCCCTCACACGCGCCACGGAGCAGCGGCTGACACAGGGGCGCATGAGCCTTCCTGACTTCTCATCCGGTCATGAGTATTTCGGACTGCACCGCGAAGCCGATGGAGCCTGGGTGATGCGGGAATGGGCACCCAACGCCTGCTCCATCGCCCTCATCGGGGATTTCAACCAGTGGAAACCCGCCACGGAACACTACTTCCGCAAGGACGGCACCACGGGCGTCTGGGAATTGAAGCTCGCCCCCGACCGCCTGAAGCACGGGGACCTCTTCAAACTGCTGGTCTCCTGGCCGGGCGGAAGCGGCGAACGCATTCCCGCCTACGCCCGGCGCGCTGTCCAGGATGACACCACCAAGATCTTCAGCGCCCAGGTCTGGTGGCCGGCAACGCCCTATGCCTGGAAGAACGACCAGTACCGTCGTCCGGCCGAGGCGCCCCGCATCTATGAAGCCCATGTCGGCATGGCGCAGATCGAGCCCCGGCTCGGAACCTACCGCGAATTCGAGGAAAAGATCCTGCCCAGGATCGTGGAGGCGGGATACAACACCATCCAGCTGATGGCCGTCCAGGAGCACCCCTACTATGGTTCCTTCGGCTACCATGTCAGCAGTTTCTTCGCCGCCTCCTCGCGCTTCGGCACCCCCGAGGAGCTGAAATCCCTGGTGGATGCCGCCCACGGCGCCGGACTCGCCGTCATCATGGACCTGGTGCATTCCCATTCCGTGCGCAACGAGGTGGAGGGACTGAGCCGGTTCGATGGCACCCCGTACCAGTATTTCCATGAGGGGCCGCGCGGCAACCATGTGGCATGGGATTCGCGCTGCTTCAACTACGGCAAGACGGAAGTCCTGCATTTCCTGCTGTCCAACTGCCGCTTCTGGCTCGATGAATACCGGTTTGACGGCTACCGCTTCGACGGCGTCACCAGCATGCTCTACCACGACCACGGTCTGGGAAAAGCCTTTACGGACTACGGAGATTATTTCGGCGGCAATGTGGATGACGACGCCTTCGCCTACCTCGCCATGGCCAACAAGGTCATTCACGCGGTCCGCCCCGATGCCCTGACGGTTGCCGAGGACGTCAGCGGCATGCCCGGACTGGGAGCCAAGCCCGAGGATGGCGGAGTCGGGTTCGACTACCGGCTCGCCATGGGCACCCCCGACTACTGGATCAAGCTGATCAAGGAGGTCCCCGACGAGCACTGGCACATGGGCAACCTCTATTACGAGCTGACCAACCGGCGGCAGGAGGAGAAAACCATCTCCTACGCCGAATCCCACGACCAGGCGCTCGTGGGCGACAAGACCATCATCTTCCGGCTCATCGACGCCGACATGTACACCGCCATGAACGTGTTCGACAGCAACCTGCGGGTGGACCGCGGCATGGCCCTGCACAAAATGATCCGGCTCGTCACCCTTGCCACGGCGGGCCACGGGTACCTCAACTTCATGGGAAACGAGTTCGGCCA
>JAABPW010000136.1 GCA_011391785.1 Verrucomicrobiota bacterium
GGAATGGGCACGGGGGTTTCGAACTGGCGTTTGGCACAGGAAGTGTCACGGCTCGGACAGCTCGGGGTTGTATCGGGAACGGGATTGGACCACATCCTGATCCGCCGTCTTCAGGATGGTGATCCCGAGGGGCAGATGCGCCAAGCCCTGCAGCATTTCCCCTTCCCGAAGATGGTTCAGCGTATTCTGGACACCTATTTCATACCCGGCGGGAAACCCGCCAACGCGCCCTACCGGAACAGCGGGTTCCACACCGTCGAGGGAAACCGCGGCCCTCAGGAAATGTGCATTGCCGCCAACTTTGTGGAAGTGTTCCTGGCCCGGCAGGGACATTCCAACCCGGTGGGAATCAACTATCTCGAGAAAATCCAGCTTCCCCATCTCCCGTCCATCTACGGGGCCATGCTGGCTGGCGTCAGCGTCGTCATCATGGGGGCTGGCATTCCCATCGAGGTGCCAGGCATTCTGGACGCGCTGGTAAACCACGAAAGTGTCTCCTATCCCATCCAGGTGACAGGGACAAGCGGCGCCGAAGTTGTCCGGATGGTCTTCGACCCCCGTGAGTTCCAGGAAGACGCTGACAAGTTAACCGCGCTTCACCGGCCCTCATTCCTGCCGATTGTGTCCTCCGATACTCTCGCCACCATGCTGTTACGGCGGGCTAGCGGGAGCATCCAGGGGTTCATCATCGAAGGCCCTCTGGCGGGCGGCCATAACGCTCCGCCGCGGGGAAAACTCCAGCTCTCGGCCAGTGGCGAGCCCATCTACGGGGCCCGGGATGTGGTTAAACTCGAGGCCTTCCGCGCCATGAATGTCCCCTTCTGGCTTGCCGGCGCCTATGGATCCGCCTCAGGCTTCCAGGCCGCCCTCGCCGAGGGAGCCACAGGTATCCAGGCCGGCACGGCCTTCGCCCTCTGCGAGGAATCCGGACTGACCACCGAGCTGCGCCGTGCGCTTGTTCGCAAGGCGCAGGCGGGTAAAGCAGAGGTCTTCACGGATCCTTGCGCCTCACCCACCGGCTTTCCCTTCAAGGTCGCCAAGCTCGAGGGCACGCTCTCCGATCCTGATCTCTACGCCAAGCGCAAACGCCGTTGCGACCTGGGCTTCCTCCGGGAAGTCTACCGCAAGGACGACGGCGCCATCAGTTACCGCTGTCCCGCCGAACCCGTTGCAAACTATGTCGCCAAGGGGGGCAAGGTCGAGGACACGGTCAACCGCAAATGCCTCTGCAATGGACTCGTTTCCAATGTGGGAATGCCCCAGTTGCTGCCGGATGGCAGCCATGAGCTTCCCGTACTGACACTCGGGGATGATTTCGTCCACGCCAGCCAGTTCTGCAAGTCGTCCGACAATCCCGACTTTACCGCCGCGGATGTCATCCGGACGATTCTGGGATAAAACGCTCTGACAGGAGTCAGAAGACAGCCTCCCGAAGTCCCTGTTCAAAAAAAAGGAGCCAGAATTGCTTCTGGCTCCTGACTGCAGACTACTCGCTTCTCTTTCAGCCGTAAAGCGGGCCGAAGTTCTTGCAGGCGCGGTAATCCGCACCCTGCGGATCCGCTTCCCCGAAGAGTCCCCAGGTGCTCGGGCGGAAGACGCTGTCCTCCTCCACATTGTGCATCGCCACCGGGATGCGCAGCATCGAGGCCAGCGAAATCAGGTCGGCACCCACATGCCCGTAACTGATCGCGCCATGGTTCGCGCTCCAGTTGTTCATGACGCTGTAGACATCCTTGAACGCGCCCTTGCCCGTGACCTTCGGAGCAAACCAGGTGGTCGGCCACGTCTGGTTGGTACGCTCGTTGAGGGTCTTGTGAACCTTGCCGGGGATATCCACTGACCACCCTTCGGCAATCTGGAGGACCGGACCAAGCCCCTTGACCAGGCTAACACGCATCATGGTCATCGGCATGCCGCCGCGCGAGAGATAGCAGGACGAAAAACCGCCGCCACGGAAATATTCATAAACCGCCTGCGGCCAGGTGGTCGCCTTCAGGCATTTCTGCATCTCGGCCTCGGTGATATCCCAATAAGGCTTCATCGCGGGCTTACCCTTGATGCTCTGTTCGCCACAGCCATCCAGGGTCGCAGCACCGGAGTTGATCAGGTGGATCAATCCATTGGCCGCCGGCCCCGTCAACTTCGTCCCGGTGACCCGCTTGACCGCATCCGGACTCCAGAAGGTGCGCACATCGGCGAAAATCTGGGCGGTATTGGTCATCAGGTAACCGAACAACATGCATACACCGTTCAGACTGTCGTTCTCGGTTGCAAACACCATCGGGGCGCGGATACCGTTCCAGTCAAAGGACGACGTGAGCATCGCCTCCATGAAGTCGCCGTTCGGAAAATGATCCGTCCAATGGCGCTGTCCCTGAAAACCGCCGGCGATGGCATTGTGCCCCAGGGCTTCCTCGCCGAATCCAAGTTCTGCCAGGCGCGGATTGCCCTGCATCAGGTCACGGGCAATCATGGTCATCTTGACCACGGTCTCCCATTCATAATCCTTCCGCTTGGAATCCTGCTTTACCGTGTTGACATTTACGCCCTCCTTGCAGTTCTTGCGGGTCCAGGCGTAGGCCTTCTCAAACTCCTTGGGATCATAGATCTTCTCGTCAATGCGGCGGGTGAGCTCGCTCATGTCAACGCTCTCGACGCGCATACCGAGGTAATCCTCAAAGAAAGGCTGATCGACAATCGACCCGGCAATCCCCATCGAAACGCCACCGATCGAGAGGTATGACTTACCACGCATAGACGCCACAGCCAAACCGGCCTTGGCGAAGCGAAGCAACTTCTCCTGCACATCGGCGGGTATCGTCGTATCGCCCTTATCCTGAACATCGCGCCCGTAGATCCCGAAAGCCGGCAGGCCCTTCTGGTTATGTCCGGCCAGACAAGCCGCCAGATACACCGCACCGGGGCGCTCGGTTCCGTTGAAACCCCACACGGCCTTGGGCATCGTGGTGTCCATGTCCATCGTCTCGCTGCCATAGCACCAGCAGGGCGTCACGGTCAGCGATACACCCACGCCTTCGCGACGGAACTTATCAGCGCAGGACGCAGCCTCCGCCACGCCGCCAATGCAGGTATCGGCAATGACACATTCCACCGGCTTGCCGTTGGAGTAGCGAAGATTAGCCGAAAGGAATTTGGCGGCAGTTTCCGCCATCGTCATTACCTGCTTTTCGAGCGACTCACGAACTCCCCGTCGCCGACCATCAATGGTGGGACGGATACCTATTTTCGGAAAACCACCGATCCATGAAGCCATACTCAGATCCTCCTTATTGGGTTAATTTTGGCGGAGGACATCTTGTCTCATCTCCCCGCCAACAGCCATCATTCGCAACAGAATATCATTTCCTCACTTCCGGTCAACACTCCGCCCACCTGCGCCCTGAACCTTATTTTTTGGCCTTCCTGGGCTCGAATCCGTATTCCGTCAGGATCTTGGCGACCTGGTCGGGCTTGACGCCGGCATAGACCTTTTCATCCACGATCATGACCGGAGCCAGCGCGCAAGCGCCAACACAACGGGCCACATCAATCGAGAACAGGCGGTCTTCCGTGGTCTGCCCCACATCAATGCCCAGGTGATCCTTCAGCTTGTCCAGAACCTTGCCCGCCCCCTTCACAAAGCACGCCGTTCCCATGCAGAGGGAAACCCGGTGCTTGCCCCGCGGGGCGAAGTTGAAGAAATGGTAGAAACTGGCCACCCCGGTCACCTTGGCGGAGGGAATCTGCATCAGGATGGACACCGCATCCATATGCTCCTTCGCCAGGTACCCGAAATGATCCTGCACCTTGTGCAGGACCGAGATCAGGTGACTGTTCGGGTTTTTGCGACTGGCGCAGTCCTCAATATACCGGATCACGCTCTCCGGCAGGACCTCCTTGGCCTTGTTGACTTCCTTCAATAGCAATGCGGACTTCATTTCACACCTCGCGGGAACTTGGGTTCATAATGGGTATGCAGCAACTCATGGCACAGATGACTGTTCGGCGCACCGAGGAAGTTCTCGTAGAGCGCCTCAATCGCCGGGTTCTCATGCGATTTACGCAGGGTTTTCGCCCCGTCAATCGAGTAAAGTGCCCGGGCACGCAACCGCGCCAGTTCGGGATCAAGGACGTACATGCCTCGGGGCGGATAGGGCTGGCCGCCGCCGGCCACACAGCCGCCGGGACAGGCCATGATCTCGATGAGGTGGTATTCCTTCTCGCCGCTCGCCACCCGGTCCAAAAGGTTCTTGGCATTCTGAAGCCCGTTGGCGACGCCGATATTGACGGTCATGCCGTTAATCTGGATCGCCGCCTCCTTCACGCCTTCCACACCCCGGACATCCTCGAAGTCAAGCGATTCAAGCTCCTTGCCCGTGATCTTCTCGTAGGCCGTTCGAAGGGCGGCTTCCATCACGCCCCCGGTGGCGCCGAAGATATCGGCCGCGCCTGAGGAAACCCCGAGCGGAGAGTCAAATGCCCCATCCTCGAGGTTGTGGAAATCCACGCCCAGACACTTCAGCATCCAGATCAGTTCGCGAGTGGTCAGCACCGCGTCCGTGTAGGGCTTGCCCCAGGGCGCCATGTGTTCGGGACGGCCCGCCTCAAACTTCTTCGCCGTACAGGGCATCACCGCCACCACGAAGATATTCTTGGGATCAAGCTGCATCGTCTGCGCATAATAGGTCTTCAACAACGTTGACATCATGCTCATCGGGGACTTGCAGGACGACGTCAGGGGAATCAGCTCGGGATAGAACCGCTCCATGAAGTTGATCCAGCCCGGCGAGCAGGACGTGATCAGCGGCAATCGCTCCTTCTTCTGGACCCGGCTGATGAACTCCGTGGCTTCCTCAATGATGGTGAGGTCGGCACTGAAGTTCGTGTCAAACACCCTGTGGAATCCCGCCATGCGCAAGGCCGTCACCAGCTTACCGGTCACCGGTGTTCCCGGCCTGAAGCCGAATCCCTCTCCAATCGTCGCGCGGATCGCCGGAGCGGTGTGCACCACGACATGCATATCGGGATTGGACAACGCCTCAAACACCGACTCGGTGGCATCCTTCTCCGTGAACGCCGCCGTGGGGCAGACATTCACGCACTGCCCACAGTGGATGCAGACGGAATCAATCATCTTGCAGTCATGGGCGGGGGCGACAACATTATGAAACCCCCGGTTCTGCACGCTCAGGTTGTGCACGCCCTGAACCTCGTCGCAAACCCGGACACACCGGCCGCACAGGATGCACTTCTCGGGGTTGCGCTGCACCGGAGACGAGGTGTCCAACGGGATCCGCTTGCGCTCCCCCTCGAACAACCGCTCCCTCACCCCCAGGTCATACGCAAGCTTCTGGAGCTCGCAGGTGCCGTTCCGGACACACGACTGGCAATCCATCGGGTGGTTGTCCAGAATCAGCTCGACAATATCCCGCCGGACCCGGCGCAACAGGGGCGTCGAGGTCTTGACCTTCATACCCTCCGTTACCGGGAACGAGCATGAAGCCACGGGATTGCGCTGCCCCTCGACCTCCACCACACATACCCGGCAGGCGCCGATGACGCTCAGGTCGGGATGGTAGCACAGGCTGGGGATATCGATGTTAATCAAGGCGGCCGCCTGGAGAATGGTGCTTTTCTCGGGCACCGTCACCTTGACGCCGTCGATCCAGAGTGTAATTTTCTTTTCAGTTGTCATGACTATTTCCTCTTCACTGCGTCGAACTTGCACGCCTCCAGGCACTGACCGCACTTGATGCAACGGGCCTGGTCAATTTCGTGAATTTCCTTTGGTTTTCCACTGATGCAGGGGACCGGACACTTGCGCTTGCAAGCCCCGCAACCGATGCATTTTTCAGGAATGATCGTATAGGTCAGCAGATTCGAGCAGACCCCCGCCGGACACCGCTTTTCGCGGATGTGAGCCTCATACTCATCGCGGAAATGCTTGATCGTGCTGATCACGGGGTTAGGCGCCGCCTGACCCAGGCCGCACAGCGAGGTGCGCTTGATGGTATCCCCCAGCCGGAGCAGCTTCTCGATGTCCCCTTCCACACCCCTGCCCGCCGTGATGCGTTGCAGGATTTCGAGCATGCGCTTGGTGCCCTCGCGGCACGGCGTGCATTTCCCGCAGGATTCATCCTGGGTGAAATCCAGAAAGAACCGGGCCACATCCACCATGCAGGAATCCTCATCGATCACAATCATGCCGCCACTTCCCATCATGGACCCCGCCGCCGTCAGCGACTCGTAATCCACCGGGGTGTCCAGGAATGACTCGGGCAGGCATCCGCCCGCCGGACCGCCTGTCTGGACGGCCTTGAATTTCTTCCCGTCCTTGATCCCCCCGCCGACCCCGTACACCACATCACGCAGCGTCGTGCCCATCGGCACTTCCACCAGGCCGGTATTGCAGACCTTGCCCGCAAGGGCGAACACCTTGGTCCCTTTGCTCTTTTCGGTACCGATGGAGGCAAACCACTCGGGCCCGTCCAGGATCACGACCGGAACATTGGCGAAGGTTTCAACATTGTTGATAACCGTGGGCTTGCCCCACAGGCCGGACGCAGCCGGATAGGGCGGCCGCGGCCGCGGCATCCCGCGCTCCCCCTCGATGGAGCGGATCAGCGCGGTTTCCTCCCCGCAGACAAAGGCGCCGGCGCCAAGCCGGATCTCGATGTCAAAATCCCACGATGTCCCGAAAATCCCCTTCCCGAGGAAGCCGGCTTTCCGCGCCGCCGCAATCGCAATCTCCAGGCGCTTGATGGCCAGCGGATATTCGGCACGGATATACACATAGCCCTGCCTCGCCCCAATGGCATACCCCCCTATGATCATACCCTCGATGACGGTATGGGGATCACCCTCAATCGTACTGCGGTCCATGAAGGCACCCGGGTCGCCCTCATCGGCATTGCAGATGATGTATTTCTCCTCGCTCTTCTGGGCGAGGGCGAAATTCCACTTTACCCCGGTGGGGAATCCGCCGCCACCGCGTCCCCGAAGACCGGACTTCGTCAGGGCGTTGACAACATCGTTGGGTGTCATCTCGGTCAGGACTTTGACCGCCGCCTGGTAGCCACGGACCACAAGGTATTCGTCCATGTCCTCCGGATCAATCACGCCACAATTGCGAAGCGTCATGCGCATCTGCTTACCGAAGAAGTGGACATCGCCGAACACGGAGGAAAACCGGTCGGTCAGGCGCGCATCGGCCCAAAGCTTGTCCTCGGTGAAGTCCGTGTTGGTCATGTCCGTATGCGGCATGGCCATGCTCTTCACCGGCGTGCCCTTGATGACATGGGAGTCAAACACCTTATCCACCTTGTCCGGCGTCATGGTGATGTATTTCACCGGCGTAGATTTCTGACTGAACACGGTCACTACGGGCTCCATGTCGCACCGCCCGGTGCAACCGACCCGGCTCAGGGTGACGTCCTTCAGGTTGTGACGCTGAATCAACTCCTCCACCCGCTTGAACACCTCGCCTGCACCCGCCGCATTTTCACAGGTCGCTGATCCGACCGTGATGCGGACCTTTGCGTTGAACTTCTCCTCACGGAGGCTTTTCTCAGCCTTCCGCCGAAGCTCAAGCAACTTTTCCATTGGATTACTCATTACGATTCCTTTCTTTATATCACTCAAAAATCAAAACCCCTTCAGATATCCTTCACGGCATAGGCCAATTCCCGCAAACTGGCGAGGATCCTGGCATCCACCACCGAGACGGTGTCCGGCGCGTGTACATGGGCGGTCGTCAGGTTCAACAACCCGCGCGCTCCCGCGGCGACCAGTTGATCCGCTACCGCCTGGGCCGCCGCATGGGGAACCGACACAATCCCGATTCCTACCTGCTGCTCACGCACAAAATCAGCCATCTCATTCATTCCCTTGATGACAAACCGTCCGATCTTTTTCCCGACCACGGAAGGATGATTATCAAAAACCCCCATGATCTTGAAACCCTGGCGCACAAACTCCTCATGCAAGGCCAAGGCCCGCCCGAGGTTTCCGGCCCCCACCAGAACGCATCGGACATCACGATCCACTCCCAAGGTCCTGGCAAGCACCTTTTCAAGACCGCCCGTGCCGTACCCTCGCTTGGCCACGCCCTTGAAATCGATGTAGGACAGATCCTGCCGCACCGTTGAACTCGTCAACCCCAGCGCCTCGGCAAGCGAGGCCGATGACACCCATTCGACACCCTGTTGCCGCAAATACTGGGTCTGGGTAAGATAGCGGGGAAGCCGGCGAACCACTGCCCCCGGAATAACCTCCAGAGCCGTCCCCTTATTGCCCATGGAATCCTCCCTGATTTTCGAAATCATACCTGACCCGCTTTTTTCGTCAAACTTATAACGTTAAATATTTAACCATAAACATCAAAACACATCCTTATCCAAACGATTTCTGAGTAATTAGAAAAACTCAGACGCGGGCACGAGCCGCATACTCCGTGTGCAGGAGATGGTGCGACTTCTCCCCCAATGGAACCCCGAGGAACTCGGCATAGATTTGCGCGACTTCAGGGTTCTCATGTGATTTACGGAGCTTTTTCCCCTCATCCTCACGATAAATGGCTTCAAGCCGCTTCTGCCTGATTTCATTGGTCGTGGTGCGCGGCTGACCTCCCCCGCCGATACACCCTCCAGGACAGGTCATAATCTCCACGAAATGATAGGAGGCCTCTCCCGACTTGATTTTCTCGACCAGCTTCCGGGCATTACCCAGTCCGGAGGCCACGGCAACCTTCACCGTGACTCCCTCCAGGAAAGACCAGGCAGGCACGGCGCCGGCAATCGTCACCTCGGCATGCTTGATCCCTTCCAACCCCATCAATGGCGGCACATGCAGGTTGAGGAAGGGAAGTTCACGTCCCGTCACCACTTCCCACACCGTGCGCAGGGCCGCCTCCATCACGCCACCGGTATTGGCAAAAATATCCGCCGCGCCGGTCGAGGCACCCATGAGGGAATCCATGGACTCCTCTGGCATCCGCTCAAAATCGATTCCCGCCTGCTTGATCATCCGTCCCAACTCGCGGGTGGTCAGGGCAACATCCACATCCCGGACGCCGCTGTCCGTCATTTCCGGGCGACCGGATTCGGATTTCTTGGCATGGCAGGGCATCACCGAAACCACAAATATATCCTCGGCCTTCTTGCCGACCTTGGCCGCCCAATAGGTCTTGGCCAGGGCGCCGAACATCTGCTGGGGCGACTTGCAGGTTGAGAGATAAGGCAGCATCTCGGGGTAGAAATATTCCATGTAGCGGATCCAGCCCGGCGAGCAACTGGTGAACTGGGGAAGCGCGACCTCTCCCTTGTCCTTCACCGCCGTCGTGAGGCGATGCAGGAGTTCATGTCCTTCCTCGATAATGGTCAGATCCGCCGTGAAATTCGTATCAAACACCGCATCGAATTTAAGGCGACGGAGCGCCGCCACCATCTTTCCAGTCACCAGGGTCCCGGGCGCCATTCCGAAACATTCACCTAGCGAGGCACGCACGGCCGGCGCCACCTGGACAACAACGGTCTTGGACTTGTCATCCAGCGCCGCCCACACTTCCTCGATATTGCTTTTCTCCGTGATGGCGCCAACGGGGCAAACCGCGGCGCATTGCCCGCACTGGACACAAGCCACCTTGTCGAGATCCGCGCCGAAGGCCGGGCCAATGACGGTCTTGAACCCGCGAAACTGGGGAAACAAGGCGCCCACTTCCTGAACCTGCCCGCAAACCGACACACAGCGGCGGCACTTGATGCACTTTCCGCTGTCCCGCACCAATCCGGGCGTACTATCGTCGATCCCGCCAGACGTCCTGACACCGGGATACGGGACGATCTTGACATTGAGCTTGTTCGCCAAGGCCTGGAGTTCGCAGTCGTCGTTCCGGTCACACACCTGGCAGTCACCGTCATGTTCGGACAACAGGAGCTCCACCACCGCCTTGCGCGCCTCGCGCACACGCTGGGTCTGGGTGTGGATTTTCATCCCCTCCGCCACCGGCATCACGCAGGACGCCGCGAGACTCCGGGCCCCCTCCACCTCGACCACGCACACGCGGCAGGCACCGATGGCGTGTACGTTTTCCATCTGGCACAGGGTCGGGATGGCCACCCCGATGGTTCGCGCCGCCTTCAGAATCGAAGTTCCCTCCGGAACCTCCACCGGACATCCATCAATGGTCAGTTTTGGCATTGTGTCGCCCCGCTTTCATCCTTCGCCCGGTAATCGCAACGAAGGCACCGTCGCGCCTGCCTGACGGCTTCAGTTTCGGACCAGGATTGCTCCACCTCATCAAAGTTGTTCTTCCGCCGTTCGGATGGAAGCAGGACGAGCGAACCGCGGGAATCCATTTTAGGATCCGCATCGGGATCGAACTTCGTATCCACAACGGCCTCCCGGCGCCAGAACGCATGGGATTCGCCGGTCAGGAACGCATCGATTCCGACAGCCGCCCGTTCCCCGCTGCCCACGGCCTCAACGACCGACGAGGGGCCTGTCGCCGCATCACCGCCGGCAAACAGCCAAGGCACGCTGGTCTTTCCCGTCATGGCATCCGCCATGATCTGGCTGCTGCCGATCAATTCAACCGGGAGGTCCCCCACCAGGGACTTGGCGTCCAGGGTCTGCCCCACGGCCAGGATGACCTGGTCGGCTTCCAGAACCATCTCCTCGCCCCCACGTTCCGGGCGCCGGCGGCCGGACCGGTCAAATTCACCCAGCTTCATGCGGCGGCATAGCATGCCGGATACACTGCCGTTCTTGGAGAGGATTGACTCCGGGGCGGTAAGCGTCTCGAGCACAACCCCCTCCTGGCGCGCCTGCTCGATTTCCTCGGCATAGGCGGGCATTTCCGCCTCCGTACGCCGGTACACGACCGTGACGGACGCTCCCAGCCGCAAGGCCGTCCGGGCGGCATCAATGGCCGCATTTCCGCCGCCAACCACGATGACCTTCTTCCCGACCTTGACGGATCCCCGAAGGTTGTACTCGCGCAGAAAGGCGATGGACTCCACCACGCCGCGGCTCTCGCTGCCGGGCATGCTGATCCGCACCCCGTCCGGGGCGCCCACCGCGAGGAAAATCGCCTCGTAGCCCTGCTTTTTCAGGGACTCAAGGGTGAAATCCCGGCCGAGTTTTTTACCGGTCTTGATCTCCACACCCAGCTTTTCAATCATCCGGACTTCTCGGGCCAGTAGCTCGCGAGGCAACCGGTAGGAGGGAATCGTCTGGACCAGCATGCCTCCCGGGCGGGGCTCGGATTCCAATACCTTGGGCTGGTAGCCCAGTCGCGCCAGGAAGTACGCACAGGATAATCCCGCGGGACCGGCGCCAATGATCGCGATCTTGCGTTTGGCATTCGCGGCATTCTGCCGGACTTCAGGAAGCTGCGGCTTGTTCTCCTGATCCACCATGAAGCGCTTGACGCCTCGGATCGAGACGGCGCTGTCCAGGGATGAGCGGCGGCACTTGTCCTCGCAGGTATGGAAACAGACCCGCGCGCATACCGTTGCAAAGGGATTCCGCTCACGATGCAGTTTGAGTGCCTCGGAATAACGCTTTTCCGCAACCAGCGACACAAAGCCCGGCACATCCACCCGCGCGGGGCAGGCGCTCTGGCAGGGCGCCCTGACAAGGCTCGGGCAAATTCCGGCCTCACAATGCTTCTGCAGGATGTGCGCCTCATATTCATGGCGGAAATGCCGTATGGTCGAAAGCACGGGATTGGCCGCCGTCTGGCCGAGTCCGCACAAGGCGGTGTCACGGATCTGGTGGCCCAGGGTGATCAGGCGGTCGATGTCCTCCATCTTCCCCTGCCCAGCACAGATCCGGTTGAGAATTTCCAGCATCCGCTTCGTGCCCACACGGCATGGCACGCATTTGCCACAGGACTCATCCTGGACAAAGTCGAGGAAATAGCGGGCCACATCCACCATGCAGGTATCCTCGTCCATCACAATCAGTCCGCCGGACCCCATGATGGCGCCCAGTTCGGACAAGGATTCGTAATCCACCGGGACATTGAGATGCTGGCGTGGAATACATCCTCCGGAGGGGCCTCCAATCTGGGCCGCCTTGAACTTCTTGCCGTCCGGTATCCCCCCACCGATGTCGTAGATGATCTCGCCCAGCGGGGTCCCGACAGGCACCTCCACCAGTCCCGTCATGTTCACGGCGCCGGCGAGCGCAAACACCTTGGTGCCCTTGCTCTTTTCGGTTCCGAAGGAGGCGAACCAGTCCGCACCCCGATTGAAAATCGCCGGGATCGAGGCATAGGTTTCCACATTGTTCAACACACTGGGTTTGCCCCACAAGCCCTTGTTGGCAGGGAACGGGGGCCGGGGACGGGGCTCTCCCCGGTTGCCTTCGATCGACGTCATGAGGGCCGTCTCCTCGCCGCACACGAAGGCGCCCGCACCCATCCGGATCTCCAAGGTGAAGTTAAAGCCCGAGCCGAAAATATTATCGCCCAGCAGCCCTTTTTCCCTGGCTTGCTCAATGGCTTTTCCCAGACGCTCAACCGCAAGGGGATATTCCGCCCGGCAATAGACAAACCCGCGGTTTGCTCCCACCGCGTAAGCGCCAATGGCCATGGCTTCAATCACGCTATGGGGATCCCCCTCGAGCACGCTCCGGTCCATAAAGGCGCCGGGATCCCCCTCATCCGCGTTGCACAACATGAACTTCTCGCCGCCGCCCGCCTTCCGGGTCAGGCTCCACTTGATCCAGGTCGGGAACCCGGCGCCGCCGCGCCCGCGGAGCCCGGACTGCTTCACGGTCTCAATGACATCCTCAGGCTTCATCGTGGTGAGCACTTTGGCGAGCGCCTTGTACCCGTCGCAACCGATATATTCCCCGATGCTGCAGGGGTCGATAATGCCGCAGTTGCGCAGAACTATCTTGGTCTGCTTGTTGAGAAACTCGATGTCCTTCATGGCCGGAACCGGCGTGCCTTCAGGACTCTTCCGGTGGACCAGGGATTCGACGATGACACCCTTCTTGAGATGGCTGCGGACGACCTGGACGGCCGTTTTCGCCGTGAGATTCTGGTAAAAGATCCCTTCGGGGTAGACCACCACCACCGGACCAACGGCACAGGGCCCAAGACAACCAGTTGCGAATACCTTTACCGAGGGCGCAAGTCCAAGCCGCTTGATTTCCTGCTCCATGGCTGCCTTGACACCCAGGGCTCCGGAGGCAATGCAACCGCCCCCCGTGCAAACGAGGACATAATGCTTGATCTTGCCGGACGCAGGCTCACCCGTGCGGATACGCCCCTCTACCTTCGCCTTGAATTCCGAGGCCAGAGCCGACAAATCCGACGGTGTATTGATTTTCCCGGATGTTGTCATGCTTTCACCTTCTTCTTCGCGACCGTGCTTTTCGACTTTTTCCGGTAGGAATTGATGATTTCATGCACCTTGGCGGATTTGACCCGCTGGTGGACATCGTCGTTGATCGTGATGGCCGGTGCCAGGCCGCAAGCGCCGAAGCAGCGCGCCACCTCAAGGGAAAACTGCCTGTCAGGGGTTGTCTGGCCGACATCAATGCCGAGATTTTTCCTGATGGCCTCAAGCACCTGCATGCCGCCGCGAACATAACAGGCGGTTCCAAGGCAGACGCGGATCAGATTCTTCCCCCGGGGTACGGTTGAAAAGAATGAATAAAACCCAACCACTCCGGCAACCTCACTATAGGATTTGTCCAGGCCGAGGCTGATTTTCTTGAGCGCTGATTCCGGAAGATATCCGAAAATCCCCTGCGCCATCTGCAACACGGGAATCAAGGCGCCGGGCTTGTCCCGGTATTCACGGATCACGACGTCCAGGCGTTTGAGACATTTCGCCTCGTCAACATCCTGTTGGCAATTACACTTGCATGCCGGTTCTGTCATTGTTCTGTTCCCCCGGTGTTCTCCGCCCCGCCAGCCCATCGTTACAATCGTTAAATATTTAACAAATGAATCAAATATTTATATTCTTCTATGTGGGCAATGTCTACAAAAATGAGGAGATTCGGGAATGATCCTGAATGCAGCCTTTGGGGGACCCGAATCCTACCCGAGATGGGTCAGTTTCAGGAAGTCTTCATACCGGTTTTGAATATCATGCCGGGACAACCGGCACAACCGGTCCAGACTGAATTCCTCAACGCCGAACGAGGCCACCACGCTCCCGTAGCCCATGGCACGGCGTATGGCGGAATCGTCAATTTCGCCCTTTTCGGACAAGGCGCCCATGAACCCGCCGGCAAAGGAGTCGCCAGCCCCCGTGGGATCGTGGAACATCTCAAGGGGATAGGCAGGCACCACGAAGATCCCGGCCTTGGAAAAAAGCATGGCGCCATGTTCGCCCTTCTTGATGATAAGATACTTCGGCCCCCACCCCAGGATTTTCCGGGCAGCCTTGAGCAGGTTGTATTCATCGGAAATCAGCCGGGCCTCCGACTCGTTGAGCGTCAGCAGGTCCACCGCCTTGATAACGTCCATCAGGGGCTTCCGGGCGATATTGATCCAGAGGTCCATGGTATCGGCAGCGACAAACCGCACGGACTTCGCCTGCGAGAGGACATGCAACTGGAGCTCAGGTGAAATATTCGCCAGGAACAGGAACGGCGCCTTGGCATAATCAGCCGGTAATTCCGGCTTGAATTCCCCGAACACATTCAGCTCGGTGGCCAGCGTCCGCCGGTTGTTCATGTCCTTCTCATAAACGCCCGACCAGCGGAACGTCTTGCCCTGCGCCGTCTGGAGCCCCTTCAGGTCGATCCCGAACTGACGATAAGCCTCCAGGCAGGACGCGGGGAAATCCGTCCCCACCACGCCGACCATACCCGTGTGCGAAAAGAAGGATGCGGCGGCACAGGCATAACTCACCGACCCGCCGAGGATCTCCTCCTTTTTGGCATGGGCCGTTTCAATGGTATCCAATCCGATCGATCCAACCACAACAAGTTTCACAGGTTTCATATTGGTCTCCATAATTCCGCAACACACATCACCCGCTCAACCAGGCCCAAGGGTTCAGGGTTCAGGGTTCAGGGTTTCCGATACCGGGTGCACTTCAGCGGCCGGGACCGACACGACACGCCCGTCGTCCAGCCTCACCTTGACGCTCTGGCCCAGGACATCCTTGTCCCATACACAGCCACACCCTTCGCCACAACGCACCGTGGTGCCATTGCGGGGCAAATTCTCGCCCATGGCCCTGTAGGTATCGAATTCATATTTCAGACAGCACTTCAACCGCCCGCACATGCCGCTGATGGCCGCCGGATTCAATGCAAGCCCCTGGGTTTTGGCCATCTTGACGCTAACCACCTCAAAATCCTTCAGCCACTCCCGGCAGCACAAGGGGCGTCCGCAAACGGCCATTCCCCCGGCCAGCCGCGCGGCATCCCGGACGCCGAGGGATCTCATCTCAATCCGCACCTTGAATTCCCCTGACATCGCCTTGACGAACTCGGTGTATTCAACACGGTCTTCGGAAGTGAAAGTGATATGGAGCACGGACCGGTCGAAACTATACCGGACCTGAACGATATGGACCGGCAACTTATACTCATCCACGCGCTTGTGGACGGTCTTCGCGTTCATCCGCCCGACCACCGCGTTCTCGTGGGCCCGCGACTGATCCTGCAGGGTGGCCCGGCGGAGGACCACCGGCCCGGCGTTCCGCGGCGGAAGCCCCCCCTCACACTCCTTCAAGTGCGCCACCTGACCGAATTCCGGCACGCGGTTACATTCCACCACGCACAGATCCCCCTTGTGAATCACCAGTTCCGGAGGACTGGACGCATTCACCAGCGAGTCATCTTCGAGTCGTATTTCAACTGAACGGTACATAGGCAGAGAGAATACAAAATACAGAAGCGAGATGCCAGTGTTCAGTATTCAGTGTTCGGTGTTCAGAAAAGGATTATGTCTTATTTTTCTTTCTGAAAACTGAACACTGAACACTTTCTCCAATCTTCTTTCTACGCGCTGAGGCCATTCATGGCGCCGGTGATCACCGTTTCCATGGGCAGGTTACGTTCAAACTGGCGTTCCATCCCTTCCACCATCCTCAGGTTGGCAAGCGCATCGCCATAGCAAAGGCCCCGGGCGATGCCCTGGAGGATATCAGCCTGATCCTGATGGCGGAGCTGGGAGGGATCGGTGCCGCAAACCAGTACCAGCAGGTCCCGGTACCAGAACAGCATCATGCGCAGCACCATGGATCGCAGCGCCCTGAACCGCGCCTCAATCCGGGCCGCCAGAACTTCCTCATCCCCCTTCTGGCTTTTGCGGTCATCGGGATTACGAAGGGCCTCCTGCTCCTCGCGGAATCGCACGGTCTCCTCCTTTTCGACCTCTTTTTTCATGCCGGCAAGGAGCGCCTCCAGCTTTTTGCCGCGGATCAACCGGCCCATCAGCCCGCCAGCCAGGGGCTCTGACAAGAGTTCAAGCAACTCCGCCCGCCAGGGCTCAGGGAGCCGTTCCGGCTCCGTGGAAAGGATGATGCGCTGGCAACGCGAAAGAATCGTGGCCATAACCGCCTGGGGCGATTCCGTCAGGAGAAAATAAATACTGCGCGGAGGCGGCTCCTCCAGTGTCTTCAAAAAGGCATTGGAGGCGTCCTCACCCAGGCGATCCGCACCGGACAGCACCACGGCCTTCCAGCCGCCACTATACGAAGTCTGATAGATCATCGACTGCAAATCACGAATCCGGTCAATCCCCACCACCCTCGATTTCTTCTCAGGCTCAATCCAGGCCACATCCACATGCTTGTGTTCCCGGATGCGGGTACAGTCTGGACAATCCCCGCAGGGCTTCATCATCCCGCCGCAGAACAAACGCATGAGCGCCTGCTCCGCGAAGGGCAACCCTTCCTCACGAAGGTTCCCAACCACGAGATAGGCCTGCGCCACCCGCCCGGCCGCAAGCGCGGCATCGAAGGAAGATAAGGCACCAGATAATTTATTTTCCATGGACATGGTAGTAACTTAAGAATCCAGAATCCAGAATCCAGAATCCAGAATCCAGTAGTAAGACTGGGAATTTGAAGCCGTAAGTCATAGGATTCACCGGATAGATTCCAAATTCCAAATTCTGGATTCTGGCTCCTGGCTCCTGGATTCTGGATTCAGTCCTTGAATGTGCTTCCAGATATCGGCTGCAACATCATCTTTCTCGCGCATGACGTCAATGACCTTGATCCGGTCTGGCCAGCGTTTGGACAGGGCCAGGAACCCGGCACGAACGCGCTCATGAAACTCCACCGCCTCCCGCTCAATTCGGTCGCTCGTGGTGTTCAGGGCGAGATTCCTCTCCGCCATGCGCGCCCGCCCGGAGTGGACATCAATATCCATAAGAAGCGTCAGGTCAGGCACGCAATCCCCCATGGCATGCTGGTTCAAGGCGAAAATGGTATCCAGACTGAACCCGCGGCCGTACCCCTGGTAGGCCGCTGTGGAATCGGCAAACCGGTCACACAACACCCAGACACCCCTTTGTAACGCGGGCAAAATGACTGTCCGCACCAACTGGGCGCGGCTGGCTTCAAACAGCAGCAGTTCCGCCTCGGGACAAATAGCTTCCCCGGTGTGCTCATGCTGGAGAATGCCGCGGATCGCCTCCCCGGTAGGCGTCCCTCCCGGTTCACGGGTCAGCAAAACCTCGTGCCCAAGCGCCTTGAGCCGCTCTGCCAGCCTGCGGATATGGGTGGATTTGCCCCCGCCTTCAGGCCCCTCGAAAGTTATGAACTTACCTTTACTCAAAATAATTACCTGTTTTTCAAGTGTTCAGTATTCAGAAGTCAGTATTCGGAAATTCCATGCGCTTTCAACATCCCGATCTGAATACTGAGATCTGAATACTGAACACTCTCTTCTATTTCCTCTTCAGCTTCGCCCCCTGCGGGGTGTCCTGGATCAGCCAACCCTGGGCCGCCAGCTCATCCCTGACCCTGTCCGATTCAGCCCAGTTTTTCGCCTTGCGGGCCTCTTGCCGGAGTTCCAGCAGTTTCAGGGCTCCGTCAGGGATCTCTTCCCGCGGTTTTTCAAGGACTCCCAGCACCAGATCGAACGAAGCCAGCAGGGAACGGACGGCGGCGGCCTGCTCGCCCTTCAAGGCCTTGGCATCCATGGCCCGGTTCCCGGCATGTACCATGTCGAATAAAGCCGCCAGGGACTCTGAAATATTCAGGTCATCGGCCAATCCGGCATCAAATTTCACCCGAGCTGCATCAGCCCAGTCAGGCAGAAGCAGGGAATTCGAACATTCAACAGTCAACATTGAACATCGAACATCGAGCGAGGGATGGGAATTGCTTCCTGTTGAATGTTGGACGTTCAATGTTGACTGTTCGATGTTCGCATTTTTTGCAACCCCTACCAGCCGATCCTGGAATTCATCGAGGCGCTGCAAGGCGCTGCGGGCGGCCGTCAAGGCATCGAAAGAGAAATTGAGGGATTGGCGATAATGTCCGGCCATGAGCACATATCGGGTCTCACGCCCGGTAAAGCCCCGGGACAAGATGTCCCGAAGCGTATAGAAGTTCCCGAGGGATTTGGACATCTTGCGGCCATCCACGACAAGGTGGGCACAGTGCATCCAATACCGCACATAGGGCTTCCCGCTGGCGGACTCGCTTTGCGCGATTTCATCCTCATGGTGCGGGAAAATATTATCCACGCCACCCGTATGGAGATCAAAACTCTCTCCCAGGTATTGGGTTGCCATGGCCGAACACTCGATGTGCCACCCAGGCCTCCCCCGCCCCCAGGGCGCATCCCATGCCACGGCGCCGTCCTTTTCGTCCCAAGCTTTCCACAGGGCAAAATCGGCGACGTTCTCCTTCTCGTATTCGTCATGTTGCACCCTGGCACCGGGCCGCATACCGGCCATGTCCAGATGCGCCAGTTTTCCGTAGGACGGAAAGCTGGCGACGCTGAAATAGATCGAGCCGTCATCGGACTGGTAGGCATGTTTCTTATCCAGCAGGCTCTGGATCATGCCGATCATGGCGGGAATATGGTCCGTGGCGGCGGGGTAATGTTCCGCCGGCTCGATATTGAGGGTCTTGAGATCGTCAAAGAACGCCGACTTGAAGGTCGCGGTAAACGTGTTGAGCGGAACCCCGGCCTTGAGTGCGCCGGCGATCGTCTTGTCATCCACATCGGTCAGGTTCATGACCTGGGTAAGCTCGTAGCCGAAGCGCTTGATCGCGCGCCGCAGGAGATCCTCGAAAATGTAGGCACGGAAATTCCCGATATGGGCGAAATTGTAGACGGTCGGACCGCAGGTGTAGATCCGCACGCGGTTGCCCTCAAGAGGAATAAGTTCCTCAAGTTGCTGTGTCAATGTGTTGTGAATTTTCATGGCAAATCAGGAAGAATTCTGGATTCATCTTTTTCAAC
The DNA here is from genome assembly GCA_011391785.1 of Verrucomicrobiota bacterium. Taxonomy (GTDB): domain Bacteria; phylum Verrucomicrobiota; class Kiritimatiellia; order CAIKKV01; family CAITUY01; genus JAABPW01. Next base: position 19,405 of record JAABPW010000136.1, read on the forward strand.
GGTCGCCACCGCCATGACGGCGATGCCTTCGCCCCGCCCTATGGCACCCAAGCCTTCCATGGTGGTGGCCTTGACGGAAACATCATCAAGAGTCACGCCCATAACTGGCGCGAGGCGCTCTCTCATGCGTTGCGCATAAGGCATCACTTTCGGCCTTTCCGCCTGAATAGCCGCATCCACGTTCACAATGTGGAATCCCTTCGCCTTGACGCGGGCCACCACGGCACGAAGCAACTCCACACTGTCGGCATTCTTCCAGCGCGGGTCGGTATTCGGGAAATGCTGCCCGATATCCCCATCCGCAACCGCTCCCAGCAGGGCATCTGCCAGGGCATGGCATACCACATCCGCATCCGAATGGCCGTCGAGGCCCTCCAGGGAGGGGATTTCCACTCCACCGAGGATAAGTTTTCGCCCGGTTACAAACCGGTGAATGTCAAAGCCTATGCCTGTGCGAATCATAGAGTGTTCAGATTATAGATTTCAGATTCCAGATTCCAGATTTCAGAAGACCAGTTCCCTTCTGAATACTGAATACCGATCACTGAATACTCCTACTTGCCTTCCTTCGGCAGATCCAGCTTCAGGTGAAGCTCGCGAAGCTGCTTGTCCATAACGGTATTGGGGGCGTTCATCATGAGATCCTGCGCCTTCTGGTTCATGGGGAAGGCAATGACTTCACGGATATTGCTCTCCCCGGCCAACAGCATCACCATGCGGTCGACGCCGGGAGCAATGCCACCGTGCGGAGGCGCACCCAGCTTGAACGCGTTGATCATCCCGCCAAACCGCTTATCCACTTCGTCCGGCGGATACCCGGCGATCTCGAAAGCCTTGTACATCAACTCGGGACTGTGGTTCCGGATGGCGCCGCTCGACAGTTCCACCCCATTGCAGACAATGTCATACTGGAACGCCTTGATCGTGAGCGGATCCTGCTCCAGCAGAGCCTTCATGCCGCCCTGCGGCATGGAGAACGGGTTATGCGAGAACCCGATGCTGCGGGTCTCCTCGTCATACTCGAACATCGGGAAATCCACGATCCAGCAGAACCGGAAGACATCCTTCGGTATCAATTCGAGGTCTGCGCCCAGTTTCACGCGGATCGCTCCGGAAATCTTGTTCGCGGCGCCAGCCATGTCGCTGACAAAGAACATGACATCGCCCTCCACCATGTCCCCACAGGCGGCCAGCGCCTTGATTTCATCCTCGGACAGGAACTTGACGATCGGCCCCTTGACCACGCCGCCCTCCCAGACAAGGTAGGCCAGACCCTTGGAGCCCAGGGACTGGGCATATTCGACCAGCTTGTCGAAGAAACTGCGCGACTTGCCGGCAATTCCCTTCACGGGAATGGCGCGGACCACACCGCCCTTATCCACCACGGCACGGAAGGCGTTGAACTTCGAGGCCCGGAAAATGTCGGAGACATCACGGATCTCAATGGGAATCCGCAGGTCGGGCTTGTCGCTGCCATACTTCACCATGGCCTCGGCATAGGGAATCCGGGTGAATGGCGGCTTGTCCATCGTCAGCTTCGAGAATTCCCCAAACACGCCATGGATCACATCTTCCACCACGGCGAAGACGTCATCCTGGGTGACATATGACATTTCAAGATCAAGCTGGTAGAACTCACCGGGAGACCGGTCAGCCCGGGCGTCCTCATCCCGGAAGCAGGGAGCGATCTGGAAATAGCGGTCGAAACCGGCAACCATCAGCAGCTGCTTGAACTGCTGGGGAGCCTGGGGAAGCGCGTAGAACTTGCCGGGATGCACACGGCTGGGCACCAGGTAGTCCCGCGCCCCCTCGGGCGAGCTGCTGGTCAGGATCGGCGTCTGGAACTCGGTGAATCCATGTCCGATCATACGCCGTCGCAAGCTGGCAATGATCTGGGAGCGCAACAGGATGTTCTTGTGCAGGTGATCGCGCCGCAGGTCCAGGAAACGGTATTTGAGGCGGGTCTCCTCCGGCCCGTCATCCTCAACCGCAATCTGGAACGGAAGCGGATCGGCCAGGCTTTCCACGGTGACCGATTCAGCCATGACTTCAATCCGGCCGGTGGGGAGCGCCTCATTGATCGTGTCCTGGCTACGGGCAACAACCTTGCCGGTGACAATGATCACGCTTTCAGAACGAACCCGCTGGCAATCCTCAAGAAAAGCCTTATCGGGATGGATGACGACCTGGGTCAACCCGTAATGGTCCCTCAGATCGATGAACAACAACTGCCCATGATCCCTTTTCCGGAAAACCCAACCGGAAATCCGGACCGTCTGGCTAACATGGTCAATCCTCAACTCGCCACAAGTATGTGTTCTATACGGATGCATTCTCTTGATCTCCTGCTCAAATTCAAAGACAAGGACTTTACCACGGTGATACGGAGAAGGAAAGCGAGAGAAAAACGATTGTTCTTTCTTCTGGAGGGCGAGGCTTGCCGAGCCGTATCCATCAAAAGTGTCTGTCAGAATCAGGATAATGAGGCTGCGGCGTCTGGTTTCGGGCTTCAAAGTCACACTTTATGGTCACGGCTCGGCAAGCCTCGCCCTCCAAGTGGAACCCCACCCTGTTGCCTGTGGTGACGGACACCCTTACTCTTCAATAATAACCGAAGTTCCAACCGGGATAAGCTCGAAGAGCTCCTCCACATCCTCGTTCCTTAGCCGGATGCAGCCGGAGCTTTCTGACTTGCCGATGGAGTCCGTGTCC
>JAABPW010000126.1 GCA_011391785.1 Verrucomicrobiota bacterium
GCGATCCCCGCCAGCTGAGCACGACCTTCTCGATGGTCTGGATCACGATGATCCGTGACCTGGCCTGGTGGCAGAGGGATCCGGCGTTTATCGCGCAACGGTTGCCGGGGATGCGCGCGCAACTGGAGCAGTTCCGGGCGCTGGCGGATGACCGGATGCTGCTCACGGGCCTGCCTGGCTGGTCGTTTGTCGATTGGGTCAAGTCGCCCGGCTGGGATTTTGCCTATCCGCCCGAGGGTGAGTTCGGCACGAGCGGGATCTGCAACCTCCAGTTCCTGCTGACCCTGCAAAGCGCCATTGATCTTGAGGAGGCCTATGGCGAGAAGCACTTTGCCGACAGCTACAGGGCGTGGGCCGCGAAACTGGCGGCCTCCATTCTCAAGGTGTTCTGGAATGCGGAGCGCGGCGTCTTTGCCGACGATCCGGCGCGCCAATGCTTCAGCGAGCATGCCCAGTGCCTGGCCTTGCTGAGCAGGAGTTTCGAGCCGGCCCTCATGGAGACCTGTTTCGGGTCCCTGATCTCGAGGGATGATCTGGCCAGAACGACCATCTACTTCTCGTTCTATTTGCTGGAGGCCTTCTGTCAGCAGGGGCGTGGCGACCTGATCCTGGAGAAGATGGGGTTCTGGAAGGACCTCGTCAAACAAGGATTCAAGGCGCCGGTGGAACAGCCCGAGCCCTCCCGGAGTGATTGCCATGCCTGGGGGTCGCATCCCTTGTTCCACATGCATGCGAGCCTTTGCGGGATACGGCCCGCATCGGCCGGCTTCCGTTCGGTCCGGATCGCGCCGCAGCCGGGCAGCTTGAACCACCTGAAGTGCCGCACCCCGCATCCCGACGGGTTTATTGATTTTGAAATGAAACGGCAGGCAGGCCAGTGGACGGTTTCCCTGAACCTTCCGGCCGGGCTGACCGGCGTTTTCGAGTTCAACGGAGAGGCCATCCCCGTCAAAGGGACGATGAAATTTGATGTAAAATAAACCAAGGAGAGTGACTCATGGAACTGCAGAACTGGGAAAAGAAACGTGCGAGTCTGGTCAAGAATTTCACGAAGAAGCTCAAGGACAATCCAGCCCTGATGGATCAGTCGCTCAAGCTCTCCTGGAGCAACTGGGGGTTTGGCATTGAATCCCTCGAGAAATCCGCGAAACGGTTGAGCAAGGCGGGTGTGGAGTGGATCGAGCTGCATGGCAACCGGTACGGGAATGATCTCGGGTACAAGGCGGCCGACGTCAACCGCATCCTCAGCGATTGCGGGATCAAGGTGGCCGGCGTCTGCGGCATGTTCGGCCGCGAGAACGACATGGCCAGCAACTCGGGGATCGTGCGCCAGAACGCGATTGACTACATCCGGCGCCAGCTTGCCCTCTGCCAGGAAGTCGGGGCCTCCTATATGCTGGTGGTTCCCGGTGCGGTGGGCCGTCCGTCCGCCTACGACGGCTCGGAATTTCACCGTTCGGTGGAAACCCTGAAGCTGGTAGCCGATGAGTTTGTGAAGGCGGGAGTCCAGGCCGCCATCGAGCCGATCCGTTCGGCTGAAGTCTCGCTGGTGCATACGGTGGCCGATGCCGTGAAATACATCAAGGCGGTGGGGCATCCGGGCGTGGCGCATATCAACGGTGATGTGTATCACATGCAGTCGGAGGAGGCGAATATCGCCGAAGCCCTGATCGAGGCAGGACCGCGGCTGGTCAACCTTCACCTGGCTGATTCCAACCGTTGCGCGATGGGCGCCGGCTCGCTGGATATCGATGCCATTATCATGGCGTTGTATGTGATCGACTATCCGCAGGGACGCCGGTTCGCGACCCCGGAGCCCCTGGGCCCCGGCGGGGATCCCTATCCGGCCATGTTCGGCCAGCCCGATCCCGCCGTTCTGGATGCACTGGTCAATGACAGTGTGGTGTATTGGCGCCAACGGGAGAAGGCGCTCAAGGCCTCGGTCCAGGAATAGCCTTTAGTCATAATCGTAATCTTAATCTTAATCGTAATCCCTTCTGGGGCAGAGGATTAAGATTATGATTAAGATTACGATTATGATTTCTGTGGGATGCTATTGTAAGGGTTTTAGTGATAATAAGTTAAACATGGAGAGTGTTATGCAGTGGCCGGTATTACAGAGTTTTGACCAGGATCATCTTGAACGAATCGCGCTGCCCCTCGGAGGCATCGGAACCGGCACCGTATCGCTTGGCGGACGCGGCGACCTGCGTGACTGGGAAATTGTCAACCGGCCGGGAAAGGGGTTTATTCCGCAAGGGCAGGGGATTCACCCCTTCTTTTCAATTTACGCCAAGGGGCCGGATGGCAAGGTTCACTCCCGGCTGGTCGAAGGGCCCGTCGAGAAGAGCGAATATGAAGGTTCTGTCGGGTCAACGGCCCGGAATCATGGGTTTCCCCGGTTCAGGAATTGTGAGTTCAAGTGCGCTTATCCGTTCGGCCAGGTGTTCCTCTCCGATCCTGATATGCCGGTGAAGGTCGTTCTCAAGGGATTTAATCCCTTGATCCCCGGTGATGCGGAAAGCAGTTCGTATCCGGCGGCTGTCATTCGGCTGGAAGTCAGCAACCTGACTGCGGCTAGTCTCGACACGAGCGTGGCTTTGTCTGTTCCCAATTTTATCGGGGAAGACGGGTCGCAGGTGGTTCCGGCAGATGTCGGTATTCATCGCTACAGGACGGGCCGGGCTAATAAGAACCAGATGCGGAGCGGGGCGCTGTTGACCGGTATTCACATGACGGCACCCCTGCTGGGCAAGGATTCGGAACAGTATGGCGACATGTATATCGCGACACCCGCCGGCCAGGATGTCTCCTTCCGGACCAGCTGGGCGGACTTGACCTGGGGCGATACCAAGCTGGAGTTCTGGGATGATTTCACCGGGGATGGGCGGCTGGAAGATAAAGCTTCCGAAGACGACAAGCCGGTGGGATCGCTCTGCGTCAGTCGGCAGCTGGCTGCCGGCGAGACCCGGGAATTCACCTTTCTCCTGACCTGGCGGTTCCCCAACCGGGTTACCTGGTCGAAATTCGATAATGAAAACGTGGTGATAGGCAATCATTATTCCGAGCGATTTGCGGACTCCATGGTCGCGGCTGAGGCTCTGTACGGGGCGATTGGCCAGCTGGAGAAGAAAACGGTGGATTATGTCAGCTCGGTGTGCGACTCATCGCTTCCGGCTCCGGTCATTGAAGCGGCGCTGAACAACGTCAGCACCCTGCGAACCCAGACCTGCTTCATGACGCCGGATGGAAATCTCTATGGCTGGGAAGGCTGTTTTGACCATGCGGGATGCTGTCCGGGTAGCTGCAATCACGTGTGGAACTACGAGCACACGACCGCCTTCCTGTTCGGCGACCTGTCGCGCACCATGCGCGAAGTGGAGTTCAGGCATGGGACCGCTGATTCCGGGCATATGGTGTTCCGCGTTGATCTCCCGCTGGACCGGCCTCCGGTTCAATCATGCTGCAAGGGGGTGGCGGCGGCAGATGGGCAGATGGGCTGCATCATGAAGCTCTACCGCGACTGGCAGTTGTCCGGCAACGATGCCATGCTGCGCGACCTGTACCCGAAGGCGAAGAAGGCGCTTGAGTTCTGCTGGCGCGAAGGCGGCTGGGATGCCGACAAGGACGGCCTGATGGAAGGCTGCCAGCACAACACGATGGATGTCGAGTATTACGGCCCGAATCCCCAGATGGGATTCTGGTACCTGGGCGCGCTTCGCGCGATGCAGGAGATGGCGCAATACCTCGGCGACAAGGAGTTCGCCGCCACCTGCGGCCAGCTGTTTGCTTCCGGGTCCAAGGCCATTGATGCCCGGCTTTTCAACGGGGATTACTATGAGCATATTATCGAGCCCCCGAAGGAGCCGGAGAAGATCGCGGGAGGCCTCAAGCTCGACATGGGGGCGAATGACCTGTCGAATCCCGTTCTCCAGCTTGGCTCCGGTTGCCTGGTTGACCAATTGGTCGGACAATATACAGCCCATGTCATGGGATTGGGTTACCTTTCCGACAAGGATAAGCAGCGGAAAACCCTGCAAACGACCTTCAAGTGCAATTTCAAGGAAGGGTTCCATGATCACTTCAATCACTTCCGCAGCTTTGTGCTGGGGGATGAGTCCGGCGTTCTGATGGCGACGTACCCGAAGGGGCGGCGTCCGGAGCGTCCGTTCCCCTACTTCAACGAAGTGATGACAGGGTTCGAGTATGCGCTCGCGGTTCACATGTTGTATGAAGGCATGGATGATGACGGGGTTAAGATCATCAAGGCGATTCGCGACCGGTATGACGGCAAGAAGCGCAATCCGTTCAATGAGGCCGAATGCGGTCATCATTACTCGCGAGCCATGGCGGCCTGGGCGGCGATCCTGGCGCTGACAGGGTTCCGGTAT
>JAABPW010000127.1 GCA_011391785.1 Verrucomicrobiota bacterium
GGGGTGCCCCGCCACCTTGCGTGGCGGGAACCGAACATTTTTGCGACCCGTGGCACCCCTTCGACTTCGCTCAGGGCAGGAAGGCCACGGGGACGTGTCGTTTTTTGTTGTGTTGTAGGCCCTCATGGAATAAACATTTGTTTTCGCCTCAAAAGTCACCCAACAGGAGATCCGGTTATGAAAAAGCAACACTCAGTAACTTCCGACGACCTTGGGCAACAACGCCGCTCTTTTCTCAAGGGCGTATTGGCCGCCGGAACCTTTTCCATCATCAGTCCGCGCCTGATGGGGGCGCCAACCAATAGTGCGACCGGGAAGGTGACGCCCAACGAGAAAGTCAACCTCGCCTGTATCGGTATCGGAAATCGCGGGGCAGAGGTCATCAACGCCCTGTATGCCACGGGGCTTGCCAACATTGTGGCCCTGTGCGATGTGGATATGGGGGCGCCCCAGACGCGCGGGATCCTCAAGAAGTTCCCGAAAGCCCCCCGCTTCCAGGATTTCCGGAAGATGTTCGACAAAATGGGCCCGGAGATTGACGCGGTGTGCGTGGGGACGCCCGACTTCTCGCATTTCCCCATTTCGATGCTGGCCATGTCGCTTGGCAAGCATGTCTATGTGGAAAAACCCATGGCCCACTCATTCCGTCAGATTGACCTGATGATGGCGGCAGAAGCGAAATACAAGGTGGCCTGCCAGATGGGCAACCAGGGACACTCCGAGGCCAATTACTTCCAGTTCAAGGCCTGGACCGAGGCGGGCATCATCAAGAATGTCACCAAAATCACGGCATTCATGAATTCAGTGCGCCGTTGGCATGGCAAGACCTACACGGATTTCCTGCCGTCGCAACCGGTGCCGGAGACGATGGACTGGGATATCTGGCTGGCGACTGCCCGGGAGCATGCCTACAACAAGGGCTATATCAACGGGGAGTGGCGTTCCTGGTATGATTTCGGCAACGGCGCGCTTGGCGATTGGGGTGCGCATATCCTGGATACGGCCCACCAGTTCCTGAACCTTGGCCTGCCTACGGAAGTGATTCCGACGCTGGAAGGGCATAGCCGGTTTATTTTCCCGCAAGCCTCAACGCTGGTTTTCAAGTTTCCCGCCCGCGGGGAGCAGCCCCCGGTGGATGTGACTTGGTATGATGGCGTAAAAAACCTTCCGCCGTTGCCGTCTGATTTCGGATCCGGGGTGGTTGACCCTAATATTCCTCCGCCTTCCGCCGGGACAATCCAAACCAAGGTGAATCCTCCCGGAAAGGTCATTTATGGCGAGGGGCTGACCTTCAAGGGCGGAAGCCATGCTTCGACACTGGAGATTCTCTCCAAGGAAAAAGCGAAGGATCTGACGGCGAAATTGCCGCGGGTTCCCCAAAGCCCCTCCAATCACTTCCGGAACTTCCTCCTGGCCTGCAAGGATCAGGAAAAGTGTCGCTCGTCCTTTGATGTGGCGGGACCCTTGTGTCAGGCGATGGCGCTGGGCATTATCGCGCAGCAGGTGAACGCCCCGGTGGTGTTTGATCCATCAACCCGTCAGATCACGAGCAGTAAATTCGCCAACGAGCTGCTGGCCGGTCCTCCGCCCCGGAAGGATTGGGAGCAGTTCTATAAGCTGTAGGGAAATGAGGGATGCTTATGCAGTCGGATCGTTCGAATTCCATTTCGCGGAGGCAGTTCCTGACGGTTGCCGGGGCGGCGTTGAGCGCCCCGTTCATTTTGCCGTCCGGGCTCCGCGGTGCGACGGCCCCGTCCAACCGGATCAACGTCGGCCTGATCGGGTGCGGACGGATGGCGCAGGGGCATCTGGTGTCGCTGGCTTATGAGAAAACAGTCCGGATCGCCGCCTTGTGTGATGTGGATTCCCGCCGCCTGCAAGCCATGGCTGGGTCGTTGCGCCAATGGCGGCCTGAGGAGGGGAAATCAGTCCGTCAGTATCGTGACTACCGCGCGCTGCTGGCTGACAGCAGTGTGGATGCCGTTCTGATTGCCACGCCCGACCACCAGCATGCGATCATCGCCATTGAAGCGGCTTTGGCCGGCAAGGATATTTACCTGGAGAAGCCCCTGACCCTGACGCTGGCGGAAGGGCGGATTTTGAGCGATGTCGTTCGCACCCGGAAGAGGATCCTGCAAGTGGGTTCCCATCAGCGGTCATTGAGGCAGTTTGCCCGGGCCTGCGAACTGGTTCGTAATGGGCGTATTGGAAAGTTGCGGAAAATCGAGGTTGGCATTCCTGCTGACAAGCCCGGTGGACGCAAGGTTCCCATGAAGGTGCCGACGAATCTGGACTATGACCGCTGGCTGGGGCCTGTACAGGAGCTGCCTTACATAGAGGATCGTGTGCATCCGCAGAAGGGGTATGGCCGGCCGGGTTGGCTTACCTGCGAGGATTTCACCTGCGGGATGATCACCGGATGGGGGTCCCATCATATTGACATTGCGCATTGGGGGATGGGAATTGTCGATTCGGGTCCGGTCGAGGTGTCGGCCAAGGCCGCATTCCTGACCGGGGGATTATGGAACGTGCATGGAGAATTTGAGGCGACGCTGAGCTATGCGAATGGCGTGAAGGTTCATGTTGGCAACAAGCGGACGATGGGGGTCCGTTTCGAGGGCGAGACCGGGTGGATTTATGTGAATCGTGACAATACCGGTTCGTTGCGTGCCCTGGATGCGAGTGATCGCGCGATTCTGAAGAAGGATCCCTCGGAGGGGGAAGTGCATCTGGTTCGTAAAGCCGATCATCATGGCGACTGGCTGGACTGCATCCGGACCCGGCAGGAGCCGATCGCTCCGGTCGAGGTGGGGCATCGTTCCTGCTCCGCCTGCCTGCTTACCCATATTGCCATGAAGACCGGGCGTACCCTGGCGTGGGATCCGGTACGGGAGCGGTTTGTCGGCGATGAGGAGGCTGACCGGATGCTTTCGCGTCCCGAACGGTCGGCGTACAGTATCGAAAAAATCCTGAAAGCTGCGAATTTCGTGAAAAGTGTATAGTTTGAAGGGGATACTTATGAAGCGAATCATTATGGCGAGTTGGTTGTGTGGCTGTGTTGCGGTTATGGGCGTGGAGTCCTCAGGAACAAAGGTGGATACCGTGAAATTGCTGACGCTTGATCCCGGCCATTTTCATGCGGCACTGGTGCAGAAGGTCATGGTTCCCGGTGTGGATCCCCTGGTGCATGTCTATGCGCCCGCGGGGGCGGATCTCGACCTGCACATGCAGAAGATTCAGGGCTATAACACGCGCCCCGATAGTCCGACCCGCTGGGAATCGAAAATCTATACTGGATCGAACTATTTGGCGCGATTGGTGTCGGAGCGTGCCGGCAATGTGGTTGTGCTGGCCGGGAACAACGCCAAGAAGACCCGCTACATCGCGGAATGCGTAAAGGCGGGGTTCAATGTGCTTTCAGACAAACCCATGGCCATTACGCCGCAGGATTTCGAACTGCTCAAGCAGGCTTTTAAGGACGCGAGGGAAAAAGGCGTATTGTTGTATGACATTATGACTGAGCGTAATGAAATCACCACCATCCTGCAGAAGGAGCTGGCACATTCCCCCGCGCTGTTCGGCGAGCTGGAGCCGGGTACCCTGAAGGATCCTTCGGTTACCAAGGAGAGCGTTCATCATTTCTTCAAGTACGTGTCCGGCAAGCCGCTGCAGCGCCCTCCCTGGTTCTTCGACTCGACCCAGCAGGGGGATGCGATTGTGGATGTGACCACCCACCTGGTGGATCTGGTACAGTGGGAATGCTTTCCGGAGCAGGTCCTTTCCACGGAGGATGTGAAGGTGTTGTCCGCCCGGCGCTGGACAACCCCGGTAACGCAGGCTCAGTTCAAGAAAGCGACGAGTCTGGATACTTATCCGGACTATCTTAAAAAGTATGCCGATGCCCGGAGCGTTCTGAACGTCGATGGGAACGGAGAGTTTACCTACACGCTCAAGGGGATCCATGCCAAGGTTTCCGTTCGCTGGAACTTCGAGGCGCCGGAAGGGGCGGGGGACACCCATTACTCGCTGATGCGCGGCACCAAGGCCGCCTTGATCATCCGGCAGGGTGCCGAGCAGGCCTATAAGCCCACGCTTTATGTCGAACCACGGGGCGGACAGAGCCTTGAGGCGGTCAAGCCGGCTTTGGATGCCGCCCTGGCCAGTGTTGGCAAGGTGTGGCCTGGCGTGACCGCCAAGAAAACAGAAACTGCCTGGGAAATTGTGATTCCCGCCGGATTCAGGGTCGGCCATGAGCCTCATTTTGGCCAGGTGATGGAGAAATATCTCAAGTACCTCTCGCAGCATGCCTTGCCGACCTGGGAGGAGCCCAACATGATCGTGAAGTATTATACGATCATGCAGGCGT
>JAABPW010000128.1 GCA_011391785.1 Verrucomicrobiota bacterium
AACAAAGAAATCCTTGCGGGTCAGCGTCTGCGCCGTAGCCTCGCCCACCAGCGTCTCGGGCGTGCAACCCCGGGCGGTGAGCCGCCATTCGGTGGTCGTTTCCGGCATCGCGATAGCGACGGTCGCCTTGCCGTCCGCACCGGTGATAATGGACGGAAACCAGCGGCCCTCGCCACGGACTTCGCGCCGGGAAGCCGCGATCGAATCCTTACCATCCTTACTGCGGAATGAACCGCCATAGGCTCTCAGGGCGCGGCTCCTGCCACCCATCGACTTGGCGGATGGAAAAGCAACTTCTGAATCTGCAGAAACTTCCTCATTCATGACAAGCGCTTCAGTAGTCACAGGCATTGCCGCGGCAGGGGCTCCTTCAAAATCATCCGCCTTCATGCTCATCCTGGCTTCCGCCAGTTTTTTCCTTTCAGCGAGATCACGCCCCACCCTTGCATCCTCGTCCCGGAGTTCCTTGGCAATCTGGCGGGTGCTGCCATCGTAGCGGAAGACGCTGCTGGCACCGGTCCGGAACTCCGCGTTTCGGCGCGCGGCAGCCTGGAAGAATTCCAGGATAGGCGTGATGCGCTCGGGACAGACGGCATAGAGCGCCTCGTTGACCAGCGCCAGGCTCAGCTCGGCCTCCACCGGCTTGCCGGTCTGGTCGGTGACGGTGATTTCAACCTTACCCGCTTCACCGGGTAGCCAGGCCGCCTTCAGCGGCTTGACGGTAACCTTGAGTTCGCGTTCGACGTTGAACTCCTTGCTGGCGGTACGGAGCCCACGCCCGTCGATCACGGCGGCGGCGAGGCGGAAGTTCGGGAAAAGGTCATGACCGACCGCCACCGGGATCGCGTTGTAGTCCTTCTTCAACTCCACAATCTGGTAGCGCAGGATGGTCTCGCCCTCGTAGGTGAGTAGCGCAAGGCCACTGGCAAGCCGTGAATGGAGGCGTACCGCCGCTTCCTGTCCAACCTTGAGTGTCGCGGAGTCCGCGAAGAAACGGAGTTTGACGGCATCCTCGTCGCCTGACGCCTGTACCGAGCATCCGCCGGTGATGGCCTGCCCGAAACGGTCGGTGCCGGTGACGCCAATGCGGTAATAACCGCCTTTGGCGAGCGTGAACTGGACACTGGCCTTGCCGGTCAGGGCATCGGTCGTGATCTTCTTCTCTTCAACCGTTACCTCGGCTGCCCCCACGTAAGGCAGGGTGAACCAGGGCACCATGGCATGGAGCAGTGACGGCTTGGGCGCCTCAACGCGGAACAAGGTGGCCGTCAGCGTGTTGCTGATCGGCTTGCCATCCGCACCGGTGGTGGCAATGGCGATGTCAACCGGTTCGCCGGCAACCACCAGGGGCTGGCTCGGGGTCGCGGAAATGGAAAACCCGAGCCGTGCCAGCGTGAGCGTTTCGGCGACGGACACATTTTCCCCGTCAAGCGAGGCGGAAAAACTCATCATCGAACCCGGCTTCAGGGCGGTGGTGTCGAACTTGAACTTGAAAAGGCCCTCGTCATCCGTCTGCGCATTGTAGGTACGGCCATCCGGGAGGCTGTAGCGGAGATTGCGCTTGGCCACCGGCTCTCCCCAGTAGAAGCGGGCCTTCACGGCGCCTTCCACCGTCTCGCCGCGGAAATAGACGCGCTGGGGGAACTCCAGGGCGAGCTTGATCTTCTCCAGCTTGAACTGGCGGACCTCGAACGATCCGGAGAACGCAAGCGGCGACTGCCCCTTGCGTTCCTGGCGCGCGGCAATGGCATACATGCCATTCTGCGTGGAGCCGGGCAGCTCCAGGCTGGCATTGAACGTGCCGAACTTGGAAAGCTTCACCGTCTGCTCGGAAAGCATGCGCCCCTGGGGATCGGTAATGCTGACCTTGAACTCGCTGTTCTCCGGAACGGCATAGGCGGCGTTGCGGACCTCACGCAGAATACCGCGAAGGAAAACCATTTCGCCAGGCAGGTACGCCGGGCGGTCGGTATAGATGAATCCCCTGGGCGTGAGTCCGGCGCTGAGGTTCAGTCCGGCGAGGTTGAGGTTATAGGCGGCGGCATGGTTGCCGCGGAGGGCGAAGACACCGGCACGCCCGGGCGCCTTCTCGAGCGCCCCCTTGAAAACACCGTCCGACCCGGTCTTGCCGGTAAGCACCACGGCGGCGCCGTCGCTGACCTGCACATCCACCCCGGCGGCGGGCTTGCCGGTGCGCATGTCCTGGGCGAAGGCAAGGACTTCACGGAGACTGGACTTCACCACGATCTCGATATCGGACCGCAGCACGAGGACGGTGGATTCCTGCTCCTCGTCACCGACGCTGACGACAAAGGCGCCAGCCGCTTCACCCTCGAACGGAATCTCGATATCCTGTTCCAGCGGCTTGTACTTGGCATAGTCCGCGACCTTCACCTCCCAGCTCTTGTCGGGCTGGATCAGGGCGAGGTCGAGGTTCTCCACGCCGGTAATGCCGTGCATCTTGCGGAAGTACGACTGGAGGTCGAGCCGGTAGAGCCGGACGGTGACCTTCTCAAGGTTGCGTGCCTTGAGGTGGACAACCGGCTTTTCATTGGTCCGAAACACCCGCTCGGTGGACAGGCCCAGGGTCTTCTGGGTCAGGGCGGCCAGGCGCGGGCTTGCCGGACCATAGCCATATTCGGAGACAAGCTTCTGGTAGAGCGTCAGGGCCTTCTCGAACTCACCGAGCTTCTCCTCCAGGATCACGGCGCTACGGAAGAGGGCGGTATTCGCCTCGCTGGAGCGCGGGTACTTGCTGACCAGCCGCGTCCACCCGTCAATCGCCAACCGGTATTCAGCCTTGATGGACGGATCCGCGGGTTTGGCGGCTTCCAACTCAACGGCCTTCGCCTCGTGGAGCGCGCCGAAAATATAGAGGATCGTGCGGGCATGCCCGTCATCCAGCGGGTGATCGCGCAGGAAGGCCTCCAGCTTGGCGATCGCCGGCTCGACCTGTTTTTCGGAAAGCAGGTCAATGGCTGACTGGTACTCGATATTCACAATGCCTGTCTGGCAATCCGACCACTGCGACCCGTTGGGGTAGTCCTTGATATACCCCTGCCAGGTGGCGATGGCGTCGGCGTACTTCTTCTGCCCCAGCTGGATCTGCCCGATGCGGAAAGCGGCGCGCATCTTGAGGTTGGCCAGGAAGGTGGCGGGCGCGGCGCGGATTTCGTCCTCAATCTTGGTCGCGGCATCCCCGCCGGGAATCTCAAACCCCTTGCCGGCGATAAACTCACGGTAGGCGGCGATGGCCTCATCACTGCGCCCGGCATTGGCATAGCCCTCGGCGATCATCCAGGCGGCCCGGACGGACCGGGTGCCGACCGGGTTCGCGGCAATGAACTCGCGGCAGACCTTGATGGCCGCATCGAGGTCGCCGTTGCTCAGCGTGTAGAGGACGATATCGGTGGACGGCAAACCACCCGTGTTCCCAATCTGGGAGGAGGTGTTTTGCGTCATCATGGCCACGGTTTCCGGGCGCTGCGTGAAGAAGGACTGGACCTGGAGCCAACGAAGCTCGGCGGCGAAACCAGCCGGGACTTTTGCGGCGGGCAAGGCGCCGATCATTTTCAGCAGATCCTCGATCTCCATGCGACCCTGATCGGGATTGCCGGTATAGATCTGGGATTCAGCCAGACCGCGCCGTGCCGCCAGAATGTTGCTGCCGTCGGGTAGCGGGTTCTGAACCGTTTGCCGGGCGGAACCGGAACCGGCGGGGCCGGTCCAGGAGGCATCGAACTCAGTCAGATAGGCATGGAAATCCTGAATCGCCTGGACATGGTTGCCGCCCATCTGGCTCGCACGTGCTTTCTTGAAGATGACCGCATCGCGGAGATCGCGAGAGATCTCCATCGCCAACGCCTTGTTGTAGAGGTTGTAAGCCTTGTTGAAGTCAGGCGGCGTCGCGCCCGGATCATTGGCGGCCGGCTTGACCGTCAGCCTGTCGGCAAAGCTGATAATGACCCCGGCCAGCTCCTGTTTACGCTCCGGCGAGAGGATGCGCTTCGCCTCCGCTTCGTAAATCGCCGCCGCCTCCTTGAAGTTCTTCTGCTCCACCAGAGCCTGCGCCTTGAGGAAGATGGCCTTATATCGCCAGTCCGACATCGGGTACTGCGCCAGGAGCGCCTCCGCCGCCTTGATGGATCCGGCATAGTTCCTGGCTTGGAAAAGCGCGACCGCCTTCAGATATGCCGCTTCATCCGCCTTGGTGTCCTTGGCCGCGAGCAACGCATCCGCCGACGTCACCGCCTGCTCGAACTGCCGCGCGCGCATCTCCCGCTGGAGCTTGTTGAAGGCCGCCGCATCGCCCTTGACCGCTTCCGCGGCC
>JAABPW010000129.1 GCA_011391785.1 Verrucomicrobiota bacterium
ATTCATTGATCCCGCGGAAGCCCAGAAGGCCATCCAGGGCCTGGTCCACGCCTACGGGAAAATCCTCCCGCTGGAGCGGATCAACAGCCTGCTGGTCGCGGACGGGGCCGCAAACCTGAACCGGATCAAGGACATCCTGACCCGCATTGACCAGCCCCTCGACATCAAGGAGACCATTCACATCCTCCCGATGCGTAACTCCAAGGCGTCGGAAATCAAGACCAAGCTCGAGGAAATCATTGCCGACCAGAAGGAGAAGGATAAACAGCCGACCGTCCGCCGCCTGAGGGATTTCGGATCTCCCGGGGTGATCACCACACCCAGCATACCCGGCGTCATTCGGGCCCGGACGACCCCCTCCCCCACCGGGACAACCCCTGAGGCAGGCGAATCAAACCCCGAGGATGGCCGCATGATCCGCGGTAGCGTCAAGGTGATCGCCGACGACCGCACCGGAACGCTCATCATCATCACCCGCGACGAGAACATGAAGTTCTTCGATCAGGTCGTGGCGGCGCTCGACGTGGCCACCGCGCCGGATGTCAGCGTTGAAGTTATCCGCCTCGAGTATGCCGATGCTGAGGAGGTCGCCTCCATGCTCAACGCCCTGATCGGTGCCGCATCGTCCCCGACATCGAAAACCACCACCCCGAAGAGAACAACCACCGCCACAACCACCACGCCCGGGGCCGCGGGCACAACCACCACGACCACCCCGCGCGAGGAACCGCGCAACTTCCAGCTCCAGGAATTCATCGAACAGCAACGGCAGCTGGCCTCCGGCAAGGGCGCCCAGGAAGGCAAGAGCAAGATCGGACAGCTCTCCGCCGAGAATATCAAGATCCTGGCCGACAAGCGGAGCAATGCCCTCATCATGATGGCCAGCCGGGGCGATATGGCCACCATGAAGGATCTCCTGAAGAGCATGGATGTCATGCTCTCACAGGTCCTTATCGAGGCCGTCATCATGCAGGTTCAACTCGATAAGTCCCTGGAACGCGGCGTGGATTGGGTGCAGCGCTCCATGATCGCCTACAACCAGAAGTCCTATGGGCGAGATGCCCAGTTCGCCTTCGCCGGGGCTGGCGGCGGGGGTGCCAACACCCCGTTGGACGCCACCACCATCAGCTCTGCGGCCTCCATCGCCTCGGGCGGCGGGCTAACCTATTATTTCACCCAATTCGGACTGAACCTCGATGCCGTCATCAAGATGTCGGCTACCGATAACCGCTCCAAGATCCTGGCGTCCCCAGTCATTCTCACCACCGACAACAAGGAAGCGAAAATTGACGTTTCAACCGAACAGTACTTCTACAAGGGAACCAGCTATGTCGGCTACTATGGTCAGAACCAGAGCTCTGTACCCAATGTCGAGGCACGCAAGGTGGGACTCAACCTGACCGTGACCCCGCGCATCAATGCCAAGAAATTCGTCGTGATGGAAATATCCCAGAAAATCGAGAATGTCGCCGGCTCACAAGCCATCAGCAACGGACAGGGGGGCAAGGATAACTGGCCGATTGTCGCCTCCCGCGAAATGACCGCATCCGTATCCGTCCGAAGCGGGGAGACCATCATCCTCGGCGGGCTGGTGCAAAACCAGGAAAGCCAGGATACCACCATGATTCCCTGGATCGGCAAGATTCCGATTCTGGGAATTCCCTTCCGCAACTCCGCGGACAGCAACAAAAGGAGTGAAGTCGTTGTATTCATAACCCCTTATGTACTGGACTCTCCCGAGGAGATCGAAGCGGAATCCGTCCGTCGGAAAGCCGCCCTCAGCGGCAACAACCAAGGTATGTGGGAAAAGGGCTGGTCGGATAGTAAATTGGCAGATCCGCCCAGGGGTCGGGCGAGCCGGATGTGGCGGAGTCTCCTGAAGTAATCTGAAGAGGAATTCACTATGAAACACAGTTTTGTCAGTATTGTATTGTTTGCCGTCATCGCCATCACCGGCGCCGGATGCAGTTCACTCAAGGTCGTTGAGGGCAATCTCGCGCCGCCAAAATGGGTTTCGGACCCAACCCTGTCATCCAATTATGACGTCACCAACTATGTCTATGCCAGCGGCATCTGCACCTATTCCCTGGTCCTGGAGGAGGGCATCAACGATGCCCGGCACGATGCCATCCGCAAGCTCGCGGAACGGGCGGGAGTGACCGCCGATGACATCTACAAGACTGACCGGAACGACAAATACACCGCCACCCAGAGCGGGATGCCCAATGTCCCGCAGATCATCGAAAATTCACACCGGGCCGTCTCGGCCCGCGGGAAAGTTGAGACCAAGACGACCCTCACCCCCCAGGCGACCCACACCACCCAGATCCGGCTGCATGACGTGGATCAGGCTATCCTCTGCTACACCGTGTGGCAGTACGGGCCCAGTCTCTGGGCCCGCTACTGGAATGGCGATACCGCCCTGCGCTTCTATGATATCTATGTCCTGATGCGCTGCCCGAAAATCGAATTTGATGCCGCCATTCGCAAGGAACGTACCGCTGATGGCTACGAACTCCCCGCGCCGGCGGCAACAAGCCCGGTTCATTCCACGCTGCCCCCGGCCCAGGCGCCAGCCGCAAAATAAGGGTTCAGGGGGCCAAGGTTCAGGCGGGGTTCGTTTCAGCTTTCAGTTTTCAGCTTTCTTTCCGTCCCCTTTCCGATTATTCTTCACGACTCAAACGAACGAAGGGGAGATTCATGACGACTGTTAAGAAAGCCTTGATTACGGGAATTACGGGACAGGACGGATCCTACCTGGCCGAACTTCTTCTGCAGAAGGGATATGAAGTCACCGGCATCGTGCGCCGTTCCAGCTCCATTACCCGTTCCCGGATTGACCATCTTCTGGACCGGGGATTGAACCTGCATCTGGAATACGGCGACCTGGCCGACAGCTCCTCACTGCGCCACATCATGACCCGCATCAACCCGGATGAGGTCTACAACCTGGCCGCACAGTCCCATGTCCGCATTTCCTTCGACCAGCCCGAATACACCGCGGATGTGACCGGCCTGGGAGTCCTGCGCGTTCTGGAGGCCATTCGCGACTACAATAAGGCGAGTGGGGCCAAGGTCCGGTTCTATCAGGCCTCCTCCTCGGAAATGTTCGGCGCCGCCAAGCCGCCCCAGGGTGAAAACACCCCCTTTCACCCCCGCAGTCCCTATGCGGTGGCCAAGGTGATGGGGTACTGGCAGACGATCAACTACCGGGAATCCTATGGCATGCATGCCAGCAACGGGATCCTGTTCAATCACGAGAGCGAGCGGCGGGGCGAGAATTTCGTTACCCGGAAAATAACCCGCGCCGCAGGCCGGATCAAGGCGGGGCTCCAGAAGAACCTGTTCCTGGGCAATCTGGATGCCAAGCGCGACTGGGGTCATGCCCGGGACTACGTCGAGGCCATGTGGCTCATGCTCCAGCAGGAAGAGCCGGATGACTACGTCGTGGCCACAGGGGAATCCTACAGTGTCGCCCAGTTCCTTGATGAGGTATTCGGCCTCCTGGACCTCGACTGGCATGAGTACGTCAAGATTGATCCCCGTTTCTACCGTCCCGCCGAAGTCGATTACCTCCTGGGTGATCCATCCAAGGCACGCAAGAAGCTCGGATGGACGCCCAAGATCACCTTCAAGGAACTGGCCCGGCTCATGACCGAGTTCGACCTGGATCTCGCCCAGCGCGAGGCCCACGCCGCCTCATTCGCCATCAGCAAGTAACCAGCGCCATATATTCTCTGGTTTGTTTCTAAATATTCCTATACTGTGGCTATATCCGCAGCTAAAGGAATATCATGTTAGCCAAAGTCTTCAGTGGTGCCGTTTACGGAGTGGATGCCTATCCCGTTGAGATCGAGGTCAACGCGGGGCATGGTGATCCGAGTGTGGTGATCGTCGGCCTGCCGGACGCTGCCGTCAAGGAAAGCAAGGACCGGGTCCATACCGCCATCACCAATTCCGGCTTCCGTCCCCATGTTGGCCGCACCACCATCAACCTGGCTCCGGCTGACATCAAAAAGGAGGGGCCCTGCTTTGACCTGCCCATCGCCATCGGAATCCTCGCCACCCAGGATCATTTATCCCCGGAACGATTGATCGATTACGCCATGATCGGTGAACTGTCCCTGGGCGGCGAGGTCCGCAAGGTCAAGGGCGCCCTCCCCATTGCCCTATCGGTCAAGAAGGCAGGAAGGAAGGGACTCCTGGTGCCCGTGGAAAACGCCGAAGAGGCGGCAGTCGTCAGGGGGCTGGAAGTGTTCCCGGTCAGCAATCTGAGGGAAGCCGCTGATTTCCTGGCTGGGAAGGCAACCCTGTCGGCCTACGAAAT
>JAABPW010000130.1 GCA_011391785.1 Verrucomicrobiota bacterium
TCCTGGACCGGCTTCAGATCCGGAAAATTCATCGCGCCTTGCTCTCTTCCCGCTCCTGGCGCCGCGCTCCTGTTCGTGAATACCACAAACCCACTGCCAAAAGCGTCAAACGCCAACGGCACCTCGATCCGGTTATCGGGGGTCTCCCGCCATTCCGGCAGGGCCCGGATCGAGCCATCGCAAGGGTCCCAGAACTCAGGGACCCGTCCGGTGATACGGAAACTCACGGTGGCACGAACCGGGTTGCTGGCTGGATTCTTTACAAAATAGATATCCGTTTCGCCATCACGTCGGTGAACATAATGCAGGAGGTCAGGTTTCGCCCCCACACAGGCGAAGTCGGGGAGCAGGCCGCCCTCCTTCAGCCAGGCCGCCGTGTCGCGGAACTTGAGAAGGGGATGGCTGTCGCCGCCGCCATTGTCGCCCCAGATTCGGTCAATCAACGCGCGCGCTTCGACATCCCCCGACTGCCAGGCCGGCAAGCCCGAACTGCTGTCGGGCCGGGGCCCGACAATCACCGCACCCGCCTCAGCCAGCTTCACGAGCTTCCGCAGGACCGGGAGGGACATGCATCGGTACGGTGGCAAAACCAGGCCCGCGTAGCTCATTCCATCCGGCAATACGATGCGCCCGTCCTGAACGGCAAGCCGGTTCAATATCACGTACTCATCTGCCACATCATAGTCGTAGCCCGGCGGTAATGTGGCCGGATTCGAGGCCCTGTGTCCGGAAAAGTTGGGTGCATGATCGCCGTAATAATAAAGGACATCCGCCACGAAAAACCCCTGTTGCAACATCCATTGACAACGGTTTACATAGGAGAGGAATCCTTCCGATTGCCGCCACCAGGTGCTGTTGGGATTGAAATGAGTTCCAGGAAACATCTCCTGTCCGGGCACCCCCATCGCCGAGGGAGAACAGGTGACCAGGGTCCACACAAGCTGGTTAAGTCCCTCGCATAAGGCGTGATCGAAATTCGGTTTCAGGTTATCCCACACCGTCTCCTGCCAATGAGGGCCAATGGTCGTGAACCCCTCGGCGGAAACGAGAGTCTTTCCGTAAGTGTGGGCGGCAGAGGCGGGCTGCTTGACGAAGAAACGGTCTTTCTCGGCAACGCGATGCCGCCATGAAGTTGCCCAGAATTCGGACATGGGAACATCGATCATACCCAGGCAATGCTGGGCATCAATCGGAACGCCGTGCGGCCCTCCCGATTCCGCCCGGACCTTGATGCCGTGCCGATGTGCATTCTCAAGAAATGGCCCGTAATAGCCTTCCGCCACGAGCGCAGCCAAAGTTTTACGATAATCATGAAGGAACCGTTCACTGGCTTCCCTTCCACCCAGAACGCCCTGCGCCAATACGGGCAACCAGGGCACCAGATCATAGCCGCAACGACGCTTGAACTCCTGCGGCAATTGCGGCGTCCAGTTGAATGGCTCGATTTCCCAGCTGTCGGTGTGCACGTATTTCAGCACCTTGCCGCCAACCCCTTCGGCGTCTGATATCAACGGCTGGACAACTGCATCCCAGTAACGCTGGAAAGCCGCTGAATCCATGGGATCAATCGCGAGTCCCGCCCAACCCTCGCTGTAGGTCGAAACGCGCGCATGGGGAGCCACCGTGTAGCAGAATCGGTACACACGCCAGGTGCCTGCCGGGACATTCCATTGCAAGTTGCCGTTCACATCGGTGAACTTTGTGAGGTCTACAACCTTGTCCGGACCTGGAGCCAGGTTATCCGCTTTATCGGACTGCGCGGGAATCAAAAAAGAGGTGTCATAGTTGGCGCCGCGAACCGGCCGAACCAGCGTCTTCTCATCCCAGTTCGCAACGGATCCGGACGGAGGCAAATCCGGAAGAGCAAGGACAGCCACTTCACGCAACAGCCCATTACGTGACCGTGGCGCCGGAATCTTATTTGTCACCGCTCCAGGCCCGGTGATCCGCGTCACGGTCCAGCAGAGAATCTTGGCTGCATCCTCCGGCTTCACGCCGGGGCCGCCCAGGTTCCAGCCGCTCTGGATATTAAGCCCCATTTCCAGGTTCAGGCGCCTGCCCTCGCGCAAGGAATGCCGGTAGAGTTCCCGCCAGGCTTCGCTCCCGAAAAGCGGCCCCTTTGGAACCTGCCTGTTACCATCCTGATCCGCGCCACCAGCGTCGGTAATCAAGGCGCCCCCGATCCCTTTATCCTTCATGGCTTCCAGGTCACGGGTAATGGCCTC
Source organism: Verrucomicrobiota bacterium (assembly GCA_011391785.1). GTDB lineage: Bacteria > Verrucomicrobiota > Kiritimatiellia > CAIKKV01 > CAITUY01 > JAABPW01. Next base: position 2,226 of record JAABPW010000130.1, read on the forward strand.
TGAGGTAACGTTTCCGTTCAGCCACCACCAGTAGGCATGCAGACGGGCCTCGGGCGGCGGATCTGAGAATTTTCCGGCAAGGTCATCTCCGGACAGCGCAAATCCAACAGGCACAAACAGAATCACCAGATAGGGCAACAGCCTCATATCGTCTCCTCCATTTACTGACGTCCGCCTACTGCTTAGGGAGCGGGGGATTAAGCGGCAGATTCAGCCAGGCAATCCCGATATCGCGGCGCATGTGGCTCGCACTGTCACCACCGGGTGCATCATAAAGCACCGCCAGACGTTTCCCGACCTTGATCACGGACGGCATCCCGATGCATTTCCTGGACCACGTGCAGTTCTCCCCGTCAAGGACCACGGCCTTATCTTCGGCATTCCACTTGTTCAAATCCTTCGTCCAGTACACCCAGATGGCATCGGTAAATTCCCCGCCCTCCATCCCGACATGATTGGTGAAGAGGAACCAGGTCTTGTTCGCTTTTTCGTAATACATCGAGGAATTCTCGATCTCTTCCTCCGGCGGGACAACGGGCGCCGGATCAATCGCCCAGGGGCCGTTGAGGTCTTTGGTTCGCGCAATGCCGAGGGTTCTCTTCATGGATGCGCTAAAGAACATCAGGTACTCATCGCCCTGCTTCAGAACATGCCCCGGACTGGCCGTGACGTTGTAATAGGTGCCGGGAACACACTTGAAGGGAACCACATCCTTCTGCTTAACCCAGGGCCCGGCCAGGGACTTGCTCTTCGCCTTCAACGTCAGATAAGGGAACCCGGGTATCCGATCCGGGGGCGGCGTGGTATTGGGAGTGCCGAGATAGAACATATGCCACTCTTTGCCGTCAGAGTACAGCCAGGGCGAACAGGCCGCGGCCGAATCGGATTCGCCAGGCAGGCCAAAGTCGAGCACCGGCCCTTTCTTCTCCCAGGTCTTGAGATCCTTGCTGGTGGCAAGGCAGACCAGCCAGCCCTTTGGACCCGAGCCATCGTAAAAGAGGTGATAGATCCCCTTCTCCTCGAAGATCAAGGCCTCACGCGCCCCCAGCTTGTCGCACTCCCCCGGCCCGTCGCCATGCTTGAGGATGACCCCCTGGTCCTGTGCGTCCAGCCGGTATTTGCAGGCGGGCCGGTTGTCGGGATATTTCCTCACTTCAGCCGCGGGCACAACCCATGAACCGGGCTTCGACCGCGCCAGTTCCCGCTCGGTATACACGACATAGGGCTTGTCGCCATCGAATTTCAGTTCCCAGAAATCGATGTTGTTGCCGTTCAACACCCACCTGAACGCCCCCGCGATGAAACGGTCACCATCCTGAAAAACCTCGAAAGCGCTCCACAATGAACCTTTCGGCGGCGGATACTTGAAATCCGACACCCGCTCCCAACCGTTTTTCTCGATATCATCGCTCACATAACAGCCAGGCGCGGTGGCGCCGACGATCAGATAGAACTTCCCCTTCCGCTCGAACACCACCGGGCTTTCGGGATCGCCTTTAGTTCCGCGAATGGCAGCACCAAGATCAACCCAGGTCTTCAGGTCAGTCGAACGCGCGATCGAAATGGCGCCGCCGTCCTTGGCCGTCACCATGGTGAACATGTAATACTTGCCCTTGTGCGCGAAAATCGTGGCATCGCGGCAATTGGCCCACCGTCCGGCCTTCCAGTCCGTCCACGCGGGCCCCTCGTATATGGGGTTCTTCTCATATCGCGTCCAATTGAGCAGGTCGGGGCTCGTCGCCAACCCGATCCGCTGGCACCCGCGGGCCTTCTTGTCAAAGCCCGTATAGACCATGGTGTATTCGTTCCTGCCCGTCTTGAGGATGGAGGGGGCGGACACCGTCTTGCCTTCCCATCCGTCACCCTGGACGGGAATAATTCGATCCAGGATCTTCCAGTTATTCAGGTCTTCGGAAGTGGCATGGCCGAAACATTCCTCGTTGCCCGGACTCATCCAATCCTGTTTTCCGTCAGCCTTGCCAACGTTATAGAAGATATGAAAGGTCTTACCCTGCTTGAACACGAAGAAATCCTTCATGTACTCACCCGGCGACGTGAAACGCCCGACCATCAAGGATTTCGGCTCAACCGCAG
>JAABPW010000131.1 GCA_011391785.1 Verrucomicrobiota bacterium
CCCCCTGCCTGATTCCGGTCGCCTCCCGAAGTGTCCGCGCGGCCCGCGCGGCAAGATTGTCGCCGGAGGCCGGAAGCAGGGAAAGGTTTTCCCCGGGCAACCCCGCCACCGTGCAGGAGACCTCGATGTCCCCGTCCGTCGGCGTCAGGGTCAGGGTGTCATAGAGGGAAATCGGCACCACCAGGCTGCGAAGCGCATGGTAGCCGTCCGCCCGCTTTCCGAACACCTCCAGCGTGAGGTTGATCTTGGCCGGGGCCCGGACCACCATCGTCCCGTCAGTCGACACTGTCTTTCCGTTTATCATTGCGGGGGCGGAGTTATCAAACCCCGTGACGGGTGTCAACTTTCACGGATCGCCTTGCCCACGGCCTGCGCCAGGAAGCGGAGCACCGGTTCGGCGGTGATCAGCGGCGGCATGACGTAGATCACCGGCCCCAATGGCCGCAGCAGTATCCCGTTTTCCCTCAGGCGGTCACGAACCCGGACGGCGCGCCGGGTCCCGTCCCCTTCCTGGTTGTCCTCCAGCTCCACCACCCCGATCATGCCCAGCGACCTCACGTTGCGAACACCGGGTATCGCCGCCAGCGGGGAAAGCTCCTCGGCCAATACCTTCGCCATCGCCGCGGACTGGGCGACTATGCCCTCCTCCTCGTACACCCTCAGCGTCTCGACCGCCGCCGCCGCCGCGATCGGGTTCCCGGCAAAGGTGTGGCCATGATAGAAGGTGTGGTCTTTCGGCTTGTCCCGGAACGTCTCGAAGATCGGGGCGCGCACCACGGTCGCGCTGACCGGCAGGTAGCCCGCCGAGAGGCTTTTTCCCAGGCACACGATGTCCGGCAGGATGCCGGCATGATCGAACGCGAACATCCGGCCCGTCCGCCCCATGCCCATCGCGATCTCGTCGGCGATCAGGAGCACGCCCTCGTCCTTGCACAGCTGCGCCAGTCGCCGGAGATACTCGGGATTCTGGATCCGCATCCCGCCCGAGCCCTGGCACATCGGCTCGATGATCACTGCCGCCAGTTCATGCGCATGCTCCCGCACGATCAGCCGCATGGTGTCGAAACATTCATTCAGGCAGACCGACTCGGATTCATGGAAGGCGCAGGTCCCGCAACAGGGCGAAGGCGCCTGGAACACCGGGAAGAGCGCCCCCTTGAACGGCTTGTGGAAATGATCCAGATACCCGACCGACACCGCCCCGAGCGTGTCGCCATGATAGGCGAAGTCCAGGGACACGAACTTCGTCTTGTCCGCCTCCCCGATATTATACCAGTACTGGAGCGCGATCTTCAGCGCCGCCTCCACCGCGCAGGATCCGTCACTGGCGAACATGACCCGCCGGTCATCGGGGAACAGCCCCGTGATCATCGAGGCCAGCTCGATGGCCCGGGGATGGGAAAGGTTCCCGAGGATGCTGTGCTGCAGCTCCCGGGCCTGCTGCACAATCGCCTCCACAACCCGGGGATGGCCATGCCCGAGATTGCAGGCCCACCAGGAGGAAATGGCATCCAGGTATTTGCGGCCCTCACTGTCATAAAGGAAAGCCCCTTCCCCATGGGTGATCACCGGCAGGGGTTTTTCATCCAGGGCGGAAAAACGGGTGTAGGGATGCCAGACGGACTGGCGATCCATGGCTTGATACGACTGCGTGTTCTGTTTGGAATCCATCGTCATCCTCCCTTGTCGATCAACCGCCCGCTTTCGACCAGGCGCCCCCCGCTGAAACGAACCCCCTCTGCCGCCAGCAACGCCACCTTGCGCCGGATCGCCGCACCCTCCTGCCGCCCCTGGAATCCACCAATGGCCAGGTCCGACGCGATCACGCGGTGACAGGGCACATCCGGGGCAAAGGGATTTTTCTTCAACGCCTGTCCCACCGCCCGGGGCGAACCACAGCCAATGCGGACGGCAATCCCCTTATAGGTGGCAACCCGTCCTTTGGGAATCCGGGACACGGCGGCGTACACTCGCTTCTGGAATTCAGTCACAACCATGCCCCAGAACTACCACATCATCAGATCAAAAACAACCCTGCCCATGAACCTCCACCGGGTGCTGGGCGCAACGGCGAAATAATCTGAAACGCTTCAGATCCAGCTGGACGGGCTTCCAGCTTCCGGGCGTCTTATACAATTGTCGTCATTATCTAAAGTCGCAAAAGATCAAAACCTTATTCAGGCTTATATGCTTGCAATTTTACCCTTTCGCTCCTATTTAGCAGATTTATCCAAGGGATCGCCTTATTTTTCGATAAAAAGGAGCTTAATAAATGAGGAAAAATCTGAGCGACACAAGAGATGCTCTGACAACCTTACTTTCACACCTCATAGAGAACAGGATTCCATCTGGTTTTCATTATTTCGCCAAAAAGACAATACCTTCAGATTGGATCATCAGCAATACACATCCTCGCCTGATAATAAATCTCAGCTCTGTTACTGAGATTAATATTACGAGCGAAGATTCCAATACAAAACTCGATCTACTCGAAAATCATGCCGTATTTTTAGATGTATATTTTACAGAAGAAATATCAAAACCTGATTCTCTCCTGATCATCACGATAGACCAGAGCGGCCTGTCCCTGAATCATCTCAGAAGCAACGACAAGACAAGCATAGATATTGATTTTAACATAATATCAGATGAAGTCGGCAAATCATTTATCGATCATTTCCAAGGCATCATGGAGTGCAACAGCGGCAACAACCCGTTTATTGATGCAGAAGCCTGTTCGCTTACATCACTATTCCTGATCTCAATCTTAAAAGCACTAAAATCTTATGATCTCAGGCGGACATCTGATAAGTCTGTTAAAAAAACATCGAATATACTGGCCTATTTGGCACATAATTTCAGAAATGCCGATCTCAACAGGAAATCGGCTGCCGCGGCCCTCAATATAAGTGCATCTTACCTGAACAAGCTTCTCACAAACCAAACGGGACTTGGATTCATCCAGCATATCCTTCTGGGCAGGTTGGAACTCGCACGCAAACAACTAGTCATACCCGACATGGGAATACCTGATATTGCAAAAACCTGTGGATTCAATTCTCACGCTCATTTCACATATAGTTTCAGCAAGAAATACAACATCTCTCCAATCTCCCTGAGGAAGATTCTCCGATCAAAAAAAATTAGAACAGCGGATGACCTTCGGAAAATACATTACACTGAAGGCTATGAGTTTGCGGAGGATATCGGACCAGTCATAATCAACGGAACAGAAAGTGCCCCCCCCCAGACACCAGGTGCTGGCGTCATAATCTTCTGCAACGAGACAAATAAGGAACTCTACGCAGAAAAAGTCGGGCGCAAAGACAGCAAAGACAGGGCATTGACCCTGGAACCAGGCCAAAGATGTATTTATGTGGGCCCAAATTTTATTCGATTTCAAGTAACTGATGATAAACTGGGACACAAAGCCGCTTACTACCTTAAAGACCGCAATCTTATCGCAATCATTTCCGACATTAAAACGAACACATGAATAATTTCACTCCGTGGAAAAGGAAAAATGAAGCGACACACGATCTGAGCCACGTGAATGAATAATCAAGGAGATTCAGCAGTGAAATGGCGGGGGAGAAACACAAGCATTTCTCTCCATATTTATTCCTGACTTTCTAAGAGAGTCCGATGATGCCACCCGGTAAAGCGCCCGAAGAGCGCGAACACCGATGTCAAGTAATGGTTCCACTCATTCGATGGTGATCATCGTGCCGAACGAGGGAGGAGGCAGGCTATAGGCGACATAGATCACGCCATCGCCGCCGTCACCGGCAGTCAACACCTCGCTGCTGCCGCCACCACCGCCAAGGCCGTCCACGCCAGCTTCGGCGGGAGTGCCTTCGTTAAAATGGCCATCGCCGCCGCCACCTAATCCCCCGGAACCGCTATAGCATCCACCACCGCCGCCGCCATAGTAGCCCCCGTCATAAGGAAGGCTATTTGCCAAGGCAAAACTCTCAGAGACCATGGTGCTGGTCAGACCGTTTCCGCCGTCACACGCGCCGCCGGAAAAACCTGCAGCACCTACCTGACCGGCGCCACTGCCCCCTTTGGGTGCGGTATTGGAGTTGCCGGCGACAACACCCAGAATCGTCGTCCCGCCATTAAGGCTATATCCGCCGGAGGCCGCACCGGCGGCAGTGCCCATCGTTCCTCCTTGGCCGCCTGTTGCCCATACATTGTTAAACTTAGATGTTCCTCCATCGAAACCGGCGCCATTCGAAGCAGCACCAGCCCCCCCCTTGCCCACCTCAACATTTAAAACACCTGAAACGCTGTAACTGCTTGTATA
>JAABPW010000132.1 GCA_011391785.1 Verrucomicrobiota bacterium
CGACCAGGGCAAGCCCCCAGATGACCCCGAACAGCGACCAGCCCCAAGGCCCCCTCAGGGGACCAAGCAGGAATGGCGTATAGGTTCCGGCAATCAGGAGATAGATGGCGGAATGGTCGAAAATCTTCATCACCCGCCTGACACGGGGCCAGGGAAGACTGTGATAGAGCGTGGAGGCGGAAAACAGCAACACCAGGGTTGTCCCGTAAAGTGAACAGCTCACCACATGCCAGGCTGTCCCCCGGATGGCGGCAAAGACCACCATCACGACCAGCCCCGCTATCGCCAGAGCCATACCAATTCCATGAATCAGACTACTGGCGATCTCCTCACGAACGGAATACTCTGTTGGCTGGTTGATCAGAGCACTTCCGGGGCGCCTGCGATGTAGTTTTCAAGATCCTTGATCAACGCCTGCTGGCTGGAAATGATGGCCTTGACGAGGTCGCCGATGGAAATGATGCCAACCAGCTTCCCGCTGTCCACGACCGGAAGATGCCGGTAGTGGTTTTCGGTCATCAAACCCATGCATTCCTTGATGCTCTGGGCGGGAGTCACCGTCATGGGTGAAGGGCTCATGATCTCGCTGACAGGGATGTTCTTGGAGAACTTGTTCTTCAGGATGACTTTCCGGGCGTAATCGCGCTCGGAGATGATCCCCGCGACTTTCCCACCAGCGACCACAACCAGTGCGCCGACACCTTTCTGGTCCATTACGACCAGGGCATCATAGACGGTTGAATCCGGAGCAATGGTAAAGACCGCGGACCCCTTTGATGAAAGCAATTCTTTAACTGTATTCATGGATCGTCTCCTTGGTTGGTTCAATCCTACTTCAATGCCGGACAGAGTCAATAGAGGAGATCGATGCCACGGCATTCACCACGGCATCCACGGAAATAGAGGCCAGGGCCGCGCGCGCTTCCTCGGAATCACGGGCGAGGTCACGGGATCGCTCCACTCCCTCCGCGCAGAGAAGTTTACACCGGGTTCCCACGGGGGCGGTCTTGGCCGGATCAGTTAACCCGAAAATGCCAACCACAGGCACGCCCAACCCGGCCGCAAGATGCATTCCGCCGCTGTCATTGGACACCACGCACCGGCAAAGACTGAGCAGCCCAGCCAATTCAAGGAAGTCCGTCGCCCCCGCCAGGTTCACGGCACCGGCGCCCATGCCCCGCGCCACCTCGTCGCACACGGCCCGATCGCCCTGACTACCCAGAATCAGCACCCGGCAGCCCTGCTCCGCCACCAGCTTCTGCCCTGCTGCGGCAAAGTTCTCCGCAGGCCACCGTTTGGCAGGCCCATAGGCCGCTCCCGGGAAAAAGGCAATAAGGTCGCCCGTGGGTCCCCCCTTGTCAGCTGTCGCCAGCTTCTGTTGCGCCCGTTTCATCGCCTCTTCCGGAACAACCAGAAACGGCGGGGAGTCCAGTTCGCCGGTGACATGGAGCACTTCGGCGATTTCGAGGGACTGGTGCCCAGCCAGGGCCGCCTCTGACAAAGGCGCCGTCTCAGTCAGCATCCAGTCCCGGCGGTGACCCGGCATGCCCCGTCGTCCCGGAACCCGGGCCACAAAGGGAATCCAGGCGGACCGGAAGGATTTCGGCAGGACATAGGCGAAATCAAATCCACCGCGCCTCACCGCGCGCACGGTCTCCCGCATTCCGGAAAACCCCTTCTTGAGCGGAATGACTTCATCCACGCCGGGGAAAAGCGACCAGAGCGGTGCCACGGCGGGCTTGGCCAGCACCGCGATGGTGGCGCCGGACAGGCGCCTGCGGAGGGCGGACAAGGCGGGCATGGCCATCACACAATCGCCGAGCCAGCTCACGCTCACGATCAGGATACGGGCGGAACCAGCCCCGTGGGGGGCATCACTGATAACAGATTCGGGCGATACAGGCATTGAAATCCTCCGAGCCGGACAACAGTTCAATATCGACCCTTAAAAAGTAAATCGGGACGTCACTGCGGTCAAGCCTGGGGAACCGCACCGCATCCTTCTCGGTGGTGATGATCGCCTCGGCACCCATGTCCCTGGCGCTGTTGATGACCTCGATGATTTCCTGCTGGGAATAACGGTGATGATCGGCAAACTGGACACGGTGAATCAGCTTCGCCCCCAGGTTCTCCAGTTCCCGCTCAAATCCAGCCGGCACGGCAATTCCCGAGACCGCCGCCACGGTGCGTCCTTTCAGGAAAGGCAACTCCTCCCGGGCCGTGGTAAAAACATTTTCCAGGTAGCGGGCGCGGTGTGTGCACTCGATTATTTCAGCCTTGTCATTCAGGCGCCGGATTTCCGCCTTCAAGGCGCTATTGTCGCTACCGTCACACTTGGTGATGAAAATATAGTGAGCCCGACCCAGGTTGCGGACATCCTCGCGGAGCAGCCCCCGCGGCAGCATGTGGCCATTGGCAAACGGGTTACGGCTATCCACCAGCACAATCTCCAGGTGATGACGCAGGGCCAGGTACTGGAACCCGTCGTCGAGGATCAGGGTGTCGCAGCCGAACCGGTTGATGGCGTAACGCCCGCTCTTGACGCGGTCCTTGTCCACCAGCACCGCCACATCCTTCAGATTGGAGGCCAGCATGTAGGGCTCGTCACCCCCCATGGCGGAATCCAGCAGGAGATTCTTGCCGTCGGAGACCACCCGCGGCGGGGTCCGGGATTCACGCAGAAGCACCTTGTTCAGGATGCGTTCCGCGATCGGTGGCTCCGCCTTCTTGTAACCGCGGCTCAGGATGGCCACCTTGCGGCCCCGCTGCTGCAGGCTACGGGCGAACACTTCCACCACCGGAGTCTTGCCGGTTCCGCCAACCGTCACGTTCCCGATACTGATGACCTGGCATCCCAGGGTATGGTGGCGGATAATACCCTGCTGATAGAGAAAATGACGGCTCCTTACAATCACCTTGAACAAACGCGAAGACTGGTGAAGAACCCATAGAAGAAAGAGGATTCGCCGGTCCTTGATCCGCGAGGTGTCCTTCCTCTGGATCAGATCAACCAGAAATGTCTCAAGCCCTTCAAGCCGGTTCGATTTCACTCTTGCGTCCCTTTAAAAAGTGCGGCTCATGTTGCCATCCCGACAGCACCAGAGTCAAGAAACGCATTTTCTTAAAAGGCCGGACCGGCTCCTCACGGGCGGACTTGTTCTGTTACCCACTAGTCTCCAGCACGCTCCTGCCGGCCGAAAGAAGGCAAACCGCAGATGAACGCAGAAGACGCTGACGACAGGATGCGGAAGGGCAGAAGGCCTTGATTGAACATGGCTACGCCCACTCGGCACCGGATAAGGCATTTTTCCCATCCGCGTTTTCCGCGTTCATCCGCGGTTCACCTATTCCCCGGCACTCACGGGTAACAGGAAGCCGGCGCACCTCACCCCTTCATGATCCCCTTCAAGTCATCCAGGTGTTGCTCGTAGACACCGCGTGGCGAGGTCTCGAACTTGACGCAAAGACTGGCAGCCAGGCCCACAACCTCGCCCATCAGCCCGCAGGTCCGCATAACCCGCACAGCCCCCAGGGCTTCGTGTGTCACGCTGACATCCCGCCCGGCCATGAACAGGTTGGAGATATTCCTGGAATAGAAACACCGGTACGGGACATAGAACGGCCTGGGATACCTCGTGAAATTGGCCTTGGTGATGAATTCATCACCCTCAAACCCCTTCTGATAGGCGGGTTCCGGCAAATGAAGGTCAATATCCCAGCCGGTAATCACACAGCGATCCTCGAATTCATGCTTTTTCATGAGATGATCCTTGGTCAGGATCACATCCCCCAGCAACCGCCGCGATTCACGGGGACCGGTGATATAAGCGGCCCACTTCAGTTCGTAGTTGGGAAATTTCTTCTGAGCATTCTTCAGGCAATCCCAGGCCCCATACATGGCCCTGAAATTGTTATCCCTGGACCGCTCACGATCATTGATCGGATGATGATAGCAACCGCTTTCCCAGAACCAGGTACCAAGCTGTTTGCTGATATCTCCGCCATTTTTCCCCGGAAACGGCTTGTCAGTCAGGTTATACGCCCACGGGCAAGGGGAAAACGGGACGGGCTTTGCAACGTTCGAAAGTTGCCAGAGATTCGAGCTCCCCATGTGCCCTTTCTCGGTTATTTCATAATCGGCACCCGCCAGAAACCCCATACAACCATCACCGGTACAGTCTGCAAATAGCGTCCCGCTAAACCGCTTCCTCACTCCCGAGGCAATATCCTGGGCAATGACTGATTTGATTTTCCCCCCTTCGACCTCAACACCATTCAACCGGTGATTGAGAAACAAGGTGAT
>JAABPW010000133.1 GCA_011391785.1 Verrucomicrobiota bacterium
GCCCGTGGAAAACGCCGAAGAGGCGGCAGTCGTCAGGGGGCTGGAAGTGTTCCCGGTCAGCAATTTGAGGGAAGCCGCTGATTTCCTGGCTGGGAAGGCAACCCTGTCGGCCTACGAAATCGAGGTGGATGAGATCTTCGCCACTCCGGTGGAGCACGATGAGGATTTTGTAGACGTCAAGGGTCAGGAGCACGCCAAGCGCGCCGCCGAAATTTCCGCCACCGGCGGCCATAACCTGATCCTCATCGGATCGCCGGGCACAGGAAAAAGCATGATCGCACGAAGAATCGCCTCGATCCTTCCTTCGATGACACTGGACGAGGCTCTCGAAACGACCAAGATCCACAGCATTGCCGGCATCCTGAGTCCGCACCAGGCGCTGGTCATCCGGCGGCCCTTCCGCGCTCCACACCATACGATTTCCGATGCGGGGCTCCTGGGGGGCGGAAGTCACCCCATGCCGGGCGAAGTCAGCCTGGCGCACCGGGGCGTGTTATTCCTGGATGAACTTCCCGAATTCCACCGCAATGTTCTGGAGGTGCTTCGGCAACCACTGGAAGACGGGCATGTCACCATCTCACGGGCGGCCGCGGCCGTGACCTTCCCCTGCCAGTTCATGCTGGTGGCCGCCATGAACCCCTGCGCCTGCGGCTATTACGGCGATCCCAAGCGGGAATGCCGGTGCAGGCCGTCGCAAATCCAGAACTATCGCAACAAGATCTCCGGCCCCCTGCTTGATCGCATCGACTTGCATGTCGAGGTGCCTGCCATCCGCTACCAGGAGTTATCGGCCATCGTGCCGGGTGAAAGCTCGGCGGTTATCCGGGCACGGGTGATGACGGCGCGGCGCATCCAACTGGAACGATTCAAGGGGTTACGGCGGGTCCACTGCAATGCGGGCATGAGGGCGAAGGATGTCGTGAAATTCTGCCCCGTGAACCGCGAGGCCCAGGACATCCTGAAAATGGCAATCACGGAACTGAACTTCAGCGCGAGGGCCTACGACCGCATCATCAAGGTGGCCCGCACCATTGCAGACCTTGAAGGCAGGGAAACGATCGAGGCCCACCACATGCAGGAAGCCATCCAGTACCGGACCCTGGACCGCCAGCTCTGGGTTTAGCGGCAGATCATCAGAGGTAGGCGGACAGCTTTTCCTTCAGCTGGGTCTTGCTCATGGCGCCAACCATCTGCCCCTTTACCTGGCCACCCTTGAAAATCAGGAGGCAGGGAATGGACCGGATCCCGAACTGCGTCGCCAGATCGCGATTCTCATCCACATTGACCTTGGCAATTTTGATTTTGTCAGCCATCTCCGTGGAGAGATCATCAAGAATCGGAGCAATCATTTTGCACGGACCGCACCATTCGGCCCAGAAATCAACAACTACGGGAAGGGTCGCCTCCAGCACATCGGTCTTCCAGTTGCCACCCTTGATTTGAATCACATTAGAACCGGCCATATAAATCCTCCACTTTCGCTAAGAATCATCGAACTCAGATTGACCACCCCAGATTGGGAAACGCCTGGGCAGACAGGAGATATATCAGGAAACACAACACCAGCATGGCCACCGCCGCCGTCACCGGAAAAATCCAATGGGGAGCCGGAACACCACCCGAACCCGCCGCCTCATTAGCGATAGCGGCTTCCGCGCGCGCCACATTCACCATGCGCCGGGCCCCTCCGTCGCCAGCAGGCCCTTCGGCACGACGGATCTTGATGGTCTTTTTCTGCGTCTGCTGAGGCTCGGCCAGCTCTTCAGGGGCAATATCCACCCGGGCGGTCTGACTCTTGGACGTCGCTGCGGCCACAGGCGGCGCCGCAACAACCGGCTCGCCCCCCGTCATACCGGTCACCTTCGGGGCAATTGAAATAGTGGGACGCTTGACCTTGATCGTCTTCGGGGCCGACTCCATGCCGCTCGGGGCACTGGGCGTCGTTTGAGACAGGATCGCCTCCAGGGGAATACGGGATGTGGCTCGCTTGGCTTCTTCGGACATAACGGAACCACTGGACACTTTCCCCACCGGAGCAGGAGGAATAACCGCCATCTGGCCAGTCATGGCAGGGGCTAAACGAATCGTCTTTGAAGCGTATCCGATCCCCCCCACTGGCGAGGCCTGGGTCGCCCCGGGTTCAGCCGTGGTTTGATCGAGCGAAATGCGAGCGGTCTTTTTCTTGTTGCCGGGAAGAGTGGCGGCCGTCTGCGCCTCCGATACATCGCCGGACTGCCCCGGAACCTTAATGGTCACCCGTGGCGGAATCGCACTGTCCTCAGGCTTCATGTCATCGCTCATGGAATTCTCCAATCAGTAAAACCCTGGTCATAGCCGCCGCACAAAACACAATAATAACAGAATCACCCCGCTGGTCAAACGATCAGGACTTCCTTTTCCTTGGAAGCCAGAGTCGCGTCAATTTTGGCGATAAAGGAATCCGTCTCCTTCTGGACCTGTGCCAGCCCCTGATCCCGCTCGTCCTCGGTGATCTTCCCGTCCTTCTGGAGCGCCTTGATCTGCTCATTCGCCTCACGACGGATATTCCGGACCGCGACGCGCCCCTCCTCCGACATGCGCTTGGCCACCTTGACGAGTTCCTTGCGGCGCTCTTCGCTCAGCTCGGGGATCACAATGCGGATGACACGGCCATCGTTCATGGGCGTTACCCCGAGGTTCGCCGCCAGAATGGCTTTTTCAATTGCAGGCAACGCGGTGGGATCATAGGAATTGATCACGATCATCCGCGGCTCAGGCGTCGAGATTCCGCCGATCTCACGCAACCGGGTCAGGGCTCCATAGTAAGGGACCATCACGTTTTCAACCAGGCTGGGCGAAGCTTTCCCGGTCCGCAACCCGGTGAATTCCTGATGCAGGAAAGCCAGGCACTTCGTCATCTTGTCATCCGCCTCGAGTAGAACATCATCAAGCGATTCCATCAAATCCTCCTATTCCGAGACCAGGGTCCCGATGGTTTCCCCGGCCAAGACCTTCTGTAAATTACCTTCCTTGAAGAAATCAAACACGACAATCGGGATAGAGTTCTCCATGCAGAGTGCAAAGGCGGCGGCATCCATGACCTTCAGCTGTTTCTCGATCGCCTCCTGATAACTGAGGCGCGCATAACGCTTGGCCGCCGGGTTCTTGACCGGGTCGGCGGTGTACACGCCGTCCACCTTGGTCGCCTTCAGCAGGGCATCGGCATCCATCTCGGAAGCACGAAGCGCAGCGGCCGTATCCGTACTGAAATAGGGATTGCCCGTCCCTCCCCCGAAAATCACGACCCGCCCCTTGGCGAGGTGCCGCATGGCGCGGCGGCGAATGAACGGTTCGGCAACCTGGCGCATCTCGATGGCCGTCTGCACCCGCGTGTCAACGCCTTCCTTTTCCAGGGCATCCTGGATGGCCAGCGCGTTGATGACCGTGGCAAGCATGCCCATGTAGTCTCCGGTCGTTCGGTCCATGCCCCGGCTCTCGCCGACATGCCCGCGAAAAATATTCCCGCCGCCAACCACGATGGCAATCTCAATCTCCATCCGCTTGACGGCCTTGATCTGGCGGGCAAACCCTGCCAGCACCTCGGGATCAATGCTCAGACCGCTTTTTTTGCCTGCCAGAACCTCTCCGCTGAGCTTCAACAGGACGCGCTTGAACTTACTCTTCTGAACCGTCTTCCCTGACATGCTATTCACCCCTGAAATGACAACCTGAAACACCGTAAGAACCGGGCAAACGATACGTCAAAGCAAAGGGAGTGTAAAGGGACAAAAAAGTGGCGCGCCCACCGGGAGTCGAACCCGGCTTACCAGGATGAAAACCTGATGTCCTGACCGATAGACGATGGGCGCTTCGTCAAAATAGAAGGGCGGGACTATATCAAACTTTTCCATCCACGCAACCACAAAGCGCAGGAAAATATCACCAGGGCAGAACGTAGCAGCGATCGAGCGAAAATGCGTTTTCCACATGACGGACCACGGGATCCACCCCACCTTCGGTCCCGACAACCTCGACAACGTCAAACCTGAAATTGACGGGATTGTCCAGCCGCTTCAGATACCGCACCGCCGCGCGCGACAACACGTGTCGCTTCCGCCGGTCAACCGACTCAATGGGGCGGCCATGGGTTTCACGCCGCCGGGTCTTGACCTCGACGAACACCAGGGTGTCACCGTCGCGCGCCACCAGGTCGAACTCATCACGCACGGTAACCCGGAACCGGCGGCTGAGGATCTTGTAGCCTTTTTGCCGGAGCAGCACTTCAGCCCGGCTCTCCCCC
>JAABPW010000134.1 GCA_011391785.1 Verrucomicrobiota bacterium
CCGGTCCCCGACGCGGATGGAAAGGTCACGTTGGAATATTACAATGGTGCCCGGTATATCGGGCACCCTCCCTCCACCACCGAGCCTTACGAGGGGCAACTGTCATTCACCGATGGCTCCCGCTATACCGGGCAGTTCCTTGACGGGAAACGGAATGGCAAGGGAACCCTGGGCCTGGCTGCCGGGAACCGGTATGCGGGCGAATGGAAGGCCGGCATGCGGGAGGGAAAGGGCACGGAGAACTTTGCCAACGGCGATAAATACGAGGGAGCCTGGAAAGCCAACATGATGGAGGGGGCAGGCACCTACACCTTTGTCAACGGCGGAACCATCACGGGAATCTGGAAAAAGGGAACCCTCGTCTCGGGACAGGGCTCGTTCAAGTCCGCGGCAGGCGATTTCTACGAGGGGTCATGGAAAAATGACATGATGGACGGCCCGGGCACCTACACCGCCGCCGACGGCAACCGCCTGACAGGCCAGTGGGAAAAAAACATCCTGGTCGGGCAATAGACGCCGGTAATGGGTCATTTAGAGGGGGTGCCCCGCCACCTTGCGTGGCGGGAACCGAACATTTTTGCGACCCGTGGCCCCCCTTCGACTTCGCTCAGGGCAGGAAGGCCACGGGGACGCCCCCCTCCCTTGCAGACGCCCAACTTTGTCCTTGCCTGAAGAAACAAGCGCGCCATAATGGCGGCTTGTTTTTTTTGCAACCTAATTAGTGAATAGCGGAGGATCATCATGGACCAGATCAAGGTATTCCTGAACGAAGACGAGATGCCCCGGCAGTGGTACAACATCGCAGCCGACTTCCCCCATGCCATGCCCCCGCCGCTTGCCCCGAACGGCAAACCCCTCACCCCGGACATGCTCGCCCCCGTTTTCCCCATGAACCTGATCGAGCAGGAAGTCAGCACCCAGCGCTGGATCGACATCCCCGACGAGGTCCTGCAAATCCTCTGGCAGTGGCGTCCCAGTCCCCTGTGCCGCGCCACCCGCCTGGAAAAGGCCCTGGGAACCCCGGCCAAGATCTTCTACAAGAACGAGGGCGTCTCCGCTCCCGGGAGCCATAAGCCCAATACCGCCGTCCCGCAGGCCTACTACAACAAGGTGTTCGGCATCAAGCGCCTCTCGACCGAAACGGGTGCTGGCCAGTGGGGTAGTTCCCTCGCCATGGCCTGCCAGATGTTCGGCCTGGAATGCAAAGTCTACATGGTCAAGATCAGCTTCGACCAGAAACCCTTCCGCAAGATCATGATGCAAACCTGGGGCGCCCAGTGTATCGCCAGCCCGAGCAATGAAACCAATGCCGGCCGCGACATCCTGGCCAAGGACCCCGACTGCCCGGGTAGCCTGGCCATCGCCATCAGTGAAGCCATCGAGGACTGCGTGACCCACAAGGACACCCGTTATGCCCTCGGCAGCGTGCTGAACCACGTCCTCCTGCACCAGACCATCATCGGTCTGGAGGCCAAGAAACAGTTCGACAAGATCGGGCTCTATCCGGATGTCGTCATCGGCTGCGCTGGCGGCGGCTCCAACTTCGCCGGCCTCAGCTTCCCGTTCATGGCCGACAAGATCGCCGGGACAAAAAACCCGCGCATCATCGCCGTCGAGCCCGCCGCCTGCCCGAAAATGACCCGCGGCATTTTCACCTACGATTCTGGGGATGTCGCCATGATGACGCCCCTGCTTCCCATGTACAGCCTCGGCCACACCTATGTCCCCGCGCCGATTCACGCCGGTGGCCTGCGCTACCACGGCATGGCCCCGCTCGTCAGTCACGCCATGCGCGAGGGGCTCATGGAGGCCGTCGCCATCCCGCAGCTCGAGTGCTACCGGGCCGCGATGCTCTTCTCGCAGACTGAAGGGTTCATCCCCGCCCCCGAAACCTCCCACGCCATCGCCATGACCATCCGTGAGGCGAACAGGGCCAAGGAGGAAGGCAAGGAGAAGGTCATCGTCATGAACTGGTCCGGCCACGGCATCATGGACCTGAGCGGATATCAGGCCTACCTGGACGGGAAACTGACCGATTACCACCTGCCGGATTCAGAGATCCTGAAGGCCGGGGAATGCCTGAAGGATCTTCCCAAGCCGCCCCCGCTGCAATAGGAAAACGAGTGTTCAGTGTTCAGTATTCGGTGTTAAGCCTGAATACTGAACACTGACAACTGAACACTCCCTTTTCTCCGGCTTGAATCCCGCTTGTTTTCGGGTATAGTCCCCGCTCCATTTGGAGTTGTGACCATGAAAGAAAAATATCCGTTTTTTGAAATCGAGCCGAAATGGCAGCAGTACTGGGCCGACCAGAAGGTGTTCAAGGTGGACACCTCCATCCATGACAAGAAGTACTATTGCCTCACCATGTTCCCCTACCCGTCCGGCACCATGCACGTGGGGCACGGCCGCAATTACATCATCGGCGACGCCGTAACCCGCTATAAGATGGTCCGTGGCTTCCGGGTGCTGTCCCCGATGGGGTGGGACGCCTTCGGCCTGCCCGCCGAAAATGCCGCCAAGCAGCGCGGCGTCCACCCGAAGGAATGGACCTACAAGAACATCCAGCAGATGAAGCTGCAGCTCCAATCCTGGGGCATCGCCTATGACTGGGACCGGGAAATCGCCACCTGCCACCCGGATTACTACAAGTGGACGCAATGGGTCTTCCTGAAGCTCCATGAGCGCGGCCTCGCCTTCCGGAAAAACGCCCCGGTCAACTGGTGCGACTACTGCACCACCCTGGCCAATGAGGAGGTCCTCGCCGACGGCACCTGCGAGCGTTGCGGCCGCAAGGTGGTCAAGAAAGACCTGACCCAGTGGTTCTTCAAGATCACCGAATACGCCGGAAAACTCCTCGATGACCTTTCCCTGCTCGACAAATGGCCGGAAAAGGTCCGCACCATGCAGGGCAACTGGATCGGCCGTTCCACCGGCGCCCGCGTGGAGTTCACCATCGCTGAAACCGGCGACCCCTGTCCCGTTTTCACCACACGCCCCGACACCATCTACGGCGTCACCTTCATGGCGCTGGCCCCCGAGCACCCCCTGGTGGAGAAGCTGCTCAAGGACAACCCGCGCGCCGCGGAAATCCGGGCCTTCGTTGAAAAGGAAAAGATGGTCTCGGCCGCGGAACGGACCGATGAGGCCACCAAAAAGGAAGGCGTCTTCACCGGATTCCACGTGCGCAATCCCTACAACGGCGAGCTCGCGCCGCTCTGGATCACCAATTACGTCCTGATGGAATACGGCACCGGCGCCGTCATGGCCGTCCCCGCCCACGACCAGCGCGACTTCGAGTTCGCCAAGGCCTATGCCCTGCCCATCAAGGTCGTCATCCAGAATCCGGAAAGCCCCCTCACCACGACCGCCATGAAGGAAGCCTATGTCGAGGATGGCGCCATGGTCAATTCCGCCCCCTTCAACGGGCGGAACAACCGCGAGGCCATGACCGACATCATCCAGCTCGCCAAGGACAAGGGCTTCGGCGACTTCACCACCAACTACCGCATCCGCGACTGGCTGATCAGCCGCCAGCGCTACTGGGGTTCCCCGATCCCGATCATCCACTGCTCCGACTGCGGCGCCGTGCCTGTGCCGGAGAAGGACCTGCCGGTCCTGCTCCCCGACGACGTGGATTTCAAGGCGGAACGCGGCAATCCGCTCGCCGCCCATGAGGGTTTTATCCAGACCACCTGCCCCAAGTGCGGCAAGCCGGCACGACGCGAGACCGACACCCTCGCCCAGTGGCTGTGCTCCTGCTGGTACTACCTGCGCTACGTCAACCCGCGCGACACCACCGTTCCCTACAACAAGGCGGATGTGGATTACTGGCTGCCGGTGGACCAGTATATCGGCGGCATCGAGCATGCCGTGCTCCACCTCCTCTATTCCCGCTTCATCCTCAAGGTGCTGCACGACGCCGACACCTGCTCGTTCCGCGAGCCGTTCAACGCCCTCTTCACCCAGGGCATGATCTGCAAACGCAGCGAGAAGGATGGCCAGCTCTACAAGATGTCGAAGTCCAAGGGCAACGTGGTCTCGCCCGACGAGCTGATCCGCGAGCATGGCGCCGACACCGTGCGCCTTTACACGCTCTTCATCGGCCCGCCCGAAAAGGACGCCGAGTGGAATGATGCCGCCGTTGAAGGGTCCTACCGGTTCCTGCGCCGCATCTGGCGCCGCATCTACGAGACCCGCGACCTGCTCCTGGCCTCGCGCGGCCTGAAACCCGACCAGGCCAAAATGGCCACCCCCGAACGGGA
>JAABPW010000135.1 GCA_011391785.1 Verrucomicrobiota bacterium
GTCCATGATTTATCGATAAATCATGGATATATCTTGGTTTATGGGACAGGTTCGAGTGGTTCAATCTTTGTTTGGTCCGCGGGTGGTTCCTGATCTTCTGCGGTGGCCGACTCCTGTGCCGGTTCTTCAGCTGGTGATTCGGGCACCTCGGGAAAAGGCACCGGCTGTATGGGGCCCGGAATGATTGGCAACGGTTCAGGGGACGCCTGTGCAGGAACTGGCTCTGGCTTGGCTTCGATGGGTGGCTCTGGCACCACGGCGGGGGCTGGCTCCGGCTCTACGGGGCGGACAGGCTCAGGAACGATGACCGGCTGGGGGACAACGACAGGCGCCTGCACCGGCACTTCAGGCGGAGGCTCGGGGACCACAGGCGCTGGCTCCGGTTGCGTCGGTTCCGAAATGATGGGCACAGTTTCCTCAACTGGCGCTGGCTCAACCACAACCGGTCGCGGCTCGCGCTCAGCGGGAAGCTCAGCTTCAGCTTTAGGTTCTACTGGTGGCTCGGCCGGAATAACCGGATCGGCCACCACGGGGATCACTGGCTCGGGCACCACCACGGGTTCAGGCTCAACAGCTTCTCGGGGTTGCGTGACGGGTTCTGCCAGCTCAACGGCTACACCAGTTTCCGCCGGCCCGGTATCCTCTACCCCCGGCGCTGATTCCTCTGCCTGAACTGGCGGTGACGCTGCCTCCGGGATGACAACTTCTTCAGCAGGCGGTGACACTTCCACTGGTTGCGGCACCGGCTCGGGAAGCACCACAGGCGGCACCTGACTGACCGGCGGCGCTACCGCCACGATAACCCCGGTGCGCCCCAGCGCCATGTCGCGGGCAGCGGGACTTGGCACATAACCCATCTGGCGAACCATGGCCTCCACCCGCTGGCGGGTGGCAGGACAGATTCCAACCTGCCCTGCCCGGCCATTCACCACCAGCGAAACGGTCGTCCTGGATACCCCGGCCGCCTCGGCCACATCCCGTATCCTGGTCCCCTGCTTTATCCTTGAAAGTGTCATCTAAACCGGTTTAGATCATTATTTTTAGAGAAAGTCAAGGGCGGGAGCAAGGGGTCAGCTACAGGGAGGAGCGTCCCCGTGGCCTTCCTGCCCTGAGCGAAGTCGAAGGGGTGCCACGGGTCGCGAAAATGTTCGGTTCCCGCCACGCAAGGTGGCGGGGCACCCCCTACAACTGAGCGGCTCCGCCTGTGGAGACGCCGCCACCGTAGTAAGCCGGCGTCCCGGTAAGGATGGATAACACGGATGGGGAGAATTTCCCTTTAATCCGCCTTTTGGAAGTGTTACCTATTCGCCTGTGACCAAACGCGCCATCATCATCGTGTCGACTCTGGTCCTCTGGTTGGGGGCGATGGGCTGGCTGGTCCTGTACGAGGCCTATCCCAGCCTGCTGGATCGCGCCTCCTCGGGCTACCGGACATTCCTCGGCCGGGGCCTCATGATCATGGACCGATGGATGGTCATCACCTTCCAGGGAAAATCCATCGGCTATTCCCACACCTCGGTGGATATCGACGAGAAAAACGCCTTGCGCCAATACCGCATCAACAACCGCACCCTCCTCACCCTGACGGTCATGGGCTCACGCCAGCGCATCAACGTCACCTCGGACGCCACCGTGGATGCCCTGTACAAACTGCAACTGTTCCATTTCGGGCTCTCGTCCTCCGGCTACACCATCACCGTTGACGGGCAACGCCAGCAAGGCAACGTCTTTGACGTCAAAATCAAGAGCGCAAGCTCCATCCAGAACCTCACGGTCACCATCCCTGATGACGCCGTGATCTATTCGCCCATGACGGAAATGACGCTCAAGTCCCTGACCCCGGGTCGCCAGGTCACACTCCGGGTATTCAATCCCATCACCCTGGCCGCCCAGAACGTGACCGTCCGCGCCCTGCGCCGGGAAACCCTTATCCTGCGCAACCAGACCAACGAAACCACCGTGCTGGCCGCCAGGATGGATGGCATGGAAACCCTGTCCTGGATGGATGCCGACGGAGTAATGATCCGGCAACTGACGCCTTTTGGCTGGGCCATGGAAAGCTGCACCTCCCAGGAGGCCCTGTCCCCGGCCAAGTCCGCCGACACCGGGGATCTCCTGACCTCACTGGCCGTACCGATCCGGGGCGATGTGAACCGCCTCTCATCCCAACCTGCCGTGCGACTCCGCCTGACCGGAGTCAACCTAACCCGGGAACAACTTGAAAACAGCCGGCAGGAAGTCGTCTCCGTGGGCACCAACACGGCCGAGATCATCGTGAAAGCCGACACGCTTCCCGTAGCCGGGATGGCTGAAGCCCCCCTGCCCCGGGGCCTGGAGCCCTGGCTGGGTTCAACCGCCTTCATCCAGGCCAGTGACCGGCGCATGATCGACAAGGCGCGGGAAATCGTCGGAACCCGCACCAACCGCCTCGAGGCCGCCCTGGCGATCTACCAGTGGGTCAATACCCATGTCGCCAAAAAGCCCACCGTCAGCCTGCCCTCGGCGCTGGATGTGCTGCAAACCCCGGAAGGCGACTGCAATGAGCACACCTATCTGTTCGTGGGCCTCGCCCGGGCCGCCGGACTCCCCGCCAGGATCCGGGTCGGGGTGACGCTTCACGAGGGAAAATTCTATTATCACGCCTGGCCATCGGTCTATGTCGACCACTGGCTGGACATGGATCCCACCCGCGGCCTTCCCGCCGTGAATGCCGGTTATATCTCGCTGGTGGAGGGCGAACTCGGCGAGCAAATGAAACTGATGGGTGTCATCGGCCAGTTGAAAGTGGAAATCCTATGATCTCAATCCAGCATCTCAACAAAAGTTTCGGCGCCGTGCAGGCGGTGAAGGATCTTTCGCTCGAAATCCCGGCCGGCGAGCTGTTCTGCTTCCTCGGGCCGAACGGAGCCGGAAAGACCACCACCATCAAGATGCTGACCGGGCTGATCCGGCCCGACAGCGGAACGATCCGCATCGGCGGCTTTGATATCCGGCAGCAACCGGTCGAGGCCAAGCAGATCATGGGCTACATCCCCGACATGCCGTTCCTGTACGACCGGCTCACCCCCGTTGAGTTTCTGAAATTTGTCGCCGGGCTCTACAATATCGCCCCGCCGGATCTCCACACCCGCATCGGCGAAGCCCTGCACCAGTTCGGGCTTCAGGAGGTTCGCAACGCCCTGATCGGCGAGCTGTCCCACGGCATGCGCCAACGCCTGCTCTATATCGCCACCTTCATCCATAATCCCCGGGTCATCTTCATCGACGAACCCCTGATCGGGCTCGACCCCCACTCCATCCGCATGATCAAGGACGTGCTCCGGGCCAAGGTGCGCGACGGCATGACGATCCTGCTGACCACCCACATCCTGGCCCTGGCGGAGGACATCGCGGACCGGATCGGCATTATTTCGGGCGGCCGCCTGATTGCCCTGGGAAAAATGAGCGAGTTGCGCACCCAGTTTGGAAAGAGCGGGAACCTGGAGGATATCTTCCTTTCCCTCACCGAAACCCCGAACCCCGGCCGCCTGCCCACCCCATGACCCCGCTCACCGCCATCTGGATCAAGGACTGGCATGCGCTCCGCAACCTGCGGCGCATTCTCCAGAGGGAATCCATCTTCAAGGTGGTATTCATCCTCCTGTTCGCTTCCGGCATGATGGGCGGCTTTTTCTTCATGTTCCTGGAGGGATTCCAATTTCTATCGGGATTAGGCGGGGGCGGCTTCATGATCACACGCCGCCTCTTTTCGCTGTTCTTTCTCGGATTGGGAGTGATGCTCATCATGTCCAACCTCATCACCTCCTACTCCACGATCTTCCGGTCCCGTGAAACCCTGTTTCTCCTGACAGCGCCGCTCGACACCCGCGCCCTGGTCACCTACAAGTTCATTGAATCCACCCTGCTGAGCTCATGGGCCTTCTTCTTCCTGATGATCCCCTTCGCCAGCGCCTATGCCATCCACGAGCAACTGGGGATAGGGTTTGCCATATGGACCGCGCTGTTCTCCATTCCTTTCGTCCTGCTGTGCGGTGGCCTGGGTACCCTCACCGCATTGGCGGCCATCCGCTGGTTTCCCCGGAACCGCCTGTTCTGGGCTGGCGCGGCCGCCCTCGTCCTGGCCTTCACGCTGCGGGCCATTATCCAGATCAAGCCGGTCCTGCAGGAGGAAGCCACCTTCGTGCTCAACCGGTTCCTGCCCGGCCTGCAGCTTGCCGGCCATCCGATGATGCCCAATAGCTGGTTCGCCGAG